>JBAQBC010000001.1:0-6269 GCA_049286035.1 Xanthobacteraceae bacterium
GACGATGTCCCGACGGCCTACCGACATACCCCACCCCCAACGGTTCAAAATTCGCCAGCCGATCGCGGCAGAACCGCGGCCGCAATCAGTCTAGTACAGGGCCGGTTACGGAATTGCTTAGGTGTGATGGTTTTGCCACACCGGGGAGTTCTGCCTAAAAAACATGCTGAAAGTCAGTTAAGCCGGGCCTAAAGGCCTCCTTCTATACCTTTTCATGTTGCCGCTTTCGTAACCGGACGCCAACACCGCCGCCGTTCTCGTCGATGGCTCGGACCGAACCTCCGTCGAGTTTATCAAGCCCCAGGGAAATGGGGCCCCTTTAGAGCCAAACCACTACAGTAGTGGCGAAATAGTGGGGTTCCGGGTTTGTAGCGGTCGGGATCTATGTCCAGCTTCGTTTCTACTGAGTAGCGCACTGGGTAGAATGAGCCAAATTTCAGATCGTACTCCCACCTCCAGCCCGGGGACTGGGTTCATAGCCGAGCCCTTGGGTCCGTCGTCCGGATCGACTTCTTTGGAGGACGCCTCATCCTCTGCATTCGGGTCATCCACTTGTTCTTCGTTGAGTTCGGCGGATTCACTTTTTTTGCACAATACCCACTGCCATCCCCGCGGTGGCTTCGGCGGCTTTAGGTCGCCATTGATAGGAGGCCTTTCGTTAAAGTCTCGTGGGGGTGGCGGCAGCAATGTCGGATGTACGCCGCGATCGAGCAGCGCTTGCCGGAAGTCTTGCTCGGTCGAGTATACGACCTCGTTTTCAGGCTCGGTCGCCGTTACTTGTTTTTGCACCGCTTGCCGGAACAGACCGACAAAATAACCCTCCTTCTTACCGGCAAGCATCTGCAGATAACCATCAACTCCGCCTTTGCCTTTGCCGTCCGATCCGACTTGGTCGGCTGCTTGCACGATCGCCTGTAAGAGATCCCTGTTGAAACGGTTCGGCGTGCCTTTCTGACGTCCGCCGAGTTTCTTGTGTCCTTTCTTGAAGGTGCCGGGTTGTTGTGTGCGCATTTGTTCCTCATTTGTGTTGAGCGATACTAGGATCGCAGATGTGCATCGAATGGATCACCACGGGTCGAAACCGGCATACGTGGTGTCATAAGAATGCGGTTTGATCAGCCTGTTGAAGGCGCCGGCTGCCGCGTCGACCTGGTCTTTGTATTTGCCGTTCGGCCAGGTTTCGCATTCGTCGAGGAATGCCTCGACCCAAGGGCCGGCCCGCAAGCAGACATTGCCTGCCTGGACCTGTGCCGCGAAGGGCTCCGCGCGCACCTGTTTCGAGCCGGTGACCCTATCTGCAAAGACCCGGAAGCCCGCTAGGTTGCGAATCGTATTTTCCGTGCTTTCTTTGCCGGCAGAGCCCGGCTCCTGCTCGACCACGATCGAATAGTTTTTGCACATTTTTTTATCGACCTCTGCGAACCTCCTGATGCGCTGCTCGCGTTCGAACGAACTCCAGCGGCCTCGCACAACGTGCTCGATCACGAATGTCTCGTCCTTCATCTTGTGCATCAGCACGCCGGCGGTATACGCCGCATCTTTGCCGGCCGACCCCCCTTTGTCCCAATAGCGGACCGACGAACGAATATTGGCGCGATCGAAAAAGGGCAGAACCTGCAGTTTCTCGATCGGCAGTTGGCCGCCGCCTACAATGATCGGATTTTGCTGGTAAAGAGATTCCCAGGACGACTGAGGAAGCAGTTCGCGCTGTTCCAGCAAAAAACTCTTGGGCTTGAGCTCCGGAAAGAGTGCTGCGCCGTTAGACCGCCGAATATGTCTCCATGCTGGAAGCCACCCCTCACTTGTCAGTTGCCAGTCGCTCATCCAGTGGTCTTCGTTTTCTTGTGCGAGCGCCGGGTAGCGCAGCACGCGCACCTCGAGACCCGATTGCTGCAACAAGCGGCCAAGCAGGTCGTCAATGTGCCAACGAGTCATAATGATCAGCAGTCCGGCGTTCGTCGATAACCGGGTGCGGAAGTCGTCGGTGAACCACAGCCAAATCTTATCGCGGATCAATTTGGAATTGGCGTCGGCGCGACCTTTGAACGGATCGTCGATAATGCCGAAGTCGAGACCGAAGCCGGTGATACCGCCATCGACAGTGACGTTGCGAAATGAGCCGCGGTGACCGGCGAATTCGATTAAATTGTTGTTGGCCGCCCAACCTTGGGTGCCGATTTGAAGAGTAAAGATTTTACTGAACGGTTCTGACTATACCGTGCGCTGCAGAGTTTTGTTCGCCCTGGTGCCGAGTTCGTCGCTATACGACGCGTAAATGATATTCAAATCAGGATTGGTGCCCGCAATCCAGGCGATAAAGTCGGATGCGGTCTCGGATTTTCCGTGCTGCGCCGGGGCCTGGATGGCCAGTATGGGGCGTTTGCCCGCGATTAAGTCCGCGCGAAACTGTTGCAGTTCGCGCGCGAGCTCATCGGCCCACCAACCCCACAGCATGTTGGGCCGGACCATGCGCCGGAACACGCTAAAGTCCTTCCTGGCCTGCTGATAGAGATCGCCGAGGAAGAGGCTTGCGTGCTCGCTCGTGTACCGACGCGGCGGCGCGCCTGATCCCTGTTCAGGTTCTTGGTTGGGAGATTGCATGGTAGCCATGAGTTCGCGCCTCCAATTCGGAACACCTTTCGTCCTTGCGGCTGGTCGCGCGCGGTTTTGAAAACCCCGTGCATTTAGCTCGTTTAGGGGCTATTAGGCCATATTGACGGCTGTCCGTCAACTACTAAATTGACGGCCATGCGGCAGCTTTGATACCCTGCCTCCGTGACCGACCTCGATGATGCGCTGCGCCGCTACCGGGAAGACCGGTTCACCGATCGCGACGTCACAAGCTGCACCGGTTTATCGGTGCGCTCGTGGCGTGAGCTGATCAAGCTTAAGGCGGTTCGCACTGAGGAGGGTCGCGGCCCCGGTCGAGTTCGGATCTGCGATCGGACCAACTTGAAGCGCTCGGCGGTCATTTCTGCCCTGCACCAAGCCGGTTTCAGCTTAGCGGTGGCGGGGCCAATCGCGTTCTTTCTGCCGTATCACACCCTCCTTTACGAGGTGTGCGACCCAATCACCATTCTTCTCCAGCACTCGACGGAAATCGATTCAAAGACCGGCCCTCCGCCACGGGTTGGACGGCCGATGGTCGATTGGTTCGATCCGCTTAAGCGGGCGAAGACCGACGCCGATGTCGATTGGCTGATCGAGATCTTCGACGGTCGTTTTGTCGGCGTTCGCTACGATACCGGCAAAGACGCCGTCACGATCTTTGGCGACCTCCGCGAGCAAGCCACACGATTTGTTGCCTGGTTACCGTTTCCGCGGCGCGATCAATTTGCCGGGGGCGCCATCGAACGAATTGCCCAAGAGCTGGGCGGCGATGGTCTAATAAAGTTTGTCGCCGAGCGGGAAGATCCGGCCAAGTGGACCAAGAAATCGATCAAGGAACTTCATCGTTTTGGTTATCGGTTCGAGCATCACGAGGGCACGGCTGATCCGCTTTGTATTGGGGCGGAGGCCGCTGTCCGTAGCCCCGTTTTCAAGACCACGATCAACCCCACGCTCGCGATCCGCAAAGCGCTGCGCCGGTATCTCGGCATCGAGCCGGTACTCACGAAATCTGAGATCGAAAAATCACGATGAAGAGTAATCACCGACCTAGCTCTTCTTCTGATGTCGCATCCGTAGCCTCACCCCGGGGCCGCCTCCGTTCTCGTCGATGAACTCGACGCCGGCTGCCTCGAGTGCCCGCCGTACCGCTAGATCGTTAGCCGTCGTCATTGACGTTTCGTGGTCAGCAGCCTCCGCGCGTTTGATCGTGGCGAGACCCAATGCCGCCTCCCGCGCAAGATCCTCGGCACTCCAGCGCAGCAGACCTCGGGAAGCTCTAATTTGAGCGCTGCTGAGCGGCTTGACCTTTTTCATTGACCTATCTGGCATCGTACGATACCATTCAGCTCACATGATCCAACGACCAGCGACCTAGGCAATTAGCCATGAAACAGCAGATTCGGACAAACACCCACGCAACCAGGCGTCACTTCATTGGCGGCTCGGACGCCCGCCTCATCATGGGCGAGGACGAGCGCGCCCTCCTGCGCCTTTGGCAGGAAAAGCGCGGCGAGGTCGAGCCAGAGGATTTATCCGGCAATCTCGTCGTCCAGCTGGGGCTGGCGACCGAGGACCTGAACCGGCGCTGGTACCAGACCAATACCCGTCAGGCGCTTACCGATATCCAGCGGCAGATCCGGCATCCAGCGCTGCGCTGGATGGCGGCCACCCTCGACGGCCGGGTTGAGGCTACCGGCGCGGTATTCGAGGCCAAGTTCATGCTCCCGTGGACGTTCTCGGAAGAAGCTGCGGCCGAGAAATACATGCCGCAGTTGCAGCACAATATGTGGGTGGTTGCGGCCAGAAGCGCTGTTCTCTCGGTGATCACCGGCGGCGGCAAATGGGTTGAGATCACCACCCATGCCGATCCGCTCTATCAGCACCTTATTGTTACGGCTGAGCGGAAGTTCTGGCGATGTGTCGAGAGCGGCGAGCCCCCTCGCCTCTTCGGTGTCGAACCGCCAAAGCCGCGGATCGAAGCGGTGCGGATCGTCGACATGAGCGCCTCGAACTCTTGGGCGGAAACAGCCGGCATATTCCGCAGCACCCGAAAATCCTTTCTAGAGCATGAGCGGTCAAAAGCGGAGCTTAAGGCGCTGATGCCGGAGGACGCCAAGGAAGCGATCGGGCACGGCGTCCGGGTCAAGCGGATCGACGGACTAGACCGCTGCATAACCCGACTCCGGAGCGAGGTCAAAACTGATGGCGCCGGACTTCGAGCGCGGCGCTCGCCACCGCGCTGGCCAAAGCGCAGATCGAGCTTACCAATCCCGAGAAGTCGCTGACCGGCACGATCGAACCGCAACGCGGGGAGGGCGGTCCACGGCAATTCCGCTATGCGCCGCTGTCCAGTGGGCTTGAGATCGTGCGCAAGACCTTGGGTCAGCATGAGATCGCTACCGTGCAGACGACCGCGATTGATCAGGCGGCCGGCATCGTCAATCTCACGACCGTGCTTGCGCATTCCTCGGGCGAATGGATTGCCTCGGACTGGCCAATTTGTCCGATCGCTGAGATAGAACGGCCGCACCGCATGGGCGCGGCGCTGACCTATGCCCGGCGCTACGCCTTGTTCACGCTGGCCGGCATTGCCGGTGAAGACGATCTCGATGCCCCAGATCTGATTGGCCCGGTTCCGCAAACCGTGAAGCTGAGCATCGAGAGCAAGTCGGTCGGCAATGGAAGTCAGCCAGCGAGTTCAAATCGCAGGGCAGGTCGCGGCAGGGCGGACAAGTTCAGTCCCCCTTCACGCAACTCCGGGCTTTCGGTGGCTTTATCGGCGAGCTTAAGAGCTGAATTGCTCCGTGAAATCGAGTGCCTAGGCACGGCGGACGATGCGGCGCTGTGGGCGCAGCGACGCTTACCGGCGAAGAACCAGTTATCCGCAACCGATGCCCAGCAGGTGGAGGAGGCGTTCGCCGCCAAATTAGAGTCAATCCATCCACAAAACGCTTCGGTTGGTGATCACGGCATCACCGAGAAGACCGGGATATCAGAGATCGATAAAAGCATTCTCGCGTTCCCTGAACCGCGCCGTATTCGTGATCGGGACCATATCCGGCACGTGATCAAACAGGCCTGTCTTATTTGCGGTCGCCGGCCGTCGGATCCTCATCATTTACGGTTCGTGCAATCTCGTGCGCTCGGTCGCAAAGTGAGTGACGAATTCACGGTGCCGCTCTGTCGCGCGCACCACCGGGAGGTCCATCGTTGCGGCGATGAAGGATTGTGGTGGCAGAACACCGGAATAGATCCGCTTGCGGCCGCCCGCACGCTCTGGCTTGAAACTCATCCGTTGCTGAGAGCGGAAGCTACCCCTGCGAACAACGAGGCCACGTTGACATTCCATGGGACCCATCTGGCACCTGAACGGTGACTAGCCAAATTCGGTCGCAGGCAGTCGGCACCTTGTTCCGGACTCGATCGGCGCCTCAGCACAGCAAGGCTCAGATGCTATTCTCGTCGCCCTCTCACGGCGAAAACAGGGGTTCGAGTCCCCTAGGGAGCGCCAGTTATTTCAATAGCTTATTTTGATGTAAGCGTTTCTGGTCCCGGTTATGGGAAGGTTTTGGGGAGTAACCGTTGCCGAACAAGTGCGATCAACCACGAATGAGGGCAGGGCAGTATATTGGGTTCGGATGGCTGGGTAGGAGCAGCGG
>JBAQBC010000002.1:0-2460 GCA_049286035.1 Xanthobacteraceae bacterium
ATAACAAGGAATAAACATTATCTGTTTCTGTTCTTGGCGGCATGGCACTCAGGCTACCGCCACTCAGCAGTCTGCGTCTGTTCGAAGCGGCCGCGCGTTGCGGCAGCTTCAAGCGCGCCGCGCAGGAGTTAAATCTGACGCCTGGCGCGCTCAGCCATGGCATCGATTCACTGGAACAATGGCTCGATGTCGAGCTGTTTGAGCGCAAAGCCCGCGGAGTGATTCTCACCCCGGCCGGCCGCCAGTACCTGCCCTATATCAGCGAAGCCTTGTCGATGATCGCGACCGGAACGCTGCGGCTGCCCAGTCGCCGCTTTGAGGACCGGCTGTCGATCAGTTCGACCAGTTTGTTCGCTTACAAGGTGCTGTTGCCGCGCCTGCACAAGTTTCGGGAAATGTATCCGAACATGGTGGTCACCGTGGAGGCGAGCCGCCAGATCGTTTCACTGCCGTCCGATCAATTCGATCTCGCGATCCGCAACAGTCGTGAACCATGGCCGAAACTGTCATGCGATCTCCTCGGACGGATCAGATTCGTACCCGTCGGATCGCCGCGATACATCGCCGATCTCACGCGCGGCGGCGCACTCGATTGGTCGCGCGCCACGCTCATCCACACCGCAGCCGCCAGCGAAGATTGGGAGACCTGGTGCAATCATAGCCAGACCGACGCCTCGTTCGCCCGCAAATTCGTCGTCAGCAGCGCGCAGCTGGCGCTGGAATCGGCGGCAGACGGACTTGGCCTTGCGATCGGCCGTCTGCCGATCATCGACGACGATATCGCGGCCGGTCGTCTTGCGATCGCCGTCGATCATGTTGTTCCGGTGATGAGCGGTTATTGGCTGGTCAAGCCGCCGGGCCTCGAAACGCGCCGCGAGATCGTCGCCTTCCGCAATTGGCTGCTCAAGGAAATGTCGCAGCTGAGGTGGAACGGCCACAGCGAAGGAAGAGTCGCCTCGCAGTCGGCCTAAACCGGAAGAAACCGGTTCTCTCTACCTATCGCCATCGCCCGGCAATTTCCCCATCCCCCGGCATTTCACACGAAATCGGCCCCCTCAAAGTTCTAAGACATCAATGCCTTGAATGCCTTGCAGCGGCCAAGCATGAAGATGAATATTTTTCATTTCAAATGAAGATCGCTCAATCAAACACGCCGGGATTCTAATAGCCGAAATCGATGTTTCTCATCATAATACGCGCGCTAGACGATCTGTTCGCCCATGGCACTCAAGCTTCCGCCGCTCAGTGGCTTGCGCTTGTTCGAGGCGGCCGCGCGTTGCGGCAGTTTCAAACAAGCCGCGCACGAATTGAACCTGACGCCGGGGGCGCTCAGCCACGGCATTGATTCCCTCGAGAACTGGCTCGATGTCGAGCTTTTCGAGCGCAAGGCGCATGGGATCATCCTCACCGCGGCCGGACACCAGTTTCTGCCCTATGTGAGCGAAGCCCTGGCGATGATCGCGACGGGAACGCTGCGGCTCCCCAGCCGACGCTTTGAGGAGCGGCTGTCAATCAGTTCGTTCAGCCTGTTCGCCTCCAAGGTGCTGCTGCCTCGGCTGCACAAGTTCCAGGCGCTGTATCCGAACATGACGATAACAGTGGATGTCAGCCGTGAAATCGTGCACCTGCCATCTGACGAATTCGATGTCGCTATCCGAAGCGGCCGCGATTCCTGGCCAAAACTGTCCTGCGATCTGCTCGGGCGCCTCGCGTTGTCCCTGTCGGAGCGCCCGGCTACCTTCGCGACGTTTTTCGAGGCGGCGCGTTGGATTGGTCGCGCGCCACCCTGATCCAAATTCCCACTTCCGCCGAAGATTGGGAGACCTGGTGCAATCATAGCCGCATCGATGTCTCCGCCGGCCGCAAGATCATCGTGGACAGTGTGCAATTGGCGCTGGAAGCGGCTGCCGACGGACTTGGCATTGCGATCGGCCGCTTGCCGCTGGTCAATGATGATCTTGCGGCGGGCCGTCTTGCCGTTGCGGTCGATCACATTGTGCCAGTGTTGACGGGCTACTGGTTCGTTGCGCCGCCTGGCGTCGAAACACGGCGCGAGATCGTTGCCTTCCGCAATTGGCTGATTAAGGAAACGTCGCCGCTGAGCTGGAGCGGCCGTGGCCGAACGAGAGCTGCAGCGCAATCTGCGTAGTCTAATTGGGGTATTTGCCACATGCCGATTCCGCTTCCGCCGCTCAGCGGCTTGCGCCTGTTCGAAGCGGCTGCGCTCGCACCTCAGGATGACGGCTCTCATGCCGGGAATGACGAAAACGTGATGTCACCGCCGCATTGACACATGTCCCTATTTCAGTTACATGACGCCAGTGAAATCTCGCCCAATCGGACGTGGCCCGGCAGGCATAGCCGGATCGCGCGGGCGAGGGCGGTGCCCGCGCGCGGACTTGCAACCCGCTCCCGGGCGGCTTTGGGCATCAACCCCTCGGCACTAGGACCGGGGCGCGA
>JBAQBC010000003.1:0-1953 GCA_049286035.1 Xanthobacteraceae bacterium
TTTCCCGAGCTGCAATATAGTTTCAAGCACTGGATGACGCACGACGTCGCCTACAGCGGAGTGCTGCGCGATCGCCGGCGCGCCATCCATTCGCGCGCGCTCAACGCAATCGAAACTATCTATGCCGACCGCCTGGCCGAACAGGTCGAGCGGCTTGCTTACCACGCGGAAAGAGGCGCAATCTGGGATAAAGCGCTCGAGTACCTGCAGCGTTCAGGCCTCAAGGCGTACTCGCTTTGCGCCAACGCGGATGCTGCGCGGTTTTTCGAGCGCGCCTTGAAGGTCCTGGAGAAATTTCCGGAAACTCCCGACAATCTCAGACAGGCGGTAGATCTTCGCTTCGAGCTTCGCAACGCCCTGCTGCCGAGCTTCGACACCGATCGGATCCTGCGGTTGCTCGATGAGCTCGACCCCATTCTCGCCCGGCTCGGGGACAAACAGCGCAGCGCGCAATACGCGGCATTCCGATGCAATCAGCATTACCTGATCGGCCAACAGCGTCGCGCCATCGAGTTTGGCGACACAGGCGTTCGCCTTGCACGCGAATGCGGCGACTGGGTCGTGCTCGGTCAATCACTCTTCCGTCTCGGACAGAGCTATCACGCCCTCGGTGAATATCGCCAAGCGATCTTGCTGCTCGAGCAGGGCCTTGAATTCAACGCCGATGAACTCCGTCACGACCGTCACAATTTGAGTATCATTCCCTCCGTGTTGAATCGGACCTGGTTAGCGATTGCTCTGGTCGAGTGTGGCGACTTCAGCGCCGGCATGAGGCATGCAAAGCGCGCGCTCGAAATCGCCGAGGGCGCCAAGCATCAATTGAGCGCGTTGCCAGGCTGGCTTTCAATCGGCTACGTGCTCTCTCGCAAGGGTGAGATCGAGGGAGCGGTCGGTGCCCTGGAACGCGGTCTGGCCTTGTGCGATCGCTGGTCGTTCCAAGCTTGGCGCATTCGCCTGCTCTCTGCTCTTGCTGTTGCCTATGCCCGTTCGGACCGCGTGGCGGAGGCGCTTCAACTCGCCGAACAGGCAGTGAGCGATAGTGAAAAGATGCGTTTAATAGTGGACAAGCCCGGATTGTTGGTCCGTCTCGGACAGGTGTCCCTTCTAGCGCGCCAGATTGAAACAGCTCTAACGCTTGGAAAGGAGGCAGCAACCCTCGCGATGGCGCACGAGGCGACAGGAGACGAGGCATGGGCGAGATTCCTGATCGGCCGCGCGTACTGGGCGTCTGAGCCGAAGGAGCTCGACGAAGCAGAGCGGGAGCTTAACATTGCCCTTCGCCTCGCTGCCACGAGCGAAGCTCGCCCGCTGGCGGCTTTTTGCAACACGACACTTTGCGGGATCTATGCTACGCGCGGCGATCAGGCCAAGGCACAGGAATTCGACGCCGCCGCGACCGCAACCTACCGGGAGCTCGGCATGCAACCGCTCCCGCTGGACGGGTTGACACAAGGCTAGACAACAGCGTGAGGGGAAGCTGATGTCATGGATCGGCGGTGTGAAACCGTGTGTTCGACCTGGTCAAAAATCCTCGAACATAGCCGTAGTGCGAAACCCGCAGTCGCGCTCGCCGGTGTTCACTCCGCCTTGATGCCGGCCGCCCGGATCACCTTGCCCCACTTCTCCGTATAGTCGACGATGAATTTGCCGAACTCGGCGGGTGAGCCTGCGAAGGGCTCCGCCCCCAAGTCGGCGAGCCGCGCTTTGAAGGTTGGATCAGCGAGGGCAGCATTCACTTGTTTGTTGAGGATTCCGACGATCTCCAGCGGGGTGTTCGCAGGGGCGCCGATGCCATCCCAACTGCTCGCTTCGTAGCCCGGCAAAAAATCGCTGATCGGCGGAACATCAGGTAACACGTCCAAACGCGCAGTGGTCGTGACCCCTAACGGCCTCAGTTTGCCCGCTCTGATGTGTCCAATCGAGGAAATCACAACATCGAACATGACTTGAACC
>JBAQBC010000004.1:0-6209 GCA_049286035.1 Xanthobacteraceae bacterium
GTCGCCACCTGATTGCCGGACAGGATGAGATAAAAGCCGGTGACGAGAAGCGCCGCGAGCGCGGCCCATTTTTTGATCGGCGCGCGGTCGGCAAGTCCCGGGATCAAGGCGAAGAAGGCGCGGACGATGAAAAATATCACGCCGGCAACCACCGCCATGTGATAGCCGGAGATCGACAGCACGTGACCGATGCCGGAAACAAACAGCGCGTCGTAAACGTTTGGCGCGATGGCGTCGCGTCGGCCGTTGATTAGCATTGCGGCGATGGCGCCTTCGTCGCCCGGCAGCACCGCGCGAATGCGGGCATCGATCGCGTCGCGCAGGCGCTGCACGAAGGCGTCGGCGCGCGCCAGCACGCCCTGCGGCGCCGGCGCCACGATCACCTTCACCGCGCCGCGGACAAAACCGGACGCGCCGATGCCCTGGAAAAACAAATCGCGCGCGAAATCATAGCTGCCGGGCTCGAGCGGCTGCAGCGGCGGATCGAGCGAGGCTTTGACTTCGACGAATGATCCCGGCGCCGGCGCCATGCCGCGCTTGACCGAAAGCCGCACGCGCTGCGGCGGCTCCTCGATGCGGCCGCCGTCGATGCGGTCGACGCGCAGCACAAAGCGATCGGTATGCTGGCTTTCCTCGCGCAGTTCGACAAAACCGCTGACGGTGACGCCGGACGCCGGAAAGCGCAGCACCGGATGCTGGATCATCGCGGTCTTGAGCGTCGCAACGGCAAAGCCCAAAGCGATGCCGAACAGGCCGAGCGCGATCACATTGAGCACGATCTTTTGCGGCACGATTTGCCGGCGAAGCAGCACCGCGCCGAGCGCGCAGACCGCAACAGGCACCGCCGCCGCCCAAAGCGCCGGCTCGCGTTCCGCCGTGAAGTAGAGAACGACGCCGGTGCCGTAGGCGACCGCGAACCACGGCAACAGCCGGCCGGTCGTCAGCTCCTGCGCGGCCCATTCGCGAATGCGCGCCGGCGAACCAAATTGCGCGCGCCACCAATCGGCGCTCCAGCGCGTGCCCTGCCCGCTGCCTGGCCAGGGCAACGGCCGCGGCTCCGGCCACGGAATCGAGCCCGGAATCGACCGCCGCGCGCCGCCCGAGCGCGCCCGGTTTTCCACCGCCCGGTTCTCTAGCCTGTCGTTTGCTGCCACGGCGCGAAAGCCCCCGCGCGCTGAGGAAGGAAACCAATCAGCGGAGCTTCACATCCCGCTCGCGGGAGCGCAACCGGCGGCTGTGGAGAAGGGCAAGGGCCAACCGAACAAATCAACCGTCTGGATCCCCCGTAGCAGCGACCTTGGCCTCAACTTTGGCCCCAACTTTGGCCCACGTGTCGCGCAACCCGACGGTGCGATTGAACACCAGCCGGCCGGGCTTTGAATCCGGGTCCGGACAGAAATAACCCTGCCGCTCAAATTGCACCACCTCGCCGGCTTTCAGTTCGGCCAGTGCCGGCTCGACGCGAGCCTCGGTCAGCACTTCGAGCGAATTTGGATCGATCTGCGCGGCAAAATTGCCGGGGTCCGGCTCCGGGCGGTTGAACAGCGGATTGTACAAGCGCACCTCGGCGGCAATGGAGTCGTTTGCCGACACCCAATGCAGCGTGGCCTTGACCTTGCGCCCGTCCGGCGCATTGCCACCTTTGGTCGCCGGATCGTAGACGCAGCGTAGTTCGATGACTTCGCCGGCGGAATTTTTCACGACTTCGCGGCAGGTGATGAAATAAGCGTAGCGCAAGCGCACTTCGGCGCCGGGGGAGAGCCGGAAGAATTTCTTCGGCGGGTTCTCCATGAAGTCGTCGCGCTCGATGAATAATTCGCGGCTGAAGCGGATGCGGCGCGTGCCGGCCGCCGGATCGTCCGGATGGTTCGCGGCTTCGAGCTCTTCGTTTTTTCCTTCCGGATAGTTCTCGATCACGATCTTGAGCGGCCGCAGCACGGCCATGCGCCGCTGCGCGGTCTTGTTGAGTTCTTCGCGGATCGCGAAATCGAGCATGGCGGCGTCCACGACGCTGTTTGCCTTGGCGACGCCGATCCGCCGCACGAATTCGCGGATGGCGGCGGGCGGCACGCCGCGGCGGCGCAATCCGGCGAGCGTCGGCATGCGCGGATCATCCCAGCCGCGGACATGAGCGCCGCGCACGAGCTCGGTGAGCACGCGCTTCGACAGGATGGTGTGGGTTAAATTGAGCCGCGCGAACTCGTATTGATGCGGGTGCGACGGCACCGGCAGATTGTCCAAAAACCAGTCGTAGAGCGGGCGGTGATCCTCGAATTCGAGCGTGCATAGCGAATGCGTGATGCCTTCGATCGCGTCCGACTGGCCGTGGGCGAAGTCGTAGCTCGGATAGATGCACCAGGCTTTGCCGGTGCGCGGATGCGCGGCATGGAGGATGCGATAAAGCACGGGATCGCGCAGATTGATGTTGCCCGAGGTCATGTCGATCTTGGCGCGCAGCACACGGGCCCCATTAGGAAACTCGCCGGCGCGCATACGGTGGAACAGATCGAGATTTTCCTCGACCGAACGACCCCGGAACGGGCTGTTGCTGCCCGGCTCGGTCAGCGTGCCGCGCGTCGCGCGCATCGCTTCGTGGCTCTGGTCGTCGACATAGGCCTTGGCGGCGCGAATCAAATCTTCGGCCCAGGCGTAGAGCTGCTCGAAATAATCCGAGGCGTGGTAAAGGTGCTGGCCCCAATCGAAACCAAGCCAGCACACGTCGCGCTCGATGGCGTCGATATATTCCTGGTCTTCCTTGGTCGGATTGGTGTCGTCATAACGCAGATTGCAATGCCCGCCGAACTCCTCGGCGATGCCGAAATTGAGGCAGATCGATTTGGCGTGGCCGATATGAAGGTAGCCGTTCGGCTCCGGCGGAAACCGCGTCACCGCGGTCTTGTGCCGGCCGGATGCGAGATCCGCGCGTACGATATCGCGGATGAAATCCTGACCCGCTTCGCGCGTTGTGTTTTCAGCAACCGACATTTCGCCAGCCATGATGTAACGTTGCGTCAGCCATCGGATTGGACAAGTCGGCCGATCCGGTCAAGCCCAGGTCAAGCGCATACCGCCGATTTGTTCGCCGTCATCCTTTTCACAGCTATATGTGGTACAGGGGCAATCGGTACATGGGCGTCATTTCCCAAATTCGCATTCGTTCCCAAATCCGCGCGTTCCCAATCCGGCAAACATGACCGTCGTCACCCGTTTTGCCCCCTCGCCTACCGGCTTCCTGCATATCGGCGGCGCGCGCACCGCTTTGTTCAATTGGCTTTACGCACGCGGCCGTAGCGGAAAAATGCTCTTGCGCATCGAGGATACCGATCGCGAGCGCTCCACGCAGGCCGCCATCGACGCCATCCTCGATGGACTGAGCTGGCTCGGCATCGGCTGGGACGGCGACACCGTCTACCAGTTCGCGCGCTCGCAGCGGCACCGCGAAGTGGCGGAACAGCTCTTGGCGTCGGGACACGCTTACCGCTGCTACGCCAGCCCCGAAGAGCTCACGCAGATGCGCGAGGCGGCGCGGCGTGAAGGCCGTGCCAAGCTCTATGACGGCCGCTGGCGCGATCGCGATCCGAGCGAAGCGCCTCCCGGCGTCAAGCCGGCGATCCGGCTCAAAGCGCCGCTCACCGGCGAGACCGTGATCGAGGATCAGGTTCAGGGCCGGGTCGTCTGGCAGAACGAAAATCTCGACGATCTCGTGCTTTTGCGTTCCGACGGGACGCCGACCTACATGCTCGCGGTCGTGGTCGACGACCATGATATGGCGGTCACCCATGTGATCCGCGGCGACGATCATCTGACCAATGCCGCGCGGCAGAAGCAGATTTACGACGCGCTCGGCTGGGCGGTGCCGGTAATGGCGCATATTCCTCTGATCCACGGGCCGGACGGCTCCAAATTATCGAAGCGCCACGGCGCGCTCGGCATCGACGCCTATCGGGCGATGGGCTATCTGCCCGCGGCCTTGCGCAATTACCTGGTGCGGCTCGGCTGGAGCCATGGCGACCAGGAAATTTTCTCGACCGAGGAAATGATCGCGGCCTTCGATCTGCCGCAGATCGGCCGTTCGCCGGCGCGCTTCGATTTCGCCAAGCTTGAAAATCTCAACGGCCATTACATCCGACAGACGAGCGATGCCGAATTGGTGCAAGCCATCGAGCGGCTATTGCCGCATCTCGCCGACGGCGCCGAGCTCGCCGCCAAGATGACGCCGCCGCTCCGCCAACAGTGGCTCGCCGCGATGCCAAGCCTGAAGGAACGCGCCAAGACGCTGCTCGATATCATCGACGGCGCCCGCTTCCTGTGGGCCGGCCGCCCCATACCGCTCGACGAGAAGGCGGAAGGCATTCTCAACCCGGATGCGCGCGCTCTCCTGCGCGAGGTTGCCGCCGAACTTGCCGCGGTGGAGCCCTGGACCACGGAGACCACCGAGCACGCCGTGCGCGGCTTTGCCGAACGCCACGGCGCCAAGCTCGGCGCGGTGGCGCAGCCGCTGCGGGCGGCGCTGACCGGGCGGACGACGTCGCCCGGAATTTTCGAGGTGCTCACTGTGCTCGGCAAGAGCGAGAGTCTCGGCCGCCTTGCCGATCAGGCCGCGCAGCAAGCCGGTTAGCCAGCGATCCCCGCGATGGCGTTTGGCCGCGGATTTTTCGTTCCGCCGGTCCCTTCCCGGGCGATTATTGGCTATTATCTTGCAGTGCACAGCGGCTTAAGCTAGGCGAAACCGAGCTTTGGAATAGCCCGGGGCCGCGGACGATCTATCGGTTTCGGACAATCGTATATCGAGGGTAAAACCATGGACGCGAAGACCGGCGCCAACATAAAGACCGGCACCATCACGCTCGGCAACAAGAACTATTCGTTTCCCGTTTACGACGGCACGCTGGGCCCGGAAGTACTGGACGTCAGCAAGCTCTACGCCGAAGCCGGCATTTTCACCTACGATCCCGGCTTCACCTCGACTGGCAGCTGCGAGTCCAAGATCACCTATATCGACGGCGACCAGGGTATCCTGCTCTATCGCGGTTACCCGATTGCCGATCTCGCCGAGCACGGCGACTTTCTCGAGACCTGCTATCTCCTTCTCTACGGCGAGCTGCCGACGGCGTCGCAAAAAGCCGACTTCGTCGATCGCGTGACCCATCACACCATGGTTCACGAGCAGATGAGCCGGTTCTTTCAAGGGTTCCGGCGCGATGCGCATCCGATGGCGGTGATGGTCGGCTGTGTCGGCGCGCTTTCGGCCTTCTACCACGACTCCACTGACATTACCGATCCGACCCAGCGCATGATCGCGTCGATCCGCATGATCGCGAAAATGCCGACGCTGGCGGCCATGGCCTACAAATATTCGATCGGCCAGCCGTTCATGTATCCGAACAACAAGCTCGATTACGCCTCGAACTTCCTGCGCATGTGTTTCGCGGTGCCCTGCGAGGAATACAAGGCCAATCCCGTGCTGTCGCGCGCGATGGACCGCATCTTCACGCTGCACGCCGATCACGAGCAGAACGCCTCGACCTCGACCGTTCGCCTCGCCGGCTCGACCGGCGCCAATCCGTTCGCCTGCATCGCCGCCGGCATCGCCTGCCTGTGGGGCCCCGCGCATGGCGGCGCCAACGAGGCGGCGCTGAAAATGCTCGGCGAGATCGGCTCCGTCGATCACATTCCCGAATACATCAAGCGCGCCAAGGATCCGAAGGATTCATTCCGCCTGATGGGCTTCGGCCATCGCGTCTACAAGAACTACGATCCGCGCGCCAAGATCATGCAGAAGACCTGCTACGAGGTGCTCAACGAGCTTGGCATCAAGGATCCGCTGCTCGATGTCGCGATGGAGCTTGAAAAGATCGCGCTGCACGATGACTATTTCATCGAGAAAAAGCTTTATCCGAACGTCGATTTCTATTCGGGCATTACATTGCGCGCGATGGGCTTTCCCACGGCGATGTTTACCGTGCTGTTCGCACTGGCGCGAACCGTCGGCTGGATCGCGCAGTGGAAGGAGATGATCGAAGACCCGCACCAGAAGCTGGGCCGCCCGCGGCAGCTCTATACCGGCGCGCCGCTGCGCGAATATCTGCCGATGTCGAGGCGGAAGTGAAGGAAAGCGAATAGCGAGTAGCGAAGCCTCCCGCGCGTTCTACTCGCTACTCGCCACGCGCTTGCTGCCGTCGTAGGCCCAGGTCAGGTAGGCGCCGCCC
>JBAQBC010000005.1:0-1670 GCA_049286035.1 Xanthobacteraceae bacterium
ACGACCAATATCCTATTCGTCTGTGGCGGCGCCTTCACTGGCCTCGAGAAGATCGTTTCGGCGCGCAGCCGGCCGGGCTCAATCGGCTTCGGCGCCAAGGTCATCGCCCCCGAGGATAGAAAGCAGGGCGAGATCTTCCGCGACGTCGAGCCGGAAGACCTGCTCAAATACGGCCTGATCCCTGAATTCGTCGGCCGCCTTCCGGTCGTAGCGACGCTTGAGGATCTCGACGAGGCCTCGCTCAAGCTCATCCTGACCCAGCCCAAGAACGCGCTGGTGAAGCAGTATCAGCGGCTGTTCGAGATGGAGGGGGTTGATCTCACTGTGGCGGAGGAAGCACTCGGCGCCATCGCCAAGAGGGCGATCGACCGCAAGACCGGGGCGCGCGGGCTACGCTCCATCATGGAGGCTATACTCCTTGACACTATGTTCGAACTACCAAGCCTGGATGGCGTCGATAAGGTGTTGATCTCTCAGCAGGTCGTCGAGGGCAGCGCAGGACCGCTCTACATGTACGCCGCCCGCGGCGGTAGCGTGAGGGCGACCTAATCGCGCTTACGCACTGCGAAGTTCGGCCCAAAGCACATCACTTCCGGGTTTCTCCTGATAGTGGACATCGATTATCCCTGAGCTATTTCTATCTCCGAGTGACATCTCTGAGTGATATCTATGAGTCATTTATTCTAAGGACCCGGCCGCGCCGAACTACCGGACACGAGGTTGGGCTATGGAAATTTAGTGCTGCGGCTCGTTGCCGCTTCAATCAAATCCGTTGGCCATTGACTGGAGGGCTGGCAGCAACGGGCCGCATTGTCGTGGTTTCGAGGAGCCGTCTTCTCTCGATCGCACTTTCATTGGGCTGACAGGACAAAGATGGGCGTAACGAATTGCAGATCGAGCAATGCGCCGTCGTGGCCGTGAGCATGGCGGATGATCGGCGTCACTGCTGTTGTGGGTTCGTGCAAGCACGCTAAGGCTATCTTCGCTACAAGCCGTCGAGCTTGCGCACAGGGTATGGCCGGCAGAGCGATCCCGTAAAGGTCTCAACAATCCTTAGGTTGCCGCCGCAGCAGGGGCATGAAGGTGGTTCGTACTCAGTGGAGGCCAAGTTGTTGTCGTCCTCGTCGTTCCGATCGGCCGGCGCTGAAGCTACAGCCAGAGTCCACGCGCTCGTGCAAGCCGGGTGATGTCAGCATCGACCGCCTAGCTCAGCGGCGGCCGCGACCGCCACCGCCGAGCGCACCCGCCATCGCGAAAAGCAAAAAGAAAATTGGCGACGCGCGGCGCCGGCGGGTCGGACCGCGCCCTGCTCAGCGAGCTCACCACGCGGCCGGTGCCTCGCGCGCGCGTGTGAATCGGAGGAATATGGTCAACCCGAGGCGAACCGGAATAAATTGATCGCCTCTGTTGCCCTCGGCCAGTTTTGAGGTCGCCGCCGTCGCATCCATTTTGCCGCCTCTGTGCCGGCCCAGCATATATATGTCGGGCATCCGTGGTGAAAGAGCGAGATGACACATGCCAGGGAGCAATATCGAAATCGACTATTTGCTGCGATGCGGAGTTCGGGATGGCGCCAAGCTGCCACAGCTTTTGCGAAGCCGTAGCCCTCAATAACGATAGTGGCTTGGGAGCCGATATGATCCCCGCGAAGGCTGGTACTGCGGATTGGC
>JBAQBC010000006.1:0-6963 GCA_049286035.1 Xanthobacteraceae bacterium
CTTATTACGCCGCGCGCTGGAGCAATTCAGTGGGGCAGTAGAGACGAGTTTTAAACCGGATGGACTTATCTGCACAATGAAGGCTGTGCTTCCCGAAAGTAAGCCGAGCATCGTTCCTGGCGATCAACCCAGCAGTCCTGCCGCCGCCTAGCACATCGGCCCATCCTTATTATTAGGCGGCGACAGCCAAGCTAGTCCACGTCTGCATTGGCACAAAGCGGACATCCCAATGCGCTCCGCTGATGTCTGCTTTCGGGGGTAAAGCGGACATCGATTGGAGACGCTTCGATGTCCGCTTCTGACCCATTTCGGAAGTCGCGGAATTCGATTTGCTGTGATGCACAATCCCCATTTGTGTTATCCAATTTCCGAACAACACGACCGAGTAAAAAATGCGGATTTTTCTAACCGGTGCAAATGGCTTTATTGGCGGCGCAGTTGCTGTAGCATTCGTCGCCGCAGGCCATAGAGTTCGCGGCTTGGTCCGCAGTAGGGCCAAGGCCGAACTGGTTGCGGCTCATGGCATTGAAGCAGTTATCGGTTCACTCGATGACACGCCAGTGTTGCAAGCTGAAGCAAGGACCGCCGACGCGGTCGTTAATGCAGCTTCAAGCGATCATCGCGGCGCTGTCGAGGCCTTGATTGGCGCTCTGTCCGGTTCCGGCAAGCCATTCATCCATTCAAGCGGCAGTAGCATTGTCGCCGATCTCGCCATGGGGGAACCGTCCGAGCGTATCTTTGATGAGGCGACGCCAGTTGCGCCGCTGCCCGAAAAGGCCGCGCGTGTTGCGATTGACCGGCTGGTGCTTGCGGCTTCGGGAATCCGCTCCGTGGTGCTTTGCAATGCGATGATTTATGGCCATGCTTTAGGGCCGCCGGCGCAGAGCGTTCAAATCCCCGCACTAGTTCGACAAGCCAAGGCATCAGGCGTCGTGCGTTATATCGGGCGCGGACTGAATCGGTGGTCCAACGTACATATCGCTGACGTTGCCGCGTTGTATGTGTTGGCGCTCGCCAAGGCACGCGGGGGCACATTCATTTATGTCGAGAGTGGCGAGGAGGTGCTTTGTGAAATCGCCAAGGCCGTTGCGGTCCGCCTGGGCCTTGGCGCCCCGCGATCGTGGTCTGCGGAGGAAGCGATTGCTGCTTGGGGCCGGAATATGGCGGTTTTCTCACTCGCCTCCAATAGTCGCGTGCGCGGCAAAGCTGCACTTGAACTCGGCTGGTCGCCCACGCAGCGCTCAATCACCCATTGGATCGCCAATGAAATGGCTGAGCGCAGGCGCGATGCCTCACGCGTGCGGTCTACTTGAGGGCCCCGCCGGTGATGCCGGAAATGAAGCGGTCGAGGAACAGGTTATAGGCGATCGCCACCGGGATGCTGGCGATCAAGGCGCCGGCCATGATCTCGCCCCAGTAGAAGATGTCACCGCGGATGAGATCGGTCGCCACGCCAAGCGTGATCGGCTTTTGATCAGACGCGGATATGAAAGTCAGCGCGTAGACGAACTCCTGCAAGGTCAGCGTGAAGGTGAAGATCACGACGGTCAGAATTCCCGGCAGCGACAGCGGGATCGCCATCTTGACGAAGGCGCCGAACAGGCTGCAGCCGTCGACGATCGCTGCCTCTTCGATCTCGACCGGCAGCGCCTTGAAGAATCCCATCAGCAGCCAGGTGCAGAACGGGATAGTGAAGGTCGGATAAACGACGACCAGCGACCACATCGAGTTCTGCAAGCCCAGCCCGGCGATCACCCGTGACAGTGGCAGGAACAGGAGCGTCGGCGGCACGAGGTAGGTGAGAAAGATGCCGATCCCCAGAGCCTCGCCGTTGCGACCGGTCATGCGTGCGAGGCTGTAGGCGCCCGGCAGCGCGGTGACGAGGGTGATAGCGGTGACGCAGAGGCCAATGATCAAGGAGTTCAACAGCCAGGTCGTGAACAAGGTTTTCTCGAACAGATATTGGAAGTGCTCGAGCGTGGGCGGATCGTTGAACCAGAACGGAATGTGAGTGACACTGTAGAGGTCGGCGTTCGTCTTGAACGAGGTGATCACCATCCAATAAAATGGAAAGGCCGCGAGGACCAAGAAAAACGCAACCGCGCCGTAGAATGAGGTCTCTTGCAGGGCTTTTGTGACAGTGGCGCGCGGCATGTCAGATCTCCCGCCGCCGGATGAAACGCAACATCGCCACCACTACGACGAGCAGTACCGGCAGCATGAACAGCGAAATGGCAGCGCCGTGCGACACATCGCCGGAATTGATGCCGGTCTGGAAACCCGAGAAGCCCAGGACTGAGGTCGCGCCCACTGGGCCGCCCATGGTCATGAGAAAGACGACGGAAAGATCGGTAAAGGTAAACACGATGCCGAAGACGACGCCGACGGCCACAATCGGCAGAATCATCGGCATGATAATCTGGTAGTTGCGCCGCCAGAAACCGGCGCCGTCGATGGTCGCCGCGTCGAGCACGTCCTGCGGGACCGCGGTGATGCCGGCGAGGAAGATGACGATCGCGAACGGGAAGAAACGCCAGGCATTGACGACGATCACAGACAGCATTGCCAGATGCGGCGTGCCGAGCCAGTTCGGCGCATCCGAGCGGGTGACGATGCCAAGCGCGATCAGCGTCCAATTGATGACGCTGTAAAGCGAATCGAACATCCACTGCCAGGCCACCGTCGCCAGCGCGATCGGCACGGCCCACGGCAATATGACCAGCGCCCTGACGAGCTTGCGGCCGGGGAACGGGCGCAGCAGCACCAGTGCACCGAACTTGCCGAGGATGAGGCCGAGGATCTGCGATCCGAAGGTGAAGATAAAGGTGTTGTAAAGCGTCTGCCGGAACACCGGATTTTCGACGATGTCCGCGAAATTCGACAGGCCAACGAAGCGCCACGAGGGATCGTAGATCGTGTAGGCGCTGAGCGAGTAATACACCGCCATCAGGAACGGTACTCCGACCAGCAACAGCACGTAGAGGATCGCCGGAGCAACCAAGATCGAGCCGACCACCTCGCGCCGGTCCAGGATGAACCGGAAGCGCGCGGTCGGCCTGGGGACTGAATCAGCGATTGCGACCATTGGCGAAAATGCCCTCTAGTGGCGACTCGTCCGCTTGCCATCATCGTCGAAATGGCGCAGCGCGCTGTCGCGCACGGCGAAGGGATGCCACTCACCGGGCCGGATCCATTCGTCAGCGACGTGAGCCGGAGGAAGTTTTGCCGTGATCACCTGCTTCGGATCGAAACTTTCCAGTACGCCGTAGACGATCCGCTCGGAGCCGAGATACTCGGAACGGTCGACGCGGAACTTGAATTCTGTGAAAGCCGCGTCCTTGATCATGTCCTTAGGCAGGAAATTCTCCGGCCTGAATCCGAGATAGCCGCCATTGAGCGCGACGATGTTCATCGGCGGGGCGCCGACGAAGGTGGCGACGAAGCGATCGGCGGGGTCGTCGTAGATTTCCGACGGCGTTCCCACCTGGCGCACCTGCCCGCGGTCAATGACGGCGATGCGGTCGCCCATGCCCATGGCTTCGACCTGATCGTGCGTCACGTAAATGGTGGTGACGCCCACCCGCTGCTGGAACTGCTTGATCTCCTGGCGGGCAGACGTGCGCAATTTGGCGTCGAGATTCGAAAGCGGCTCGTCGAGCAGCAGCGCGGTCGGCTCGCGCACCAGCGCACGCGCGAGCGCAACCCGCTGGCGCTCGCCGCCCGAGAGCTGACGCGGGCGGCGGTCGAGCAGATGGTCGATGCCGAGCAGTTGCGAAGCCCACGCCACCTTCTTGTCGATCTCGGCGCTGCGCACGCGCTGGGTGCGCAGCGGAAAGGCGATATTGTGGCGCACCGAGAAGTGCGGGTAGAGGCCGTAGCTCTGGAACATCATCGCCACGCCGCGGGCGCGCGGTGGAATGTCGTTGACGATGTCGCTGCCGATCAGAAGGTCGCCGCTTGTTTGCTGTTCGAGCCCGCAGATGATGCGCAGAAACGTCGTCTTGCCGCAGCCCGAGGGGCCGAGCAAAACCATGAATTCGCCGTTCGGCACCTCCAAGCTGATGCCGTTGACGGCGGGAACCTCGCCAAATTTCTTGACGATGTTCCTTGTCGATACTGCAGCCATTGAAACCTCCCAGATATTCATCGATAACGCATCCGCGCCGCCCTTCCCCATGGGCGGAGCGTGACTTGCGCATAATCCTTTTAACCGAGAACCGAGAGCGACGGCATGTCCGGACCGCGCACCAACGCGCGCGGTCCGGGATTACGCGATCAGGCCTTACCGGCCCACTTCTTCATGATGATCTCGCATTGCTCCGTGGCCCATTTGACCGAATCCTCGGCGCTCGATTGATCCGTCGCTGTCTTCGCCATCATGTCGCTGATGATGAAGGCGTAGTAGATCTCGTCCATCGCAGGCGTGGCCGGTCCCGGGTACCCCGGGATGGCGGACCACTTGTCCGAGTCCTGCAGGATCGACAGCTTGTCGTGCGGGGTCGAGGTCGGATCGTTCGACAGGATCGGCATCGGCTTGGGCACGAGATTCGCGAAGCACGGATTATTGTACCCCTCGCTCGCGTTGAAGGCTTCCGGCCAGTTGTCGGCGTAGTATTTGAGGAATTCGATCGCCGTTTCCTTGTTCTTGGCGAATTTCCAGATGCCGTAGAATTCGGAAGCAGCACCCATGATCTGTTTTGCCGGGCCCTTCGGCGGCTCAATGACGAAGATGTCATCGGCCAACTGCTTGTTGAGCTTCTGCGCCGTCCGATAGGCCGAGATCGGGTTGACGATGTACGAGCCGACGCCCGAGTCGATGTACTGGTTGTTGCTGGCATCGTTCCACGACAGCACCTCCGATGTCATCGCCTCCTTGTAGAGGGCGGCGGCGTACTTGACCGCTTCGACCGCCTCCTTGCTGTCGAGCACGATTTTCTTGCCCGTCTCGTCCTGCTCGGAAGCACCGTAGCTCCACAACAGGCCGCGCCACGTCGTGCTCGGGTCGTTGCTGTGGCCGAGCGAGATGCCGACCGGATGGCCTTTCGCCTTCAGCTTGGCGCCGCCGATGCGCAGGTTATCCCACGTATCGGGCTTCATCCCGATCTCGTCCCACAGGCTCTTTTGATACATGCCCGGGAAGTTGATGTAGAAATCGGGGAAGGCCGACCAGGTGCCGTCGTCCGCGTTGTAGCCGAGCTGCTTGCCGATGATGCTGACTTTGCCGTACTTTTTCTCGGTCTCCTTCACGAGATCCGAGACGTCGATAAAAAACTTCCGGTAGAGATGCGCGCCACCAGCGCCGTTGAACCCGAAAAGGTCGTGTCCCGATCCAGCCGACGCCTCTGCAGCCGCGCGTGCAGGAACGTTCTGCACCGGGATGTGGTCGACCGTGACCGCGATCTTGTTCTTCTCGCCCCAGTCCTTGGCGAATTTATCGAACCACGTGTCGTAATCGGGAACGAAGTGGCTCCATTGCACGATCGACAGCGACTTGTTGTCGGCCAACGCGCGTGACACGAACGGCGCGGAGAGCATCGGCGCCGCGCCGGCGGTGGCAACGGTAAGGCCCGTGTCCTTCAAAAACCGACGTCGCGTGACGGAATGTTTTTGGTTGTTTCCTCCCGATTCCATTGCAAACCTCCTTGTTCGATGCGGGTTTGTGTTGGCGACTTGTTGGCGGTCCGGCCGATCCAACCGACATTCCTGAATGTCGTGTGGCGCGGTCACAGCCATCCATGGTGTCGAAGGCTCAGCGAAGCTCTGACCACGGCCAGCTGTCGCGACAGCGCCCTATGAGCAAATCGCTACCCATTCGACAATCACATTATCGCTATGCGCTATTATCATGGCAACGACCAAAAAGTCACATCGTAGTGAGCACTGACGTTCGAACCCCAGCGAATTGGTCTGGGGCCTCGGTTGGACCGCAATGAGCGCAGGCACTGATGGAAATGCGCCAGTTCGGCCGCACCGGCATGCGGCTTTCAGTTCTGGGCTTCGGCTGCGACGCAGTCGGGGGACTGATGGTTCGCGGTGATCCGCTCGACCAGGAGCGCGCAACCCCTCGTAAATGCCTGCCTTACCCGCAAGTGACTTTGTCGAACGCCGCGCGATCACCATCTCTTTTCACGGTAGGTCAAAGCGGCTTCAACACGTTCCAGTGCGCGGCCGAGTCTTGGCGGTGCCAATCCCTGGGATTTACCAATCGAGCAACCGACTAAATTCGATTTCTTGGCCAATCTCAAAACTGCAAGGACGCTCGACCTCACCATACAACCGAATTTGCTCGCACTCTCGGAGGCGGCGATCCGTAGGGCGTGCCTGAGGCGCGAAACGCTTTTCATCGCCGACGGGTGATTGGTTGCTGCAATGCACTTTGTCTCTTTTTGGCCCAAAGCAGACATCGAGTTGGCGCTCAGGGATGTCCGCTTTCGGGGGTAAAGCGGACATCGAAATTCGCCGGTGTCATGTCTGCTTTTGACCCGAAGCGGACATTGGCTGGCGTTTTATGTTGCAGCGCGAAGCGAGTCTCAGCTCTATCAAAACATTTGCTTGAGCCGGTACGATGCAGTCTCCTTGGCAGCTGGAGGGTGGCCCGTTAACGGTGCCCCTCCGTTTTTCCTCCCGGACGCCGGCGAAAGCACCGCGGTTCGTCTGTCAGCCCCCGGGGCCGTCCGTCATTATGTAGCCCATCAGGTCGCCCACGTTGTGCTCCAAATTTCGGATGATGTCCTTGACGACGTCTCCGATCGAGATCACGCCCACGACCTTGCCCGCGTCCAGCACTGGTAGATGGCGAAAGCCGCGCGCAGACATCATTGCCATGCAGCCTTCCAGTTGGTCGTCCGGCTTGACCGTCACCGGGTCGCCCGTCATCACTTGGCCCACCGGAGTCTGCTTCGCATCGAGCCCGGGCAGCAGCACTTTTATGGCGCAGTCACCCTGGGTCACGATACCGACCAG
>JBAQBC010000007.1:0-1706 GCA_049286035.1 Xanthobacteraceae bacterium
ACGTAAGCCATGCCCGTCGCTCCGCCTCGCTCTGGCTGCTCTCCGCGGCCTCGAAGGCAAGCAAGAGACGGCGGCGAATGTCGAGTGCGTCCTCGATTCCCTTGAGGCCAGGCGCTGCGGCTGCCCAATCGTCATGGCCGAAATAGCTGTGCCGCGCACCTGTGCCGATGATCAGGAAGTCATATGCAAGCCGCATCTCGCCAAGCGCGATCTGACGCAGCGTCGTGTCCACGCCGGTCACTTTGCCGAGCAGCACGCGCACGTTGGCCTGGACACGGAACATTTCGCGGAGTGGTGTCGCGATATCCGCCGGCGACAGCCATGCCGTCGCCACTTGATAGAGCAGCGGCTGGAAAAGATGATAGTTGTGCTGGTCGAGCAAGGTGATCCGACAGGGCGCATATCGCAATCCGCGAGCCGCCGCGACGCCACCAAAACCACCACCGACGATCACCACGTGCGGCAGGCGGGCCACTGCGGCGGCGGGCAGCGCCTCAAACGGCGGGAACCTGCGTCGGAATGCTGCAGCGATTGCATGGTCGAGCGAGATCGCTCCGCCTCCATAGAACAGTGGCAACCCAAGCAACGGCAGGTTCAGCAGAGTGATCCAGCCGATATTGCTGCCCGAAGAAACCATGCCCGTCGGGATCAGGACGATGAGGAGGAGAGCCGCGGCGCGTGTGAACAGGCCGAGAGCGAGGAGCGCGGCGAGCGTCAAAAGTGCCCACGGCGCGAGACCTGCGGCCATGCCGGACATTTGCGGCAGCCACGCCATCGCTGATGTCGCCATGCTGGCCGGGAGCATGTTGCTCAGGCCTTTCACCCCACCCAGGGCAATGGCTGCAAGTCCCGCGGCGATCCACAGCCGCAGCAACAAGGCGTAGACTGGCCCGAAGCGCTTGGTGAGGCCGGCCAACCCCCGGGTGAAAAGGCCAACAAACGGTAACGCCACTGTACCCATGCCGGGGCGGAACATGCCGTCAAGCGAGAGCGGTCCCGGTCCGAGCACGACAATCCACGTGAGCAACGCCACCGAGTAGGGCGCGAGTTGCGCATGCCCAGGAATCTGCAAGACAAGCACTTGCATCAGCAGCGCTAGAGCGGCAAAGCGCGTGAAAAGTCCGACCGCCAGCAACACCGGGCAGATCGTCTGTACGAAAATGCCAAAGCTCGTCGCGGCGAGCCCGGCGAACGATGACACCGAAGGTAAGATATGATCCTGCATGATAACTTGACCGCCCGGCAGCATGTGCTGCCGGACATCGGTCACGAGGAAACCTTCAGCAAGCCAGAGCCGTATCAGCACGTCGAGGACCGGGCTGAGCAACCGCGCAAGCGATGTGGATAGGTCGGCAGCGGCAGCAGCTCTCAACCCCAGGGACGCCACAACCGGCGCCTCGTGCGTCGCCCGTGCCTTACACTTGCCCTCCGGGGATTCGGTCCGGCGTATGAGTGTGGTCATGTTGATCCTTTTATGATGTGCAGGTGCCGCGGCCTCCCAGAAGTCGTGCTGGAACCAAACTTCTTCGCGGCTGATCGGCGTTTTAGGCGGCCGGCACCATCAAACTGTTGCTACAATCACAGCTGCCAGACCGGCTCACGCGAGCGTACTTACTCGTAACAAACCGCTCGCGCAGTCGTGACCCGCCAATCGTAACAAACCAGCCCGCTCGCGCGAAATGCTGATCAGTGGCGCAGGAAGAAGC
>JBAQBC010000008.1:0-16133 GCA_049286035.1 Xanthobacteraceae bacterium
CGGCCGGCTGGCGCTTGACGGGGGCTAAATTTGCGCTCCAACTCAGTAGGCGATGGCCGACGAGGCAAGCAGCGAAACCCTGATTGTCGAAGGCCGTACGGTCGACACCGCCGAGACGGTCGAGCGGCGGCCGTCTGAACGGCCGGCTCATGACAGCATCAATGGCATCGCCGATTGGATGATCGGCCCGGCACGCCGGATTACGTCCGGTGCGGCCGCGATCGACGAATTCTCCTGGCGGCTCTATGCCGCCGGCCTTCCGCTCTTGCGTGTGAGCCTGCATGTCGGGACGCTGCATCCGCAATATCTCGGCGCCGCCATCATCTGGTGGCGAGACACCGGGCGGACGGTGCGGCTCATGATCAAACATGAGGCCCGCGACCTTATACCGTATGAGGTCAATCCGGTGCTGCGCGTGCGCGAAGGTGGCGAAACCTTGCGCCGGCGCCTTGACGGGCCGGAGGCGAAATTCGATTTCGCGGTGCTCCATGATCTCAAGAAGCGTGGCGCGACCGATTATCTCGCGCTTCCGGTCGGCGGCGTCTACGGGCCATCGTCCTATATGGTGACCTATGTCAGCGACCGGCCAGGCGGATTTGCCGAAGGCGAGATCGCCGATCTAAAACGGATCAGCGAGCTGTTGTCCGTCCTAGTCGACATGCACAACCAAAAGCATATCGCCGAGAACGTACTCATCGCTTATCTCGGCCCGCAGACCGGCCCACGGGTGTTGGCCGGCCAGATCCGCCGCGGCAGTGGCGAAGCGATCGCTGCCGTTTTGTGGTCGTCCGATTTGCGCGGTTTCACAAAACTCTCCGACCACGTCGCCGGCGAGGAGATCATCGCCATTCTAAACCGGGTATTCGACGCCCAGGCCCACGCCATCGCCGACCACGGCGGCGAGATTCTGAAGTTCATCGGCGACGGGCTGTTAGCAATCTTTCCGCTTGCGGCCTTCGAAGGAGTCGCCGACGCCGCTATGAACGCGATGGCGGCGGCGCACGAGGCGTTGGCCGCGGTGCCCGCGATCGAGCATGAATCCCTGGGCAGCGAGTTGCTCAAGATAGTGGTCGCGTTGCACTACGGTACTGTAATTTACGGCAATATCGGCGCGGCCGACCGGCTCGATTTCACCGTCATCGGGCCAAGCGTCAATCTGGTCAGCCGGATCGAAGCGGTCGCAAAGTCGCTCGACTTGCCCTTGGTCGTCAGCGACGATTTCGCGCGCGCGTATGGCGGCGCGCTGCGATCGCTGGGACTGCATAAATTGCGCGGCCTCGACCAGACGCACGAACTGTTCGTACCGGCGGCGGATGACCATTCCTGAGGCGGCAAGCGATCACACGCGCCGGCTGACCTCTTCTCCCCGATCACGGCAGGCCTGAGGAGGTCCGCTTAGGGTCAAAAGCAGATATTGCGGTGCGTCGTTACGATGTCCGCTTTACCGCCGAAAGCGGACATTACGCAGCGATCTGCTCAATCGATGTGGTGTCATCATTCGGGGTGCGAGTCCTGAGTGAGGATGTCGATAGAAATCTTGCCGCAAAATCAAAATCGTCGCAATTATTCCTTGGTGCGGTCGAGAGGACTCGAACCTCCACGGGTTGCCCCGCTAGCACCTCAAGCTAGTGCGTCTACCAATTCCGCCACGACCGCGGGTGGGGTGGCACGTCCGGAGGGAGCCGAACGCGCAGCCTGCGGATGTAACAGCTAGGCTGCGGCCGGACAAGGCCGCGATTGGCGCCGCGCTTAAGGAGCCAAGCCCCGTCGCGCCCGCGATTTCGGCGGCGCATGGCGGGCTTATCCTGCGCTATTCTCCGCATATAGCGATGTAACCAGTGCGCGACTAAGTTTAGGCGATCATGGACCAGACGGCGAACGCACGCGGCGACATGACAATCGGCCTGTTGCCTGCGCCCCGCTCAGCGCCGGTCGAGTGGCGCGTCAGCGATGAGGCTGTCGGCTATGATCATGCGCTTGCGTTTATGGCGGCGCGCGTCGCGGCGATCGCGGGCGGCGAGGCCCCGGAGCTCGTTTGGCTGTTGGAGCACCCTGCCCTCTACACCGCCGGCACCTCGGCACAGCCGCAAGAGCTGATCGACGCGCGTTTCCCGGTGCACAGCGTCGGGCGCGGCGGTCAGTTCACTTATCATGGCCCGGGCCAGCGCGTCGGCTATGTCATGCTCGACCTCAAGCGCCGCGCACCCGACGTGCGCCGTTTCGTGGCCACGCTGGAGGAATGGATCATTCGCGCGCTTGCCCGGTTCGACGTGCGCGGTGAGCGGCGTGGCGACCGGATCGGGGTCTGGGTGCGCCGCCCCGATAAAGGACAAGGCTTCGAGGACAAGATCGCCGCGATCGGGGTCCGCGTGCAACGCTGGGTGACGCTGCACGGTTTTGCACTCAATGTTGCACCCGATCTGTCGCACTTCGCCGGCATCGTGCCGTGCGGCGTGTCCGACGCCCGCTACGGCGTCACCTCGCTCGCGGAGCTCGGCTGTGCGGCTTCACTTTCCGACGTGGATGCCGCGCTCCGCGCAGAATTCTCAACCCTGTTCGGCGCTAGTAGTGTCCCTTTAATTCCGAAGTTCGCATCAGAGGTGCCGCAAACACTTGCGAACTTCGGAATTGGGAAGCAAATTTGAGATCCTAGTGTGGTTTTGGATTTGAAGTTCCTACCAAAGCTGGCCGCTTAATCGTAGGATTCACCACACTAGCGCGCAGGGTCAAGCGCTGCGCAGCACCGAGAACAATTCGTCGGCGCGGCGCAACGCGATTTCATCGGGCGTCGCCTCGCGCTGATCGATGGCGTCGACCCGAGCGCCGGGCGGGCCGCGCCCGCATTGCGCAACCATCGCGGCAACGTCATTGTCAGGTCCGCTGAACACCGCCTCGACCGAACCGTCGCGACAATTACGCACCCAACCTTCAAGTCCGCGCTCGAGCGCGGTGACCTCCGTCCAAGCGCGATAGCCAACGCCTTGCACGCGGCCGCGAATGACAACATGCCGGTGCACCGTCACGCGAATTCTCCAGGGCTGCGATGCCCGGCGCTGAGCGCTTGCCTGGGCAGCCAACGGCGTAGGGACGCGACATAGTCGGCCGGCAATTCGCATTCGCGCGCAGCCGCCACCACGATTTCCATGTAGCCCGGCCGCGGCACGCCGCGCGGACGCGCTCGCGCGACATAGGTGAGAGCGCGCCGCCGCTTGCCGGCAACAATGACCGGCAGCATTTCCGCCCGATAAAGTCCAGCTGCGATATTCTCCCACAAATCAAGCGTGACGCGATCGCGCGCTGTGAGCCGCCAGAGAAGCCCATACACGCAGCCGCGGGGATGCGGCACGACCGAGGCGTAACCATCCGCGGTGACGAGGAAGCGGTAGTCTTTAAGGCGGGCAACGCCAAGCGCGACGGCCTCCGGCGCATGCTTGCGCATCACCGCGCGATGCATGTTCGAGCCATAGGCGAAGTGCAGCATTGGGACTGATCTTAACGCAGTCCGCTCACGGCTGTGCCGCGCTTGTTCGCGTCGCGGTCCACAGCGTGAAGAACAAGGCGACCAGCACCGGCACAAAGGCGAACACCGTCAGAATAACTACCACGATCCAGGTCAGGTCGTATTGCATCGGACCCGTGAGCGTCATCACGACGTAAAGCAACAAAACGAGCTCGAGTGCGCTGGTCGCGCTGGCATTGCCTAATGGGCCGGCTTCCGAACCAGCAAAGAAGTTCGTCGCCAGGAGCAACAGCAGAACCAGCGAGAGCACGTAAAGCAGCGCAACTGCAATCGCCAAGCCCTCGCCGCGGCCGGTGTCGTGGAGACGCTTGGCATGCAAGACAAACCACAGCCAGATCAGCGCCGCCTGCGCCGCGGCGAACATCCACAATCCGACGCGCGCGGTCACGTCCGGCACCGTAAGCCAATGCGACAGCGCGCCGGCGACATAGACCGCGACAATGGCCGCCAGGAAAGGCTGTGGCCGCAGCCGCCCTTGCGGTGAGATGAGGCTTAAGGCGTGCATGCTCCCACGACCTTGGCTGACGGTTTGAGCTTACGCAAACTCCATCACCACGGCATCGACCGCGACGCTGTCGCCTTGTTTTACGCGAATTTTTTTAATCACGCCGTCGCGCTCGGCGCGCAAGACGTTTTCCATCTTCATGGCCTCGATAACGGCCAATGTTTCGCCGGTCTTGACCTCCTGGCCTTCGCTCACCGCAAGCGAGACCACAAGACCAGGCATCGGGCAACGCACCCCCTTTTCGCTGCCGGAAAGCTTCTTCAGGGGCATCAGCCGGGCATAGGTGGCTTCGCGTTCCGTATAAACGAAAGTCTTTACCTCGAAGCCCCGGTGAGCGAGCTCAAAACCGTTGGGGATCATGCGCACATGCATGGCGATGCGCTGGTCGTCCATCGTGCCGGCCCAGACCGGCATGCCCGGGACCCAGTCCGAGGCCAGGCTGTGTCGGTCGCCGTCCTCAAAGGTGACGACGATCGCGTCGTCTTGGCGCTCGACGTCGGCGTGGATTTCGTCCGGGCCGAGCCAGATTGCGCGACGACGTTCGCGCGTGAGCGCAGTATTCAGCTGGCCCGATATTTTGCGTTTGCGTTCGCCAAGCACATGATCGATCGCGGCGGCGACTGCGGCGATGGCGTGCGCGACCTCGCCTTGCGGCGGCGTGCGTTCAAAACCGCGAGGAAATTCCTCGGCAATGAAAGCGGTACTTAGCTTTCCGGCGCGCCAGCGCTTATGCTGCATAATCGCGGCGAGGAACGGTATATTGTGACGGATGCCCTCGATGGTGAAGGCATCGAGTGCTTCCGCCTGTGCGTCGATCGCCTCAAGCCGTGTTTTCGCGTGCGTCACGAGCTTGGCGATCATCGGATCGTAGTAGAGCGAAATCTCGCCGCCCTCGATCACGCCGGTGTCGTTGCGTACCGTGATGCCATCGCGAACCTCCTCGGGCGGCGGGCGGTAGCGCACTAGCCGACCGACCGACGGCGCAAAATTGCGATAAGGATCCTCGGCATAAATCCGAGTCTCCACCGCCCAGCCCGACCAACTTATGTCGCCCTGTTTGAGTTTGAGCGGCTCGCCGGCGGCGACGCGGATCATCTGTTCAACCAGGTCAATGCCGGTGACAAGCTCGGTCACCGGATGTTCGACCTGCAGACGAGTGTTCATTTCCAGGAAATAAAAGTTGCGATCCTGTCCGGCCACGAATTCGACCGTGCCGGCTGAGTCGTAGCCTACGGCTTTGGCCAGTGCGACAGCCTGGTCGCCCATCTGCTTGCGCGTTTTATCGTCCAGGAGCGGACTCGGCGCCTCCTCGATGACCTTCTGATTGCGGCGCTGGATCGAGCATTCGCGTTCGCCGAGATGGATCACATTGCCGTGCTTATCGCCAAGCACCTGAATTTCGACGTGTCGCGGATCGGTGATGAACTTCTCTAGAAAAACCCGATCGTCGCCGAAACTCGATTTCGCCTCGGAGCGCGCGCGGGCAAAATTCTCCTTAACCTCCGATTTGTTGAAGGCGATGCGCATGCCCTTGCCGCCGCCTCCGGCCGAAGCCTTGATCATCACCGGAAAGCCAATCTGCTCGGCGATGGCGATGGCCTGGTTGTCGTCTTCGATCACGCCGAGATGGCCGGGAACGATCGAGACTTTGGCGCGCGCCGCGGCTTTCTTTGACTCGATCTTGTCGCCCATCGCCGCGATCGCTTTAGCATTCGGACCGATAAAGACGATGCCGGATTGGGCCAGCGCTGCGGCAAACGCGGCCCGCTCGGAGAGGAATCCATAGCCGGGATGCACTGCCTCGGCTCCACTTTGCTTGCAGGCGGCGACGATCTTTTCAATGTCGAGATAACTCTGCGCGGCAGGCGGCGGCCCGATTGCGATTGCCTCATCCGCCATCTCGACATGCAGCGCATCGCGATCTGCATCTGAATAGACCGCGACCGTCGCTATGCCCATGCGCCGCGCGGTCTTGATGATACGGCAGGCGATCTCGCCGCGATTGGCAATCAGGATTCGCTTGAACATGTCACCATGAATCCTGCGACTTTGTTCAGTCTACGTGCACATTTGCTTTTTCGATAACGACACGGTACGCGGCTAGCTCGCGCTTGATCCTGGCATCGAGCTCGGCCGGCGTCGACGGAATGGTCGACACCCCGCCGGCGGCAAAGCGTGTTTTGACATCCGGCATGTTGAGGATTTCGATCACTTTGGCTGATAACTTCTGGATGATCGGCTGCGGAATTGCTTTGGGCCCAAGTAGTGCTGTCCAGTTCGACATGTTGATATCGCCCGCACCCTCTTGCGCAAGCGGCGGCCATTCCGGATTGAGTGGCGAACGTTCGCCTGTGGTTATTCCCAATATGCGAATCTTGCCGCTCGATACATGGGGGGCCGCAGTCGAGCTTGCGATGATCGCAAGCGGAACGTCGCCGGCGACCAAGGCCTGCACCGCCGGGGCGCCGCCCTTGTAGGGTACGTGAGTGAATTTTGTGCCGGTATTGAGCGCGATCGATTCCAGCACCAGATGATTGATGCTGCCGTATCCCGGCGAGCCGATATTGAGCATACCCGGCTGCGCTTTCGCGGCGGCGATGACATCGGCCAGCGTCTTGTATGGCGCCTCGCCGTTGGCCGCGAGCACGAGCGGCGCGTCGCTCACGGCGGAAACCGGCGCGAGATCCCGGTCAACGTCGTAAGGAACGTTCTTGAACAGCGACGGATTAATGGTGACGTCGCCGGCGGTGGCCATGACCAAGGTGTAGCCATCAGGCGTTGCCCGTGCGGCGTCCGTCACGGCGATGAAGCCATTGCCGCCGGGCCGGTTCTCAACGATGACTTGCTGTTCCCAAGCTTCGGTCAGCTTGCCGGCGACAATGCGCGCGGCAATGTCTGAAATTCCGCCTGGAGAATAAGGCGAGAGAATGCGGATCGGCCGTGTTGGATAGTCTTGCGCCAAAACGGGTGCGGTCGCGAGTGCTATGAATATGAAGGCCAAGGCTGCGATACGCTTCATGTTGCCCTCCGCGGTCCGTGCTCAGCGCCACCACAGTGAGAGGACCAGCGCCAGCGCCAGCAGTGCGGCGACGCCCTGCCAAAATCGTAACGGCGAACGCTCGTAGAGTGTCTGCGGCCGGCGTGCGGCCGCTGGCGCGCGCGACGGTCCCGCCTCCATCTCGAGCGCAAATTCCATCACGTCGCGAAAGCGCTCGGCCGGATCGTAGGCGATCGCGCGTCCGAGCGCGGCCTGCAGCCAAGCCGGCAAATCGGGGCGAAGGTCCGCCAGCGGCGTTGGCCGGTTGCGGCGGGGTTGGGTCACCGCGTCGAGATTGCCATAGGGAAATTCGCCGGTGAACGCGCGAAACATCGTGACGCCGAGCGCATAAATATCGGTCGCCTCGTTGCCCGGCTCGCCGGCGAGCATTTCCGGCGCCATGTAAGCCATCGTTCCGGGAATATCCTCAGGCGGAAAATCCTCCAGGCCCGGCACGCGCACCACGCCGAGATCGATCAGCTTGAGTGAGCCTTCGCTTTCGAGGATGACGTTGTCCGGCTTGATGTCGCGATGGATGATGCCGGCGCGGTGCAGTGCGGCGACACCGCGAGCGAGTTTGATCGCGATATTGCGACCCTCCTCGAGCCCGACCAGCGGCCGGCGCGCCAGCCGCATCGACAACAGTTCGCCTTGGTAGAGCGGCATGACAGTGTAGAGGCAGGTCTGCCGCCCCGGCGGCAGTTCGATGATCCGGCCGATCCATGGACTGTTGACGCGCGCGCCGACCCAAGCTTCGCGCACGAATGCGGCGTGGTAGGTCGCCGCGGCGGCGACCTGGGGCTTTGGAAATTTGAGCGCCACCTCGCCGCCCTCGACTTCATCCATTGCGCCGAACAGGCGGGTGTAGCGCCCGTCCGAGATCAACACTTTGAGGACGAAGCCGTCCACGGTCTGGCCATCGATCGGCACCGGGATCAGCGGCAATTGCATAATGTCGGCGCCGACGGTTGCGGAATCCACCGAAGGCAACGCGACGATGTCGAGAACGAGCGCGGTGCAATTATCCGTGCTGCCGGTTTCAAGTGCCGCGGCGACCAGTGCGCGGGCGGAATCATCGGATGCGGATCGGTCGCGCAGAATGTCGGCTATGGTTTCTGCGCTCAGAACGCCGTGCACGCCGTCGCTGCACAGCAGAAATCGATCATGCAACGCGACCGGATGAGCCGCATAGTCGAGCCGCACTTCGGTTTCCACGCCAAGCGCGCGATTGAGAATATTGGATCGGCCGCCGGCGTCCTCGCGCACGTGATCCGTGGTCAGGCAGGTGAACCGATCGCCGCGCAAGCGATAGGCGCGCGTGTCGCCGACGTGCAGGATATGCGCGATGCGGCCGCGCAGCACCACCGCCGTGAAAGTGCAGCCCATCCCGCTCAGCTTGTTGTCGCGGCGGCCTTGCGAAAAAATCCAGCTGTTGAGGGCATTGAGGACCGTCGCCCCGGCACGACCGACTTCCATGGTTTCAGGCAGATCGCAGAAACCATCAAGAAATCCGCGTACGGCGGTTTCCGCAGCCACACGGCCACCTTTGGCGCCGCCGATGCCGTCGGCAATCGCGGCGATGGTGTCGCGGCGAGGCTTGGGCAATTCCATGCCGAAAACCACGCCGGCAAAATCCTCGTTGCGTTCACGCGGGCCTGTCTCGGAGGCAAAGCCCACGCTCGCTTTGATCGCAGGCATCACTTCAGGCATGACCGCCGCTCCAGGGGCGCGGCGGCAAGCGCTCCGAGAGTTGAGACGCCGGAAGTGAAGTCAAAAATGTCACCTCAATTTTCGAGCTTGCAACGATCAAAAAGGAAATAGCCGCCGGTGCTCGAGGCAATGACCACGGTGAGATTTCCGGATTTGCGGTCAAGCGAGTAATTGCCGCCATCGGAGGCGTCGCGCCACGAAATTGTAGCCTCGGTAATGCGCGCCGGATAGGAGTCGACGGTGCTGCGCTCGTAATCGATCCGGATCTGCCAGTGCGCGCCGCTGGCCGGATTGGTGCAGGCAACGGCACTTTCGGCTGCCTCCGCGACGCTGTACCCCCCGCTCATCCACAAGACCGCCCAGCCAAGGCACCACAGGGCCACCGCCAATGGCCGACCTAGCACCTTACCCCTCCCCATCACGTCTGCCCATTTTATGTTCATGCTGCGAAGTTTCTAGTCAGTGGCCGCCCGATTCGCTGCCATCCGATGGCGAAATCCGGTCAGGTAACGACCGATTAACTGGCATATTTTTTGCGACCGCTCAAACGTCGGCCCGTGTGCCATCGGCGCACTGAGGGCATCTTTATTGGGGAAAGGCGGGAAAGGCACATGGCACTCTTACCAGCACCACAGTGGTTGGATACCGGCGATAATGCCTGGCAGTTGGCGGCGGCGACTTTCGTCGGACTGCAAAGCATTCCGGGTCTGACCGTCCTTTATGGCGGCATCGTCAAAAAGAAGTGGGCGATCAATTCCGCCTTCATGTCGATGTACGCGTTCGCGTCGGTTTTGGTCGTCTGGGTTCTGTTCGATTACAACATGGCGTTTGGGCCGGCATGGCTATCGTTAGCCGGACAAAGTTTTCTCGGTACCCCTGCTTTGGGAACCTCAGCGGCGTTCACTCTCGGCCAAGCCACCATCCCTGAAGCCGCGTCGGGCATGCCCCCACTCGCGTTCCCGATGGCAACGCTGATGTTCTTCCAGTTCGTGTTCGCCGCGATCACGGTCATCATCCTGGCAGGTTCGCTGCTCGGTCGCATGAATTTTACGGCTTGGATGATCTTCTGCCCGGTTTGGATGACGCTGGTCTACACGGTCGGCGCGTTCAGTATCTGGGGCGGCGGCTGGCTCGCGGCCCTGGGCGTAGCGGACTTCTCCGGCGGCTATGTGATTCATCTCGCCGCGGGAACGTCGGGTTTTGTCGCGGCCGCTGTGATAGGTCCTCGCCTTCAGGCCGACCGCGATAATTTCCCGCCCAACAGCCTGCTGATCACGTTGGTCGGCGCCGGAGTCTTGTGGCTCGGCTGGAACGGCTTCAACGGCGGCGACCCTTACTTTGCCAATGCCAATGCCGGCGCGGCGGTGCTCAACACCAATACCGCAACGGCTGTCGGCCTTCTGGTTTGGACGCTGATGGACAAGCTGGCTTATGGCAAACCGTCGGTGCTCGGCGCGGTCAACGGGATGATCGCGGGCCTTGTCGCGATCACGCCCGGCGCCGGTTATGTCGACGGATTTGGCGCCATCGCCATCGGCATCGTTGCTGGCATCATTCCGTGGCTCGCCATGAACAAGCTGCAAAAGACGAAGTTCATGATGAAAGTGGACGATACGCTCAGCGTACTCTCCACGCACGGCGTCGCCGGCCTCACCGGCGGCCTGATGGTCGGCCTTCTGGCGAATCCAGATATGCTGCTGTACATCGGCACCGACAAGGAAGCCCCCGGCGTCAGCGTTACCGGATTGCTGTACGGCAATCCGTCGCAGCTCTGGCTCCAGATCGTCGGTGCGGCCTTCATAATCGTGTTCAACGCGATTGCCACCTACATCATCCTCAAGGTGATCGGCCTCATCGTGCCGCTGCGCATGGACGAAGCCACCTTAAAGGTCGGCGACGACGCGGTGCATGGCGAGACCGCCTACGCGATCGGCGTCGAAGGCGAGTAATTGCGCGATCTGCTTCTACGGGCGGCGACCGGCCGCCCGTAGCTCGGCTCTCCCGCCGCGTCGTTGTGCGGCAGTTGTTGTGTGGTAGTTGTTGCGCAGAACTTGGGCGGCCCCGTTCGGGCCGCCCTTTATGTTCAGGCCCAGCGCAGCGAAGCCCTCCAACTTTCTTCCACCTTCAATAAAAGCATCGTCACAACACTGTCATCTGGTCTCGTCACAACAGTGAAATCCCCGCTTTTTGTTCGGAGCCCGCGAATGCGCCGATCGCTCGTCCTTGCCGCCGCAATCCTGCAAATGGCCCTGGCGGAAGCGACAATAGACTCGCCTGCTCTGGCGCAGACGCAAGCCGCGCGGCCGCACAACGTCGTGTTGTTCATTGCCGACGGCTTGCGCTTCCGCATGGTCGACGACAACGCCGCCCCGACAATGGCGGCCATGGCCCGGCAGGGAGTGAGCTTGCGCAACAGCCACGCGCTGTTCCCGACCTTCACCATGGCCAACGCCTCCGGCATGGCGACCGGGCACATGCTCGGCGACACCGGCACCTTTTCCAACACAATCTATACCGGCTTCAAGGTTCCCGGCGCTGGCAGTAGCCTCACACCCTTCCTGGAGAGCGATGTCGTGCTCGGCGATGTCGACGAGCACTTTGCCGGCAATTATCTTGACGAAGCAACGATCCTCAAGCTCGCTCGCGACAAGGGCTACAGCACGGCTTCAATCGGCAAGATCGGACCTGCTTTGGTGTTCGATCCCACCGAGCGCACCGGCGAGCAAACCATTTTGATTGACGATGCGACCGGCACGGCCAAAGGCATTCCGCTCTCGGCAGAAGTGAGCGAACGACTAAAGGCTGTCAGCCTGCCGCTCGCCGCACCAACCCGCGGCGCCAACGGCATTCCCGGTAACGTCGCCAAGCCTGGCACCTTGAGCGCCAATGTCGTGCAACAGGATTATTTTGCTTCGATAGCGACGCGGGTCGTGCTGCCGATATTCAAGAAGCGCAATAAGCCGTTTGTTCTGGTGTTCTGGTCGCGCGATCCGGACGGCACGCAACACAATCAAGGTGACAGCTTAAACATGCTCACGCCGGGCATTAACGGTCCGACCTCGCTCGCTGCGATCCGCAATGCCGATGACGATCTCGCCCGCATCCGCTCGACGCTCGACGAGCTCGGGCTTCTTGACACGACCGATATCATTGCGACCTCGGATCACGGCTTCTCCACCATTTCGAAAGAAAGCCACACGAGCTCCACCGTCAAAGGAAAATTCGCAGATACGCTGCCCGGTCATTTGCCATTGGGTTTCGTCGCGCTCGATCTGGCGCACGCGCTTAATCTGCCGCTCATCGACCCGGACGACGGTTACCGGACCATTGGCGAGGGCGAGCAAAGCAAGAACGGTAATGGGCTCATCGGCGGCGATCGCAACAAGCCGAAGGTGGTCGTTGCCGCGAACGGCGGCTCGGATCTGATTTATGTGCCCGATGGCGATAAGGCGATGGCGAAACGGATCATCGATGTCCTGCTGATGCAGGATTACGTCAGCGGAATATTCGTGGATTCCAAGCTCGGCAAATTTCCCGGCACGCTAACGCTCGATGACATTGCGCTGGAAGGCTCCGCAATCACCCCGCATCCGGCGATCGCGATCAGTTTCCGTTCGTTCGACACCGTCTGCGGCGAACCGGTGCGCTGCACCGTCGAAGTCGCCGATACAGTGTTGCAGCAAGGCCAGGGAATGCATGGCTCGTTCAGCCGCGCCGATACGTGGAATTTCATGGCCATGCAGGGACCCGATTTCAAAGCTCAGTTTGTCGACCCCGCACCGGCGAGCAATGCGGATCTGGGCCGCACGATCGCGCAGCTGATGCATCTCGACGTCAGCGACAAAGGCAAGCTTATCGGACGGGTGCTGTCCGAGGCGCTGCCTGGGGGCGCGCTGCCCGACGTCTCCAGCCACGTCCTCACATCCGAGCCCGCGGCGAATGGCCTGATAACCGTCCTCGACATGCAACAGGTCGGGCAAACGCGCTATTTCGACGTGGCGGGATTTCCGGGCCGGACCGTCGGCCTGTCGACCACGGCGCCGCCAGGGACAACAACCCAATAGCTGCGGCTTTTGCCGCTTAAAGCGGCAGATGATTCCGACGGCTGCGCAACGCCTCGACGGCAAGCCAGTCAAGAATAAAAAGGTCAACGGCCTCATAACCGGCCGGTAAATCGAGGAAGGCACGGCGACGCGCAGCCCCGCGCGGCAAAAGCCCGGCGGCCGCGATTGGCGAGCGCTCGATCAGCCTGGCGATCAAGCCGACATGGACCCGTCTGCGAACTGAAAATGTCATAATCGCTGCCCGTGCTAGCTTTAGAACGCTTAAGGCGCGGGCTTGTTCCGAGGCCCCGCCGATTAGTCCGGCGCAAGGCGATCAGTGACATCCGAGGGTGGCCCGCGCGGGGCGTCCGTAAGGCAAAGTAACGGCATCGTGGTCGAGTTCTGTCGCGCCCAATCCTTATCCGCTCGCGATGTTCGTTTCCGGCGCGCCGACGCCGTAGAATGAGCTCCAAGACCGTTGTTGCTGATTTGGCCCGATTAACAGCACATTATCGCAATGTCGGCGTTCCGGACGAGCAAATAATGTCCGGATGCAAAGGATCGTGAGCAAGGCTGGCATTCACGCCCGCTGCGCCGTACATATGGTCACGAGGCCAGCACACCGGATGATCTCCGAGGGAGGTTTCTATGGCACTTCAGATTAATGATACCGCCCCAGATTTTGAGGCCGAGACCACGGAAGGCAAAATTCGCTTCCACGACTGGATCGGCAACAATTGGGCGGTACTGTTTTCGCATCCAAAGGATTTCACCCCGGTTTGCACCACCGAACTCGGCACAATGGCGCGACTGAAACCGGAATTCGACAAACGCGGCGTCAAGATCATCGGCCTGTCGGTCGATCCCGTCGACAACCACAAGAAGTGGTCGGCCGACATCAAGGATGTTGTCGGTTTCGCCCCGAACTACCCGATGATCGGCGACACCGATCTGAAAATTTCCAAGCTCTACAACATGCTGCCGGCGAGCACGACCGGGACCTCTGAAGGCCGCACACCGGCCGACAATCAGACGGTGCGCAACGTGTTCGTGATCGGCCCGGACAAAAAGATCAAGCTTGTTCTCGTCTATCCGATGACGACCGGCCGGAATTTCGATGAGGTGCTGCGGGTCATCGACTCGCTGCAACTCACGGCCAAGCATCGCGTCGCGACGCCCGCAAACTGGAAACAAGGCGAAGAAGTCATCCTCACCGGCGCGGTGACCGACGACGAGGCGAAGAAGCTTTATCCTAACGGTTGGAAGACGCTGAAGCCTTACATGCGCGTCGTACCGCAGCCGCGATAACGAGCCATCGAGTTTCGACGCATTGGCCTTTGCACCCCCGTCGCGGCCGCGGCGGGGGTGCCTGTCTGTGCTGCTCTCTGCTATTAAGACGGCCACGCCCGCAGCGAAGCGGTTCGCGGAGAGCCAATCATGAATTTTGTTATCAATCCGGAAGCACAAATCCAGCCGCCGTTTGCCGCCTTGATCGGCATGAAAGTGACTCATGTTTCTCCCGACAAGGTCATCGCCGAGCTTCCGGTTCGCGAGGAATTGAACAACCGCTTTGGCGCGCTTCACGGCGGCGCTGTCATGGCGCTCGCTGACAATCTCGGCGGCACTGCCACCATCGCCAATCTGCCCAAGGGCGGCCGCACCGCGACCATCGAAAGCAAGACCAATTTCTTCGCCAGCGTTCCCGTCGGCGACGTCGCCCGCGCCGAATGCACGCCACTTCATCGCGGCCGCAGCACCATGGTGTGGCAGACGCGCATTACGCGCGGCGATGGCAGACTATGTGCGTTGGTGATTCAAACGCAGATTGTCATTCCGCCGGAGCAAAGCTGAGCAGCGCGCGATTTAAAGACCGAGGAACGATCTCATGGATGTTCGCGCCGCCGTCGCATTTGCGCCCGGCAAACCCCTTGAAGTCACCACCGTCCAGCTCGACGGTCCACGCGCCGGCGAGGTCCTGGTCGAAATCAAGGCGACCGGTGTCTGTCACACCGACGAATTCACCTTATCCGGCGCCGATCCGGAAGGGTTGTTTCCGTCCATTCTTGGCCATGAGGGCGCGGGCGTCGTCGTCGAGACCGGGCCTGGCGTGACTTCGGTAAAAAAGGGTGACCACGTCATCCCGCTTTACACGCCCGAGTGCCGCAATTGTCCGTCCTGCCTGTCGCGCAAGACCAATTTGTGCACCGCCATTCGCGCAACCCAGGGCCAAGGCGTGATGCCCGACGGCACCTCTCGGTTTTCGGTCCGCGGCGAGAAGGTCCATCATTATATGGGCTGTTCAACCTTCGCGAACTTTACCGTGCTGCCCGAAATTGCCGTAGCCAAAATCCGTGAGGACGCGCCGTTCGACAAGGTCTGTTACATCGGCTGCGGCGTTACCACCGGCATCGGCGCGGTGATCAATACCGCAAAGGTCGAAGCTGGCGCCAAATGCATTGTGTTCGGTCTCGGCGGCATCGGCTTGAACGTCATCCAGGGTCTTCGCCTCGTCGGCGCCGCAATGATCATCGGCGTCGATATGAATCCGGAGAAGAAGGCATGGGGCGAGCGCTTCGGCATGACCCATTTCGTCAATGCGGCCGAAGTCGGAGGCGACCTCGTCTCTCATCTCGTCAACGTGACCAAAAGCGGCGCCGATCAAATCGGCGGCGCCGACTACACTTTTGAGTGCGTCGGTAACGCAAATCTGATGCGGGCGGCGCTCGAAAGCTGCCATCGCGGCTGGGGACAGAGCATTATCATCGGCGTTGCCGGCGCCGGTCAGGAAATTTCCACGCGTCCATTCCAGTTGGTGACCGGCCGGGTCTGGCGGGGCACCGCTTTTGGCGGCGCACGCGGCCGCACCGACGTGCCGAGGATCGTCGACTGGTACATGGAGGGGCGTATCGAGATCGACCCGATGATTACCCATACGATGCCGCTCGGCGACATCAATAAGGCTTTCGCCTTGATGCGAGATGGCAAATCGATCCGCAGCGTGGTTATTTTTTGAGCGGCACGCCGCACGCGTAAGCGAGATTTCCGACTCAATCTGGAATTCTGCGGGAGCGGCGAAACCAAAAGGGCTGTGTACTCGTTTTGACCGTGGGGCTGTCCAAAAAGGAGAGAGAGCCCCATGTGCGACTACAGTCTAACCAACGTCCGCTCGCGACCGGCGCGCGTCGGCGACAAGCTGTCGGTACGCGATTTCGGTACCGGAACACGCGGATTTTGCGCCCCGGAAGATCCGGGCACCGCGGTGTGTCTGTTGCCCGGAACCGAATTGTCATTCGCCGGCGAGGTGATGTGCCTTGCAAC
>JBAQBC010000009.1:0-7017 GCA_049286035.1 Xanthobacteraceae bacterium
CGCCAGCGATGGGCGCGCCAAGGAACTCCACCTCACCAAAGCCGGCGAAAAGCGCCTGCTCGCCGGGCGTGAGGCGTGGACGCAGGCGCAGGCGCGCTTCGAAGATCGCTTTGGCGCCAAGCGGGCCGCGGATTTTCGCGCAATCCTGCGCGCCGTCGTCGCCAGCGACTTTGCAACCGAACTTAACAATTAGCTGACCGTTCGCGCGTTGCCGCAACACCTGCGCCTGCACAATCACATTGAGATCGCCATGCGCGCGCTTGATTTAGAAACGTCGCAATCGGAAGCACTGGAAGCCAAGCTCACCGCTGCACCACAGCCGCGCTACGACCCGCGCACGCGCGCCCTGATCGAAGGCCCGATCGCGGCGACCCTCATTCGCCTCGCCGCCCCCAATGTCCTGGTGATGCTGGCGCAGACCTCGGTGGGACTGGTCGAGACCTATTTCGTCGGCAAGCTTGGCACCGATCAGCTCGCCGGCGTGGCGCTGGTGTTTCCCGTGGTGATGCTGATGCAGATGATGTCGGCCGGCGCCATGGGCGGCGGCATGTCATCGGCGATCGCGCGCGCGCTCGGCGGCGGACGGCGGGGAGATGCCGATGCGCTGGCGCTGCACGCGTTGATCATCGGCCTCCTATTGGGCCTGATATTCACCGTTGCGGTGCTGCTCGGCGGCGACCGGCTGTACGCCGCCATGGGCGGCAGCGGTCATTCGCTCGCGGCGGCAAACATCTATTCCACCGTAATTTTTTCCGGCGCTGTTCTGGTATGGCTGTTCAATTCGCTGGCGAATGTGATCCGCGGCGCCGGCAATATGACTGTGCCCGCGCTGGTCACATGCGCGGGCGTCGCGGTGCTGATCCCGCTGTCGCCGTGCCTGATTTTCGGCTTCGGTCCGTTTCCAAGGCTCGGCGTCGCCGGAGGCGCCGCCGCCGTGCTGATCTATTACGCCGCCGGCAGCGCCGCGTTTGCCTTCTATCTGCGTTCCGGACGAAGCGTCGTGCGCCTGACGCTCATCGGCGTCCGCTTACGCTGGTCATTGTTCGCCGACATTCTCCGCGTCGGCGCGGTCGCCGCACTCATCACCGTGGCGACCAATCTCACCATCGCGATTGCGACGGCTCTGGTCGGCGCGCTGGGGCCCGCCGCCATCGCCGGTTATGGCGTCGGCACCCGGCTTGAATATTTGCTCATCCCGCTGGTGTTCGGATTGGGCGGTCCGCTCGTCGCCATGGTCGGCACCAATATCGGCGCGCATCGTCCCGAGCGCGCCTTGCGCGTCGCCTGGATCGGCGCGGGCATCGCCGCCGGCTTGTGCGAACTGATCGGGCTTGGCGCCGCGATGGCGCCGCGCGCCTGGCTGTCGTTGTTCGATACCGCGCCCGGGATGATCGATGCCGGCACTCGCTACCTGCATGTTGTCGGCCCCGCCTACGGCTTGTTCGGTCTCGGCATGGCGCTCTATTTCGCTTCGCAAGGCGCCGGCCGGCTGCTGTGGCCGCTGCTCGCCAATTTCACGCGGCTCGTGATCGCGGCGGCCGGCGGCTATCTTGCCTTGCGCCTTAGCGGCAGCCTCACCGGCGTATTCATCGCTTTGGCGGTTGCGCTTTGCGCTTTTGGCCTCATTAATGCGGCAGCCGTGGCCGGCGGCTCGTGGTTCGAGAAGCCGCGCCGCGCAGGCGTTGCGCGTGGGGAGCTGGCATGACCAAACGCTATCTGGAAGATTTCGCCGTCGGACAGGTTTTCAAGAGCGGACGCAAGCGGGTCGGCAAAGACGAGATTTTCGCCTTTGCCAGAGAGTACGATCCGCAGCCGTTTCATCTCGACGAAGCCGCCGCGCGGCAATCGCCCTTTGCCGGACTGGCGGCGAGCGGCTGGCACACCGCGGCAATGACCATGCGGCTTCTGGTCGACGGCGAATTCAGCCCGGCCGGCGGCATTCTCGGGGTCGGCTTCGACGAATTAAGCTGGCCGCGCGCGGTTCGCCCCGGCGATGAATTGCGCGTGCAAAGCGAAGTGCTCGAAGTGCGGCCGTCGAAGTCGAAGCCCGACCGCGGCATGATCCGGGTGCGCAACACCACATTCAACCAGAACGACGAACCGGTGCAGATTTTCACCGGCAATCTTCTGGTGCCGCGCCGGCCCGGCGCCGCGGCGAGCCAGTAATCGGATCGCATAGAGGGACTCGGCAATGCGCATTCTGGTGGTCGGGGCCGGCGCGCTCGGCGGCTATTTCGGCGGCCGGCTGAAGGAAGCCGGGCGCGACGTGACTTTTCTGGTGCGGCCGCGGCGCGCCGAACAATTGGCGAAAACCGGGCTGATCGTGCGCAGCCCTAAAGGTGACATCAACATCCCGGCGCCGCCGACCGTGTTCGCCGAGCACCCGAGCGCGCCGTTTGACCTGATCCTCTTGAGCTGCAAGGCCTACGATCTGCAAGGTGCAATGGATTCCTTTGCGCCGGCAGTGGGCGCCAACACCGCGATCCTGCCCTTGCTCAACGGGATGAGGCACATGGATTTGCTCGCGGCGCGGTTCGGCGCTGCCGCGGTGCTCGGCGGTCAATGCGTGATATCGGCGACGCTCGACGCCGATGGCCGCATTCTCCACCTCAACGATTTGCATTTTCTGTCGTTCGGCGAACAGAACGGCGCGAAATCACCGCGCGTTGCGGCAATCGCGGCAGATTTTTCCGGCGCCAAGTTCGACTCTCAGCTCTCTACCGCGATCCTCCAAGAAATGTGGGAGAAATGGGCTTTCATCGCGGCCGCGGCCGGTATCAGCTGCCTGATGCGCGGCGCGTTCGGCGACATCGCCGCCGCCGGCGGCAGCCAATACGCCAGCGATATGTTTGCGGAGTGCTGCGCAATCGCGGTGAAGAGCGGCTTTGCCCCGGGCGAGACCGCCGTTAAGCGCAGCATCGGCATGCTCACCGCGGCCGGATCGCCGATTGCCGCCTCGATGCTGCGCGACATCGAGCGCGGCGCACGCATCGAGAGCGACCACATTGTCGGCGATCTTTTGCAGCGCGGCGGCGGCCGGCCGGGCGATTATCCGCTGTTGCAAATCGCCTATGCCCATTTGCGGACTTATGAAGCGAGGCGTCAGCGCGAGCAAGGCGCCACGGCAGCCCGCTAAAGCAAAATGATTTTAGGTTGATCCGGTGTTTCGCTTTAGCTTGTTGTTTGAGTATGATCTTTTCCGACCTGCCTTCGCCCGCCGAAGCATCAAATGGAACGGCAACCGGCAGCCACGGCTTCGCGCAGGCGGGAAACCGGTGTCCACTTTTCGGGATCATGCTTTAGGCTGGAACTTTTTATTGCATACAACTATCTCCTTCCGGAGACGTTGTTCCACACGGAGGAGTCGGCGCCATGACAAAGATCGTCTATCACATCGTCGAGCACGACGGCGGCTGGGCCTATCAGGTCGACGGCGTTTTTTCCGAAACATTCCCCTCCCACGAAGCGGCGCGCAGCGCGGCGCAACGCGCCGCCGCCGAACAGCACGTGCCGGGGGAAACCCACGCCATTTCCTGGGAAGACAGCAAGGGCAAGTGGCACGAGGAGGTTGCGCGCGGCGACGACCGGCCCGAGACCGAGGTTGAAGGTTGACCGAACCGGAGTTGCGGCAATGCGTGTTGAAGCGCTTTCCGGCTGGACCAGCGATCAGAAGCACGTCGTCGCTGCGACCTTCCTGGGCTGGACACTGGATGCCTTCGACTTCTTTCTTCTGGTGTTCGTGCTCAAGGATATTGCCGCCGAATTCCACAGCGATATGACAGAAGTTACCTTTGCCATCCTTTTGACTTTGGCAATGCGCCCGCTCGGCGCTTATCTGTTCGGCCGCGCCGCCGACCGCTGGGGCCGCCGTCCGACCTTGATGGTCAACGTACTGCTCTATTCGGCCATCGAATTCGCCTCCGGCTTTGCGCCGAGCCTTACCGCGCTGTTGATCTTGCGCGCCATCTTCGGCGTCGCCATGGGCGGCGAATGGGGCGTCGGCGCCTCGCTCACCATGGAATCGATCCCACCGCGGGCGCGCGGCTTGGTCTCCGGCCTCCTCCAATCGGGCTATCCGGCCGGCTATTTCCTCGCCTCGATCGTCTATGGCTTGTTGTTCCAATATATCGGCTGGCGCGGCATGTTCATGGTCGGCGTCATTCCGGCGCTCCTGGTGTTTTACATCCGCCGCAAGGTTCCGGAATCGCCAAGCTGGCAACCGACCACCGCGCGCAGCAATACGTTCGCGATCGCGCGCGCGCATTGGCGGCTCGGCATTTATGCCGTCGTGCTGATGACGGCATTCAATTTCTTCAGCCACGGCACGCAGGATCTCTACCCGACCTTCCTTCAGGTCCAGCATGGATTTTCGCCGCACGAGGTCGGGCTGATCGCGGTCATCTACAATATCGGCGCCATTGTCGGCGGCCTGTTCTTCGGCGCGATGTCCGAACGCTTTGGCCGCCGGCGCATCGTCATCCTCACCGCGCTGCTTTCGCTTGCGGTGTTGCCGCTATGGGCATTTTCGACCACCGCGGTGTGGCTCGCCGCCGGCGCCTTTTTGATGCAGGTGATGGTGCAGGGCGCTTGGGGCGTCATTCCGGTGCACTTGAACGAATTATCGCCGGATGACGCGCGCGGCACCTTCCCCGGCTTCGTCTATCAGCTCGGCAATCTGATCGCTTCGGTCAACGCCACGCTGCAGGCCGCCATCGCCACCCATTACGGCGGCAATTACGCGCTCGCGCTCGCGCTGGTCGCCGGTATTGTCGCGGTGATCATCGTGATCCTTGCCGCGCTCGGCTCCGAAGCCAAGGGCGTCGCGTTCGGCAATAGCGCCATGCCAGCCGCGGCGGCCGCCAGTGCGGCCCAATAAGCTGCGACGCCGAAAGTCTCTGTCGGCGCGTGCCGTTCGCGGCTATCGTAGCGCCGCATGTCCACGCTCAACTACGACCCCAACCACAGCCAGGCCAGCTATCACGTCGAAACCGCGTTGAGCGGCTACGAGCTTCTCAACGATCCCTTGCTCAACAAGGGCACCGCCTTTACCGAGGCCGAGCGCGACGCTTTCGATCTGCATGGGCTGTTGCCACCGCACGTCGCCGAGCTCGATTATCAGGTCCAGCGCCGGCTTGCCGCCTTTCATGGGTTGGGCAGCGACCTGCAGCGCTACGTCTTCCTGCGCGGCTTACAGGATTCCAACGAGACATTGTTCTACGCGCTGTTGACCCGCAACATCGAGGAAATGATGCCGATCGTCTATACCCCGACGGTCGGACTCGGCTGTCAGCTGTTCAGCCATGTGTTCCGCAAACCCCGCGGATTGTTTCTCAGTATTCCGCACCAGGATCTGATCCCGCGCATCCTCTCGCATCCGCGCTACGACCGCATCAACGCGATCGTGGTCAGCGACGGCGAACGCATTCTCGGGCTCGGCGATCAGGGCGCCGGCGGCATGGGCATTCCGATCGGCAAATTGTCGCTCTACACCGCCTGCGCCGGCCTGCATCCGGGAGCGACGCTGCCGGTCCTGCTCGATGTCGGCACCGACAACGGCGACCACCTGCGCGATCCGCTTTACATCGGCTGGCAGCATGAGCGCGTGCGCGGGCCGGCCTACGACGATCTGGTGTCGACTTTCGTCGAGGCGGTCCGCAAGCGCTGGCCGCACGTGCTGTTGCATTGGGAAGACTTCGCCATCGGCAACGCCAATCGCCTGCTCGCGCGCTATCGCCAATCGCTGTGCACCTTCAACGACGACATCCAGGGCACCGCCGCGATCGCGGTGGGGACGCTGCTTTGCGCCATCAATGTCACCGGTGTGCCGTTGACCGAACAGCGCGTCGCGGTGCTTGGCGCCGGCTCCGCCGGCACCGGCATTTGCGCGTTGCTGCTCCGCGCGATGGTCGAAGCCGGCTTAAGCGAACAACGCGCGCGCGAATGCTTTTATCTGGTCGATCGTCCCGGCCTTTTGCTCGCCAGCATGAACGGCCTGCAGCCGTTCCAGGCGCCGTTCGCGCAAGCCCCCGGCCGCGTGGCCGGCTGGAAGCTCAAGACACCGGGCCGCATCGACCTTGAAGACGTGGTGACGAATGCGCATCCGACCGTACTGATCGGCACGTCCGGGCAAGCGCATGCCTTTACCGAGCCGGCGGTGCGCGCGATGGCGAAGAACGTCAAACGGCCGGTGATTTTTCCTTTGTCCAATCCGACCGAACGCAGCGAGGCAAGGCCGGCGGAGCTTGATGCCTGGACTGAAGGCCGGGCCGTGATCGCCACCGGCAGTCCGTTTCCGCCGCTCAAGCGCGGCGGCCGGGAATTCCGTATCGACCAGAACAACAATGCCTATGTCTATCCGGGCATCGGGCTTGGCGCGATCGCGGTACGCGCGCGGCGGATTTCCGACGGTATGTTCCTGGCGGCGGCGAACGCGATCGCCGCGCAGTCGCCGGCGAAACGCGATCCGGGTGCCAACCTGTTGCCGCCGCTGGTCGATATCCGAAAGCTGTCGTTCCAGGTCGCGCTTGCGGTCGCGCGGCAGGCGCAAAAGGAGGGCTGTGCAGATACCCGCTCAGAGGAGCAAACCGCCGCGGCGATCCGCGCGAAAATATGGGAGCCGGTTTACGCCCTGTACCGGCGCATCGCGCGGAAGTGAACTCCCTCTCCCCGTGCACGGGGAGAGGGACTACGCGTCCTCCTCCAGCGGTTCGAAATGCGGCCGGAACCAGATCTGCGCGATCAGCGTCGGCACAACGGCGCTGCCGATGACCGCCGTGAGCAGGACCGTGTATTGGGTCTGGTCGATGATGTGATTGGTCAGGCCGAACAGTGCCGAGATCGAGCCGAAGGTCAGCCCCGTCGACATCATCAACGTCGTATACATCCCTTCTCGAGGCTCGAAACTGAAATAGCGGGTCAACGGCAGGATGCCGCAGAATTTCGTGATCATCTTCATGCCGAGAAAAAGTCCGATGAGAGTGGCGCCGGCGATCAAGACATGCGCGTCGATCAGCGAGC
>JBAQBC010000010.1:0-46630 GCA_049286035.1 Xanthobacteraceae bacterium
CGCGGTTGCAAAGCGCGTGGTTGCAAAGCTATGTGCTCTTTGGCATAGCTTGAATGCGGCGCCGGTGATACCCAACCGTGCCGAAAGCCGCCTTAATCGTCTCGGATGCGGGTGTAGCTCAGGGGTAGAGCACAACCTTGCCAAGGTTGGGGTCGAGGGTTCGAATCCCTTCGCCCGCTCCAAAATCCTTTGATCGAAGGCTCGGCCGTCACCAGTTTGCGTGCCGGAAGGCCGCGATGTTGGGCGGAACGGATGTTGGCCGGGACTTTGCCGTGACTGTCAGCACTGCCAATGAAAGCCGCCCCGCGCCGGCGGAACAGGGCGCGTTCGCCTTATTGCTGCTGTGGCTCGCCGGCGTGTGCCTGCGCGTCACCGTGCTGGCGATCCCGCCGGTCATCCCACTATTGCATCGCGACCTCAATTTGTCGGAAACCGATATCGGCTGGCTCTCCAGCTTGCCGCCGATGCTGTTCGCGCTCGCCGCCATTCCGGGCGCGGTGCTGATCGCGCGCCTTGGCATCGTGCCGGCGCTGTTCGTCGGTCTTCTGCTCAACGCGATCGGATCGATCGCGCGCGCAGCGCTGCCGAACGCGTCGATGCTCTATGCGACGACCATCGTCATGGCCGCGGGCGTAGCGATCATGCAGCCGGCGCTGCCGCCTTTGGTGCGCGCCTGGTTTCCGCGGCGGATCGGATTTGCCACCGCGATCTACACCAACGGACTTCTCGCCGGCGAAACCGTTGCGGTGGCGCTCACCATCCCGCTGGTGCTGCCGCTGGTCGATAACAGCTGGCGCCTGAGTTTCGTGGTCTGGTCGATCCCGGCCTTTGCCACGGCGCTCTTGATCATCGCCTGCGCGCCGCGCCCGCAGGGCACGAACGGCGCGGCCGCGGCTGGCCGGCTGTGGTGGCCCGACTGGCGGCGGCCGCTGATCTGGCGGCTCGGCGCGATCCTCGGCAGCGTCAATTCGATGTATTTCGTCACCAATGCCTTCCTGCCCGACTTCGTCACCGCAGCGGGCCGGCCCGACCTGATCTCGAGCGCGCTGACCGCGGAGAATATTTGCCAGCTGCCGGCCTCGCTGATCATGCTGGCGGTCGCGGAGCGATTGGTGAAACAGCCTTGGGCCTATGTGGCTGCCGGCGCGCTCTCCCTGATCAGCCTAGTCGGGATCATGACGGCGGCGAGCGGCGCCTGGATCGTGTTCTGGTCTGGCGTCTTAGGCTTTGTCACCACCGCCATTCTCGTTCTGGGGCTGGCGCTGCCGTCAGTACTCAGCGCGCCTGACGACGTGCACCGCACTTCAGCCGGCATGTTCACAGTCAGCTACACCATTGCCATGGTGCTGTCGGTCGCCGGCGGCTGGCTCTGGGATTTTACCCGCTCGCCGATCGCGAGCTTTGTGCCGGTGGCGCTCTGCGCTGTCGTTGTGATGGCGCTCGCTTCGACCGCCAATCACCCCGACCATCCGGCGAACGCGAGTGACTAATTTCCGACCGCCAGCGCGCCGCGCGTGCGCGGGTCGGCGGCGCCGACGAAAGCTTCCGGCGTGATCATGATCGAATTGGCCGAGGTGAACGGCCGCTGCGGCACCACTTTGTCGCCGCCCGCCGCCAGCGCGGCAACGATGTCGTCGGTAATTCCCGGTTCGACATAGACCTGATCCGGCAGCCATTGCTCGTGCAGCCGCGGCGCCGCGACCGCCGCGGCGATATCCATGCCGCGGTCGATGACGTTGACGATGATCTGCAGCACCGTGGTGGTGATGCGGCTGCCGCCGGGCGAGCCGGTAACGAGAAAAGGCTTGCCGTCCTTGAGCACGATCGTCGGCGTCATCGACGACAGCGGCCGCTTGCCGGGACCGGGCGCATTAGCCTCGGCGCCGACAAGACCATAGGCGTTCGGCGCATAGGCTTTGGCAGCGAAATCGTCGAGCTCGTTGTTGAGGAGGATGCCGGTGCCCTCGGCGACCAGCCCAACGCCGTAGCTGAAATTGAGCGTATAGGTATTGGCGACCGCATTGCCGAAGCGATCAACGACGGAAAAATGCGTGGTGTTACGGCCCTCCGGCTGCGTCACCTCGCCGGCGCGGATATCCGCGGCCGCGGTGGCGTGAACCGGATCGATGCCGGCGCGCCAGCCCGCGGCATAATTCTTCGAGGTTAACAGCGAAACCGGGTTCGCCACCCGGTCCGGATCGCCAAGAAACAGCGCGCGATCGGCATAAGCACGCTTCATCGCCTCGATCATCAAATGCAACGCCTGCGCGGCGTTCGCGCGCGCGATGCTGCCGAGATCGTAGCCCTCGAGAATGTTGAGCATCTCGATCAGCTCGATGCCGCCGGACGATGGCGGCGGCATCGAAATCACGTCGTAGCCGCGATAGCTGCCGCGCACCGGCATGCGCTCGATCGCCTGATAGCTCTTCAAATCATCGGCGGTCATGACGCCGCCCGCCGCCTGTACCGCGGCGGCGATTTTTTCCGCGACTGGCCCTTGGTAGAAAGCGTGCGGCCCTTCGCGGGCGATTGTCTCAAGCGTGTCGGCAAGATCGCTCTGTACCAACCGGTCGCCCGGGCCGAGCGCGCTGCCATCGGCCTTGAAAAAAATCTTTGCCGATGCCGGCCAGCGCGACAGCCGCACGCGCACATTCGGCAGTGAATCGGCCGTATCGTCGGTAACCGCGATTCCGTCTCGCGCCATCGCGATGGCCGGCGCGATCAGTTCGGCAAGCGTGAATTTTCCCGAGCCGTATTTTTGCTCCGCGAGCGCCAAACCGGCGACCGTGCCTGGCACGCCGATGGCGAGCGCGGAGTCGCGCGATTTTCCTGGATCGGCGTTCCCAGACTCATCGAGAAAGCTCTTGGCGTCGATGCCTGCCGGCGCGGTCTCGCGGTAATCGATGGTCGTGTCGTTGCCGTCCGCCAGATGAACCACCATGAAGCCGCCGCCGCCGATATTGCCAGCGCGCGGATAGCTCACAGCAAGCGCAAAGCCTGTGGCGACGGCGGCATCGATCGCATTGCCGCCGTTTTTAAGAATATCCACGCCGACCTGCGCCGCGCGCGCCTCTTGCGCCACGACCATGCCGCCATGCGCCACAACGCCTTGAGGAGCGGCGATAGCATCGGCGTGCTCGTCGCCGCGCGCAACGAGCGGCAGGACCACAACTGCGCCGAGCGCAAAGCAGACAAAGCGTCGCAGCGCCAATAATTTCGGATGCATGTTCGGAGCGCGGCCTTGCTCTACAGCATCGACGGCAAAACGCGATCGGGCGGACGGTGGCCGTCGAGGAAGGTCTTGATGTTGACGATGACCTTCTCACCCATGTCGATGCGGCCTTCGAGCGTCGCCGAGGCCAGATGCGGCAGCAGCACAACCTTGCCGGCGCGCGCGAGCTTGATCAGTTTAGGATTGACGGCCGGCTCGTGCTCGAACACGTCGAGACCTGCGCCGGCGATGTGCTCCGACTCGATCAATCGCGCCAAGGCGTTCTCGTCGATCACTTCGCCGCGTGCGGTATTGACGATATAGGCCTCGGGACGGATCAGCTTGAGCCGGCGCGCCGAAAGTAAATGATAGGTCGCCGGCGTGTGCGGGCAATTGATCGAGATGATGTCCATGCGGGCGAGCATCTGATCGAGGCTCTCCCAATGAGTGGCGTGCAATTCTTCCTCGATTTGCACCGAGACCCGGCGGCGATCGTGGTAGTGGATTTTCAGGCCAAAGGCCTGGGCGCGGCGCGCCACGGCCTGGCCGATCCGGCCCAGCCCCACAATACCGAGTCGCTTGCCCCAGATGCGGTGACCGAGCATCCAGGTCGGACTCCAGCCGGTCCACTCGCGGTCGCCGGTGAGCACCTGCGCGCCTTCCGCCAAACGCCGCGGCACCGCGAGAATGAGCGCCATGGTCATGTCGGCGGTGTCCTCAGTGAGCACGCCGGGCGTGTTGGTCACGGTGATGCCACGCTGCACCGCGGTCGCGACGTCGATATTGTCGACGCCGTTGCCGAAATTGGCGATGAGCTTTAGCCGCTCGCCCGATTGGCTGAGCACGGCGCGATCGATGTGATCGGTGACCGTCGGTACCAATACGTCAGCGGTTTTCGCAGCCTCCACCAGCTGCGCCTGGGTCATCGGTTTGTCATCGGAGTTAAGCCGCGCGTCGAACAGTTCGCGCATGCGCATTTCGACGCCGTCGGGCAGCCGGCGGGTGACCACGACCAGCGGCTTCTTGACCGTCGCCATGCGCTGCCTCTTCGACGGATGGTTCCAATGAAGACCCGCAAATTCAGCCCTGCAATCGCACCGTTTGCAACAGGTGTTTGCAGGAGCTGTTCGCCAGACCGCCGTTCAGGTCTCCTTAACCCCACTCGCCGAAACTAAAGGGCGGGGGGCGGTCCATTAGAATCTCTAGCAGATGGCCATAGTCCAACAAAGTGCGCCGGAGTCACGGTGCACACCGCCAATAGCGGGATTTAAGCGAGCGGCAATGGCGCAAGCACGCGACCAAGCACGCGACCAAGCACGTGGCAAATCGTGTGGCAAAGCATTGAGGAGCGCGATCCTGTCATTCTCGGCCGCGCTGGCAGCTCTGCTTGCACTCGGCGGCATGCCTGGTCCGGCTTGGTCCCCGGTCTGGTCCCCGGTCTGGTCCCCGGTCTGGTCCCAAGCTTGGGCCGGCAGCGACGCCGTGACCAGCGGCTTGCCGGTTCCACGTTTTGTCAGCCTCAAGGCCGATCGGGTGACGGTGCGTGGCGGTCCCGACAAAGATCACGATGTGGCTTGGATCTACACCCGCGTAGGCTGGCCCGTCGAAATCACCGCGGAATTTGAAAACTGGCGCCGGATTCGTGATTGCGATGGCGCCGAGGGCTGGGTCTATCACTCGCTCCTCTCCGGCAAGCGCACCGCAGCGGTGCAATTGAAAGCTAAAACCGATCTGGCGCCGCTCTACCAAGCCCCCGACCTGCACAGTGCCACGACCGCGCGTTTGCAAGTCGGCGTGCTGGGGGCAGTGAAGCACTGCACCGGGACATGGTGCCAGATTTCCGGCGACGGCTTTGCGGGCTGGGTCGAGCAGAGCGCGTTGTGGGGCGTCTATCCCGGTGAGAAGGTTGAATGATCGCGATTTTCGCGATCGGCCTAGCTCCTGGGTAAGAAGGCAAGCGCAGAACTGCGCATTCACGCTGCAATCGCGATCGCTTACGGTGATGTGAAAGAAATTCAGGCCTGCTTGCGCCGCAATCGCACCACGACGTCGATGCGCGCGATCTCATAACCTTCGGGCGGAACAGGCGCGTTGTCGACCATCACGTCGCTGGCCGGGATATCGAGGAGCTCATTCTGCTCCTCGATGAAAAAGTGGTGATGCATCGAATTGTTGGTGTCGAAATACGCCCTTGATCCGTCCACCGCCACCTGCCGCAACAGGCCGACCTCGGTAAACTGATGCAGCGTATTGTAGACGGTCGCGAGCGAGACCGGCACTTTGGCCCGGTTCGCCTCTTCATAGAGCATTTCCGCCGTCACATGCCGGTCGCCCTTGGCGAACAAGATCCAGCCGAGCGCCATGCGCTGCCGGGTCGGACGCAGGCCGACGCCGCGCAGCTTGGCCTTGACGTCATGCCAAGGACAGCCAGTGAGCGCGCCGTGTTTCGGCTCTCCCGGGCGCGCTTGGGCAACCCGCTCTTGGGTGAGCCGCGCTTGGGCCAGCCGCGCTTGGGCCAGCCGCGCTTGGGCCAGCCGCTCTTGGACGAGCCGCTCTTGGGCGAGCGCGGTCGGCGCAAAAGCGATCGGCAGTGGCGGCTTCATAACGCACCCTGTTTCATCACGCACCCATTCCTCGCCCCACCGGGGCGATTGTTGCGGACGAAATCAATATACGACAGCTTTCCGTGCTGCAACCGCCGCTTCCCGCCGGCGGAGCGCGCGCACTATGCAGTTGCGGCATGCTGGGAATGCGTCTTTGCCCCGCTATGCCCATATGTTAGTGAATCGAACCGTTGCCCCGGAAATCGCGGAGCTGAACCGCGGATGCAGGAACGCCGCTCGAATTTCGACTATGAGGACCTTCTCGCGTGCGGGAGGGGTGAACTGTTTGCGCACGGCCCGCAGCTGCCGCTGCCGCCAATGCTGATGTTCGACCACATCTCCGAAATCGCGGAGGTGGGCGGGGAATACGGCAAAGGCCTGGTTCGCGCCGTGCTCGATCTCAAACCCGACCTGTGGTTCTTTCCCTGCCATTTCAAAGGCGATCCGGTGATGCCGGGCTGTCTCGGCCTTGACGCGCTATGGCAATTGCTTGGCTTTTTCCTCGGCTGGCTCGGTTCGCCGGGCAAAGGGCGCGCGCTCGGTATGGGCGAAATCAAGTTTTCGGGGCAGGTCCTGCCGACGATGAAAAAGATCGTTTACGGCATCGACATCAAACGCGTGATGCGCTCGAAGCTGGTGCTCGGCGTCGCCGATGGCTGGCTATCGGCGGACGGCTCGGTCATCTATCGCGCGCTCGATCTCAAGGTGGGACTGTTCCGCGATGGCGAGCCGCAGCCCAGCGGCGCGTGAGATCGCCTCTCGGCCGCGCGCGATGCCGCAAATGTCGCCGGCTTTCAGACAAGATGACGCGCGGATTGATTGCTATAGTTCACACCATGAGCGCCGGTTTGGACGGAATCATCTCACGACAGGGCCCTGGCGGGCGAGGTTGACATGAAACGGGTCGTCGTCACCGGGATGGGCATTGTCTCCTCGATCGGCAACAACACGCAGGAAGTGCTGGCCTCGTTGCGCGAAGCAAAATCCGGCATTGTCCGCGCCGACCGTTATGCCGAACTCGGCTTTCGCTGCCAGGTGCACGGCGCGCCCACGCTCGAAGCGAGCGAGACAATCGATCGCCGGGCCATGCGCTTTCTGGGCGGCGGCGCCGCCTGGAATCACGTGGCGATGGAGCAGGCGATCCGCGATGCCGGTCTCGATGAGACCGAGGTGTCGAACGAACGCACCGGCATTATCATGGGATCCGGCGGCCCGTCGACGCGGACCATTGTCGAGAGCGCCGATATCACGCGCAGCAAGGGACCCAAGCGCGTGGGCCCGTTCGCGGTTCCCAAAGCGATGTCATCGACCGCCTCGGCCACGCTCGCGACCTGGTTCAAGATCAAAGGTGTGAATTATTCGATCTCGTCCGCCTGCGCCACGTCGAACCATTGCATCGGCAACGCCTTCGAAACCATCCAGTGCGGCAAGCAAGACGTCATCTTCGCCGGCGGCTGCGAAGAGCTCGATTGGACGCTTTCTGTTTTGTTCGACGCCATGGGCGCGATGTCCTCGAACTTCAACCAGACGCCGGAGAAAGCCTCGCGCGCTTATGACGCCGATCGCGACGGCTTCGTCATTGCCGGCGGCGCCGGCGTTCTCCTCCTCGAAGAGTTCGACCATGCCAAAGCTCGCGGCGCCAAAATCTATGCCGAGGTTGCCGGCTATGGCGCCACCTCCGACGGCGCCGACATGGTGCAACCGTCCGGCGAGGGCGCGGTGCGCTGCATGAAAATGGCGCTCGCGTCGGTAAAACCGCCGGTCGATTACATCAACCCGCACGCCACCTCGACCCCGATCGGCGACCTCAAAGAAATCGAAGCGATCCGCGAAGTGTTCGGCGCGAAATGCCCACCGATTTCGGCGACCAAATCGCTGACCGGCCATTCGCTCGGCGCGGCTGGCGCGCAGGAAGCGATCTATTCGCTGCTGATGATGAATTCCGGTTTCATCTGCGAGAGCGCCAATATCGAACGGCTCGATCCGGCTTTTGCCGACATGCCGATCGTGCGCGAGCGCCAAGACAACGTGAAGCTCGGCTGCGTGCTGTCAAACTCTTTCGGTTTCGGCGGCACCAACGCGTCCGTCGTATTCAAGCATCCGGACGCCTGACGCATGCCGGGCTTGATGCAGGGCAAGCGCGGCCTGATCATGGGGGTCGCCAACGATCACTCGATCGCCTGGGGGATTGCCAAGACACTTGCCGCGCACGGCGCCAAGCTTGCCTTCACCTATCAGGGCGAGGCGCTCGGCAAACGCGTCAAGCCACTCGCCGCTTCGGTCGATGCCGACCTTGTTCTGACCTGTGACGTCGAGGATATCGCCACCGTCGATGACGCTTTTGCCGAACTCGGGCGGGTCTGGGGCACGCTCGATTTCCTGGTTCACGCCATCGCTTTTTCCGACAAGAGCCAGCTTGCCGGACGCTATGCCGACACCACGCGCGAAAACTTTGTGCGCACGATGCAGATCTCGTGTTTCTCGTTCACCGAGGTCGCCAAACGGGCCGCCGCCATGATGCCCAATGGCGGCGCCATGCTGACTCTCACGTACAATGGCGGTTTGCGCGCCATGCCGAATTACAACGCCATGGGCGTCGCCAAGGCGGCGCTGGAGGCTTCGGTGCGCTATCTCGCCGTCGATTTCGGGCCCGAGCGCATTCGCGTCAACAGCATTTCTTCCGGCCCGATCCGCACGCTCGCCGGCGCCGGTATCGGCGATGCCAGAGCGATGTTCGCGTTCCAGCAGCGGCATTCGCCATTGCATCGCGGCGTCACCTTGGACGAGCTCGGCGGCGCCGCGCTTTACCTGCTCTCCGACCTCTCGACCGGCGTGACCGGGGAGATCCATTTCGTCGATTGCGGCTACAACGTCATCGCCATGCCTAACCCGGACGCGCTGCGCGCCGATCAACAGCGGCCGCCCGACAACGGCGCCAAATAACCGGCTGCCGCTCGCCCCCGGACGACTAACGCTACAGCTTCGTCAGATGCGGCATGACTTCGTTGCGGAATAGTTCGAGCGAGCGCAGCGCATCGCTAAGCGACATGGTGCCGAGAAAAAGATAGGTCAGCAGATAATTGACGCCTAGCTCGCGGACTTGCCGCTCGAGCTCGGCGCGGACCGTCGCCGGCGAGCCGGCGATTACGGTGCGATCCTCGACGCAAGCCTCGAAGTTGGCGCCGCGCGGCACGTTCAGCCGCGACGTGAGACCGGTCTCGCCATGCTTGACGCGCAGCCAATTCAAATGCGCGAGATGACGGTCCATGGCCGGCTTGCCGAAGCGACGCGCCTCCGCATCGGTGTCGGCGACGAAAATGTGCCGCTGCACGCCGATTGCCGCGCCGCCGGGAAATTCCGCCTTGGGCGCAACCGGGCCGCCGCGCTTCTTCAACGCGGCCTTGTAAGCGTTGATATTGGCTTTGGCGGTCGGCGTCGGTCCCAGCGTGACGAAATGCAATCCCTGCTCGCCGGCCCAGGTCGAGCCGATCTCATTGGAGGAGCCATACCAGAACGGCGGATGCGGCTCTTGCAACGGGCGCAGCTCGATCGGCACGTCCTTGTAGGTATAGTGTTCGCCCTCGTAGGAAAGGCGATCCGTCGTCAGGCCGGCGCGCACGCACTTGAACGCGTCGATGAAAATGTCGCGCGAGCGATCGTGCTCGACCTTGTGATATTTCAGCTCATAGGGCGATACGCCGCGGCCGATGCCGACATCAAGCCGGCCGTGGCTGAGATGATCGAGCATGCAAATTTCCTCGATCAACCGCAGCGGCGAATATAGCGGCAGCAAATAGACGAGCGGCCCGAGCCGTAACCGCTTCACCGTGCGCGCAACGGCGCCGAGATAGACGCCCGGTACCGGCACCATGTTCAAAGGAGTAGCGTGATGTTCGGCAACGTGCAGGCAATAAATACCGGCGGCTTCGGCGGCTTCTACAAATTTCAACCGCTCGTCAAACAGTCTCGCCAGCGGCCGGTCGCCATGCTCGACATGATCAAACAATCCGATTTGCATAATGCATTCCACTCCATGCTCATTTTACATACGTCCATTTTACATACGCCGAGTTTGCAGCGATCCTGCTTCTGCGATGCATCGCGTGCCGGCAACATCAGCTTATTTTCGGCGGTAACCCGACCCGCCGTCCCATGTCCATGCAATCCGCGTCGGTCTTCAGCCTCGCGGCATCGATGCCGTGGACGGCAAGCTCTTCGTCGCGGTCCTCGGTATCGCCGGTTACGCCGACCGCGCCAATGACTTCGCCGCCAGAATCGCGGATCAGCATGCCGCCGCCTTCCGGAAAAATCTGCTCGCCGCTCGCGGCAATGAGATAGCGCATGAAGATCGGCCGCTCTTGCGCGCGCTCGCGAACGAGTTTCGAGCTGCGGCCGAGCGACAATGCGGCATAGGCCTTGCCGTAGGCCATTTCGAACCGGATCATCGAGGACCCATCTTCCTTCTTGAATGCTTTCACCTTGCAGCCAAGCTCGACGACGATGATGCTCAACGGCCGGCAATTCAGCGCGGCGCCGCGCTCGATGATCGCGTCGATAATGCGCTCGGCCTGATCGAGTGTGACGGAAGTCATCGGTATCTCAGCCTGGGGACGTCAGTAATGAAATGCGGTGCTGGGGATGGGGCGCTCTCGCCTCACGTTCTGCCATCTTCCCCGCGCTTATTCCATAGCGCCCGATCCGTGCGGATTTTCTCCTCTTGCTTAGCTCGGCTAAGCACGCCACATCTGCGCCGTGCCGCAAGCTCCTCCCATAGCCGTCGAGCGTCTGGTCAAGATCTATAAAACCGTTCCCGCGGTGGACGGGATTTCATTTACGCTCGCGGCCGGAACGATCACCGCCCTCCTCGGCGGCAATGGCGCGGGCAAGACGACCACGATCGCCAGCATCATGGGCCTGATCACGCCGACGTCTGGGCGCGTGAGCGTGCTCGGCGCGCAGATGCCGCAGCAACGCTACCGTGTTTTGCAGCGGATGAATTTTGAAAGTCCCTACGTCGAAGTACCGATGCGGCTCACGGTGCGGCAGAATCTGACGGTGTTCGGCAAGCTCTACGACGTCGACGATTTGCGCGAGCGCATCACCGAGCTTGGGCACGAGCTCAATCTCGTGGAACTGCTCGATCGCCCCACCGGCAACTTGTCGGCCGGCCAGAAAACGCGGGTGTCGCTCGCCAAGGCGCTCATCAACACTCCCGATGTGCTGTTGCTCGACGAGCCGACCGCCTCGCTCGATCCCGACACGGCGGACTGGGTGCGGGGGCGTCTGGAGCGGTATTGCCGGGACCGGCATGCCACCTTGCTGCTCGCCTCGCACAACATGACCGAGGTCGAGCGGCTGTGCGAACGCGTGATCATGCTCAAACGCGGGCGCATTGAGGACGACGACACGCCGGCAAATCTGCTGCAGCGCTATGGTCGCGGCACGCTGGAAGAAGTCTTCCTCGATGTTGCGCGCGGCAACGGCGGTGAGACCCGGGAGGCCGCCCAGTGAGCCGCCGCCACAAATCCGCCGTCGCATCTTCGGCGCACCGCATCTCGGCGATGATGCTGCGCCATTGGTACCTGTTGCGCTCGTCCTGGCCGCGCCTGCTCGATCTCATCTATTGGCCGACGGTGCAGATGGTGACCTGGGGATTCCTGCAATATTACATCGCCAACAATGCCGGCTTCTTCGCGCGGGCGGGCGGCACTTTCATCGGCGCGGTGCTGCTGTGGGACATTCTGTTCCGCGGCCAGCTTGGCTTTTCGATTTCGTTTTTGGAGGAGATGTACTCGCGCAACCTCGGCAACATCATGATGAGTCCGCTGCGCCCGTTCGAGTTCATCATCGCGCTGATGGTGATCAGTGTGGTGCGGCTGTCGCTCGGTGCGGTGCCGGTGACGTTCCTCGCGATCGCGTTTTTCGGCTTTAATCTCTACGCATTCGGCCTGGCGCTGGTGGCGTTCTTTTTCAATTTGATGCTCACAAGCTGGGCCATCGGAATCTTCGTCTCCGGGCTCATCCTGCGTAACGGCATGGGTGCTGAAAATCTCGCCTGGTCGATCACGTTTGTGTTCATGCCGCTGACCTGCGTCTACTACCCGGTCGCGACCTTGCCGATCTGGTTGCAACCGGTCGCCTGGCTGTTGCCGCCGACTTACGTTTTCGAAGGCATGCGCGCGCTGGTGATCGACAAGGTATTCCGCCCCGACCTGATGCTCGATGCCCTCGCGCTCAACGCGGTCCTGTTTGCGGCCGGGGTCTTTGGCTTTCTCCAGTTGCTGCGAAGCGCGCGGCGCGTTGGCTCATTGATGCAGAGCGGCGAATAACCACCTTAAGTTCAAGGGCGCGGAGAATGGCCGCCATAGGCGCGCCGAAGGGCGTGAAGAGGTTGATTCTAATGCAAAATAAACATGGGAAACTTCGCTTTTAAGTTGACGAGATGACACACGAACGTCACAATGCTGCGCTGCAGCAGGCCGGGGACAGTTCCAGGATGGCTATCGGGGAGTTTGGCGGCGCGCCCGCTGTGCCGGGCGACAGCGGTGTTCTCATCTCGACCCCGCTCTATTGGTTCTATGAGATGAGCTATGCCGCCCTGAACCCGTCGCGGGCCTGGGCGGATGCCACCCGGCTGTTTTTTAGGAATCCTGGCAATCCCCTCTCCTATACAACCTTCGGGAAATCGGTCGCGGCCGGCTGCGAACTGTTCGAGCGCTCGACGCGCCGATACAGCCGGCCGGACTGGCGCATCAATTCGACCCTCGCGGGCGGTGAGCGAATTCCGGTGCGAATTTCCACCGTATGGCAGCGGCCATTTTGCAATCTGATCAATTTCGAGCGTCAATTCGAACATCCGCCCAAACGTCCGCAGCCGAAACTCTTGATCGTCGCGCCGATGTCCGGTCACCACCCGTCGCTCTTACGCGGCACGGTCGAGGCGTTTCTGCCCAATCACGATGTCTACGTCACCGACTGGGTTGATGCGCGCATGGTGCCGCTGACGGAAGGGCCGTTCGATCTCGATGACTATATCGATTACCTGATCTCGATGCTGCATCGGCTCGGCGGCGACACCCATGTCGTGGCCGTGTGCCAGCCTTCGGTCCCGGTTCTCGCGGCGGTGGCGCTGATGGAGGCCGACCAGGATCCTTGCGTGCCGATCTCAATGGTTCTCATGGGTGGACCGATCGATACCCGCATCAACCCGACCGCGGTGAATACGCTCGCCGAAAAGCGCGGCATCGATTGGTTCCGCACCCACGTCATCACCAAGGTGCCGTTTCCCAATCCGGGCTTTATGCGCGACGTTTATCCCGGTTTCCTTCAGCTCAACGGCTTTGTCAGCATGAACCTCGATCGGCACATCGAGGCGCATAAGCAATTGTTCCTCAATCTGGTGCGCGGCGACGGCGATTCGGCACAGAAGCACAAGGAATTCTACGACGAATACCTCGCCGTGATGGATCTCGCTGCGGAGTTTTATTTGCAGACGGTGGACACGGTTTTCGTACGGCATGCTCTCCCGAAAGGCCAGATGACTCATCGGGGACGCCGCGTCGATCCCGCCGCGATCAAGCGCGTGGCCTTATTCACCATCGAAGGCGAGCACGATGATATTTCGGGCGTCGGGCAGACTGAGGCGGCGCATCGTCTATGCGTCAACATCCCGCCGGATCGCCAAGCGCATTGGCTGCAGCCCGGTGTTGGGCACTATGGCGTCTTCAACGGCTCGCGTTTTCGCGCCGAAATAGCACCGCGAATTTCCGACTTCGTGCTGTCGATGACATTGTCCGACCGCGCAGCGCGACGCCCGATCGGCGCGCGATTGGTAAGCGCCGCGCTTCGCAGCGCCTGATCTTCTTCGCAGCATTGCGCCGTCGGCCCAATCTCGCCATGGATATGGGCAATGTGGCAATATTACCCCGCAATCGGATTCGGGTGTCCCATGCCGCCGCATGCGTTGCTCTACCGCCGCCCGAGCGAGCCCGGACGAATCGAGATCGTCTTCGAGGGCGCGGTGTTGCCGATCCGCGTACGGCGGCACCGCCAGGCCAGGCGCTATACTTTACGGATCCAAGCGCCGACGCGGGAAGTTGTGCTCACGATTCCGCCGCGCGGCACGCTCAAAGAAGCGCGCGCATTTGTCGAGAAGCATGGCGCCTGGATTGCCGTCCGGCTCGGACGATTGCCGCAAGCAGCGCCTTTCGCTCACGGCGTCTTATTGCCGTTGCGTGGCGAACCGCACCGGATCATGCACCGACAGGGTGCGCGCGGGACAGTGTGGACGGAGAGCGACGGCAATGGCGCGCGCCTATTGTGCGTCGCCGGTCAAGCGCCACACCTCAATCGGCGGGTCACGGATTTTCTGCAGCGCGAAGCCAAACGGGACCTCGAAGCCGCCAGCCGGCGGTTCGCCACCGATCTCGGCCTTTCCGTGCGGCGCGTCAGCGTGCGCGATCAGTCAAGCCGCTGGGGTTCGTGCTCAACCACCGGCGTGCTGTCGTTTTCCTGGCGGCTCATTTTGGCGCCGCCGTATGTGCTCGAATATCTCGCCGCCCATGAAGTTGCGCATCTGGTCGAAATGAACCATTCGGCGCGGTTCTGGCGGGTGGTGAAACGGCTCGTCGCCGGGCATGAAAAGGCTAAGGCTTGGCTCGACGCCCACGGGGCCGATCTGCACCGGTATGGTTTACCCGAGCCATCTCCGGGCCGACCCGACATTTTGTTGTTTTAACCTTGCCGCGCCGCGTTGGCGCGACGGCCTGAACTTCCTCCCGGCGCCTGCGCCTTTTGACGCAGCCGATAACACTAATCCGTGATATGCATTGTATTCGCGCGGGCGAGGCCTATTTCCCGTCGTATCAAGGCCGACCGGGCGACTCCCCATCCCCCGACACCCCGTCGTCCGGTCAGATAAGCCTGTGTTGAGGCAACAACTTACGGACCCCAAGCGGCGTATTTGCTTGGGGTCTTTCTTTTGCGCAGCTTCTGCATTGGCCTCGCTGGGTTTGGGCGCAGCCGCAAAAGCAAAATTTCGCTTTAGCTGTTGCTTGAGCATGACCTTGTCCGCCCTGCCTTCGCCCGCCGAAGCACCAACGGGAACGACGAGCGGCAGCCAAGGCTTCGCGCGGGCGGAAAACCGGTGTCCACTCTCGGATCAAAGTCCGAGGGCAAGCTTTTTCGCGATCATGCTCTAACGCCGTGTCAGATCCTCGAGCATGCTTGCGGCGACGGCCAGCTTTGACACCGTTAAGCCGGAACTCGTCATGGCGCCGATCGCCGATCGCACCCGGTTGGCCTCGGCCCTGTGCTTGGCCGCCCAGGCCTCTACGGCGGGGGCGCCCCAAACTTCACCCTCCAGATCCTCGCCCTCCAGAACCACGGCCGTAAGCTTGCGCTCGGCGTCGCCGATGACGTCGCGGGCGCGATCAAGCGCCAGGCGATCGAAGTAATCCGCCGCTGGGATCTCGGCGCCTGTTAAACGGTGGATGCCGAAGAACGCCGCGACGGCGAAATAGGTCGCCGCCACCCGATTAACGGGTTTGCGGCTGCGGTCCGCGACCAGCACGATGTCGGGCGCGGCAACGAGCGCACGAAGGTCGGCAAGGCGTGCGGCAAGCGCCTCGGGCAAGCCGGCGGCCATGAGTTCCTGCCGGCGTGTGTCGCGCGCCGTCCGCAGATCTTGCGACAGCGACTCACCCAGCGTGACGGCGACCGCGGCAATGCCGTCACGATAATGCACGACAACTTCGGCCAGTCCCTTGGAAAAATCGACGGCGCGCAAAAACCAGACCAGCCGGTCAAGCAATAGATTCTGTACGTCGATATAGAGAGCGAGTTGCAGTTTTCCGGAAACCTTGTTGTCGAGATCGTCGATCGCGGCGTTTAGCGCGGTGAGATCATAGCTGTCCCGGGTTGCGGCAAAGGCTGAGGCGATCGCGGCCGGCGAGGCGCCGGTCTGATCGGCGATTCGCACGATCAGCGACGGGCCGCCGCGATTGATCATCGAATTGGCGAGCTGGGTGGCGATGATTTCCCTGCGCAAGCGGTGATGCTCAAGCGCATCGGGATATTTCTTGGCGATGGCTTTGGGGAAATAGCGTCCCAGCTCGCGCGCCAGATAAGGATCGTCCGGCACGGCGGATTCGAGCAGCTCCTCGTAGAGAGAGAGCTTGGCATAGGCAAGCAGCACCGCCAGCTCCGGCCGCGAGAACGGCTGCATGCGGCGGCGGCGCTCCTCGAGCTGCATGTCGTCGGGCAGGTATTCGAGCGCGCGATCGAGCAAGCCGCGGGTTTCAAGCGATTGAATGAGCCGCTGCAGGAAGCCGAAATCCGCCATGCCCCGCCGTTCCGCCAACGACAGCGCCAGCGTTTGCAGATAATTATTTCGCAGCACCAGTCCGGCGACTTCGTCGGTCATCTGCACCAGCAAGGCGTTGCGGCCGTCCATTGTCAGCCGTCCATCGCGCAACGGAATGCTCAGCGCGATTTTGATGTTGACCTCCATGTCGGACGTATTCACGCCGGCCGAATTGTCGATTGCGTCGCTGTTGAGCTTGACACCGTGAAACGCCGCTTCGATGCGGCCGCGCTGGGTAACGGCGAGATTGGCGCCTTCGCCAACCACCTTGCAGCGCAACTCCTTAGCCGCGACGCGGACGCCGTCATTGGTTCGATCGCCGGCCGCCTCATCGCTCTCGTCCGAGGCGCGAATATAGTTGCCAATGCCGCCGAAAAAGATGAGGTCAACGCGCGCTTTGAGGATGGCGCGAATGAGATCACTGGGCGTGACGTGCTCGGGAACGCCGAACAACGCTTGCGCTGTCGGTGACAGCTTGATGTCCTTGGCGGCGCGCGAATACACGCCCCCGCCTTTGGATAAGAGCGCTTTGTCAAAATCCTGCCAGCTCGAACGCGGCAGATCGAACAGCCGCTGGCGTTCAGCGAAGGTTCGCGCCGGGTCCGGATCGGGATCGATGAAAATGTCGCGGTGATCGAAAGCGGCGACGAGCTTAATCGTTTTCTCGCGCAACATGCCGTTGCCGAAAACGTCCCCGGACATGTCGCCAACTCCCGCCACGGTGATCGGCGTTATCGCTACGTTGATGTCCATCTCGCGAAAATGCCGTTTCACCGATTCCCAGGCGCCGCGCGCGGTAATGCCGATCTTTTTGTGGTCGTAACCGGCGGAGCCGCCCGAGGCGAACGCATCGCCAAGCCAGAAATCGTGCGCGATCGCCAGTTCATTGGCGATGTCGGAGAAGGTCGCGGTGCCTTTGTCCGCGGCGACGACAAGATAGGGATCGTCGCCGTCATAGCGAATGACATCGGCCGGCGGGATCACGCCGGTCTTGCCCATGCCGATATTGTCGGTGATGTCGAGCAGCGTCGAGATAAACGATTTATACGTCGCGACACCCTCGGCCTGGATGGCTTCGCGCGCGCCGCCGGCGGGCAAGCATTTCGGCACAAATCCGCCCTTGGCGCCGACTGGGACGATGACCGCGTTCTTGACATTCTGCGCTTTGACCAGGCCCAAGACCTCGGTCCGGAAATCCTGCGGCCGGTCCGACCAGCGTATGCCGCCGCGCGCGACTTTGCCGAAGCGCAGATGGACCGCTTCCAGCCGCGCCGAATAGACAAAAACCTCATATAACGGCCGCGGCGGCGGCACCGCATCCAGCGTGCGGCTGGCGAATTTGATCGCGATGACGTCTTTGGCGCGGCCGTCGCGATCGAGCTGGTAGAAATTAGTCCGGACCGCGACCATCACCGCATTGACGAAATGGCGGATGATGCGATCTTCATCGAGGCTATCGACCGCCTGCAGCGCGGTTTCGATTGCGGATAAGATTTCTTTTTCCCGCGCGGCGCCTTGCTGCGGCGGCAAAGCCGCGCGCAGATCAAAACGGGTGCGGAATAAATCGAAGATCTGCGCGGCGACGGCCGCGTGCTTGCGCAGCGTCGTCCACATATAATCCTGCGAGTAGGCAACCTGGAGCTGGCGCAAGAAGCGCGAAATCGCCCGGATCAGCGCCACCTCGCGCCAGCCCAGTCCGGCCGCGAGAACCAAGGCGTTGTAGCCGTCGTCCTCGGCTGCCTGTGCCATGACGACCAGGAAACAGGCCTGGAGTCGGCTTTCCGAAGCGGACAAATCGATCGGCTGCCCGGACGCACTTTCAAGCTCCATGTCGTGAAACCAGACCTCCGCCGCCTCCGCCGGGCGGATGTGATAGGTACGCTCGTCCACGACCCGGAAACCCATGTTTTCGAGAACCGGCACGCGCTCAGACAATGAAATCGGCCGGTTTTGGCTGAACACTTTCAAGCCGACGCGCGTCGGTGCGGCGCCTTGCGGACGATAGAACGCGACGCCGAGAGGGCGTTGCGCGCTTAAGGTTTCCAGGCCGCGAATATCGGCCACCGCGATCGCCGCGGAATAGACCTCCTGATAATCGACCGGAAAAGCGTCGCGATAACGCGAGAACAGCGCCCGAGCCCGACTTAAATCCGCACCGCTCGCGAGCGCCTCGCGCAGAGCGTCGGTCCAGCTGCGCACGATCGCTTCGACGCCGCGGTCGAGCGCGCTGCGATCCGGATTGGCGAGCGCGCCCTCGGCGCGGGCAACAATGTATTGCACGCGCACCAGCGGACTCTCGGGAAAAAACGGGTAATAGGCGCTTAAGCGTCCGTGAAATGCCGCGGTCAAATATCTACCGATGGCCGCCCTGATCTGGCCGCTGTAGCGGTCACGGGGGGCGTAAACCAGCACCGAAACAAAGCGGTCGAAGCGATCCCGCCGCGGCAGCACACGCACGCGCGGCCGCTCGTCGAGATGCAGAACCTCCAATGCGAAGCGATAGAGCGAATCTTCATCGGTCTGAAACAGTTCGTCACGGGGATAAGTCTCGAGCACATTGACCAGCGCTTTTCCGGAATGGCTGGCCGGGTCAAAGCCGGCGCGGCCGATGATGCGTTCGATTTTGCGCCGCAAGTAGGGAATGCCGCGCGCCGGCTGGGTATAGGCCGTCGACGTGAACAGACCGCAGAAGCGATGCTCGCCAATAAGCTTGCCGGCACGGTCGAAACGCTTGACACCGACATAGTCGAGAAGCACGCGCCGATGCACGCGCGACCGCGCGCTCGATTTGGTGATGATCAGAAGTGTTTGCTCCTGCAGAAATGCGCGGACCTCAGAGGTGATAGTTACCGGTTTGTTCCAATGCTGTAGCAGCCGTGCGCCGGAATCGCGCAGCAGCCCGAGGCCGGTCTCGGATACCGGTGCGAGGATTTCATCGTTCGTGAAAGCGTAATTCCGTACGCCAAGAAACGTAAAATTATCCTCGGCCATCCATTTGAGAAACGCGATCGCTTCGGCGATCTCCTCGCTCGCCAGCGGCGGTGGTTTTGTTTCCAATTCGACAATGGCATCGCGTACCCGCGCAAGCGTCGGCTGCCAATCTTGGACGCTGATGCGAACCTCGGCGAGGATGTCGTTGAGCGCGTGCACGACTGCGGCGCGCTGCGCCGGATCATCGGCCTCATCGACATGGAAATGGATGAAGCTTTCGCGGCGGGCGTCGACCGCCTGCGCTGCTTCAAAATCGACAAGTCGGCCCGCGGCGTCACGCCGTACCAGGAATATCGGGTGAACAAGCGAGCGAATTGCGAGACCGCGGCTGTTGAGCTCGCTGACGACCGAATCCACCAGGAACGGCATATCGTCATTGACGATTTCAAGCACCGAAACGCCCCGCGCGCCTGCGAGCGGCTCAAATCGTATCTTGGGAGTGCCAAAGCGCCGCTCGGCAAGAAAGGACCACGACTGCTCGGCGATGTTGGCGAGTTCCACCGCGCCGCAGTGCCGCAAATCTTCGGGTGCCGCGAGCCCGAACAGTTTGGCGACAAAAGCTTCGGGCACGGCGGACTTCCGCTCGGCCAAGAGCTTGGCGGCGGCCGCGATGAGCGCAACATCGCCACTTTGGTCGCCGGTCGCAGGATTGGCTTGTCGGTTCATCTTTGCTCTGCTTACGATGCACACTAATACTAATCGTTCATGACGGTGATCTGCTAGCAGCCCTGTCTGCGAATCTGGATGGCGCAGGGGCCGGCGGCGCACGGGTTAACAAGAGTAGCAGCGAGAAATCATGCTTAAACGAAACAACAAAACCGGCCGCAGCGCGCAACGGCAGCGCCGGCCAGCGGCGGCGGATGATGATCGCAAGATCACGGCGCTGAAGCCTAAGCCGGAAGAATTAACGCCGGAGATGTCGGCCTATTTCGCCAAATGCGACGTAAAACTCGGCTTCGTTCCCAATGTGCTCAAGGCCTACACCTTTGACATGGCGAAGCTCTCAGCCTTTGTTGCCATGTACAACGATTTGATGCTGGCGCCATCCGGCTTGAGCAAGCTCGAACGCGAAATGATCGCGGTCGCGGTTTCGGCGCACAACCGCTGCTATTATTGTCTGGTGGCGCACGGCGCGGCGGTGCGGCAATTGTCCGGCGATCCGCCGCTCGGCGAGCTCATGGTTATGAATTATCGGGCGGCACGGCTGTCGCAACGCGAGCGGGCCATGCTCGATTTTGCCGTCAAGCTCACCGCCGAGCCTTGGCTCATTGAGGAGGATGACCGCGCGCGCTTGCGCCGCGCCGGATTTTCCGATCGGGACATTTGGGACATCGCCGCAGTGGCCGGCTTTTTCAACATGACCAATCGCGTCGCCTCCGCAACCGACATGCGGCCGAATAGCGTCTATCACGGTCAGGCGCGGTAATAGCTGGCCCGCATCAGAATGTGGCGGACAAGAGCAAACATTGTCTCGGCAAGCGCCCGACCCCGTGATGATCACCAGTCCTAACCGGCCCTCGGCCAGGCTGCCTTTGCTATCGGTGCGGCTTCGCAGCTAGGCCTGCACGTTCAATAACGGGTTCCCATTTTGCATTTTCTGCAGCAACGAAATTTGTGAATTCTACGGGATTCATTGGCTGCGCTAAGAAACCATCACGCCGAAAATGCTCCTGCACGTCCGGAAGCGCGATGGCTGCGGCGACGGCTTTGTTCAACTTTATGACCACCTCATCGGACAGATCGGCGGGGCCGGAAAAGGCGAACCAGGTGTTGTCCAGAAGCTCGGGGTGGCCGAGCTCGCTAAAGGTTGGCAGATCAGGAAAATCAGGTACTCGTTCAGCCGAAGTAACGGCAATGCCGAGCAGCGTATTTGCATGCAGGAAGCCTGAAGTCGAAGACAGCGTCGACGTGGAGAACGGTACGTGACCGGCGACAACGTCGGTCAGCGCTTCCGCGGTCGACTTGTAGGGTACGTGTTCCGGCTTCAAGTTCAATGCAGTGGCAATGGCGACACCCATGAGGTGGCCATCCGATCCCACGCCCGAGGATGAAAAGGTAAAGGCGTGCCCGGGCGCACTGGCGTAGGCTACAACGTCATCAAGAGTCTTGGCTCGGGTTGCCTCATGGGCGGCGAGAACGACAGGCGAGCCGCCAATGTAGGCAATGTGCTTAAGATCGCCGAGCGGCTTGTAAGTTGCTTCAGGATTGATGACCGGAATAAGGGAGAGCGTCGATAGGTTGGTAATGCCGATGGTGTATCCGTCAGGCGCTGCGGTGACGATCTGCTGGGTTCCGAGAATACCGCCGGCGCCTGGACGATCTTCGACAACAAATGGCTGGACCAAGCTCTCCGATAGATGCTGTGCGACGATCCGCGCGAGTGTGTCCCCAGCGCCACCAGCTCCGAACGGAACAATGATTCTGATCGGGCGAGACGGCCACTTGTCGGCACGTGCCTGCAACGAGGATGATGACAAGGTCAAGCCCGCCACTAATAATGTGAAATCGCGTCGCCTCATTCGTCTCATCGCCACTCCCAGATGTTACAAAATCATCGTAAGGGCCATCGAGAGCATCACGCGTGGACTGACAAATCGCGTATCGTCGGCTTCTCGCCGTTGAGCGGATTCGCCGCATCCCAGGTGTAGCGCAGCGTCTCGTAACGCATGGCGCGCGCGTCGATCATCAGAAGCCGGCCGACCAAGCCTTCGCCGAAGCCGACGATTTCCCGGATCACTTCGAGCGCCATCATCGACCCGACCACGCCGGCAAGCGCCCCGAGGACGCCGGCTTCGGCGCAGGCCGGAACGCTGCCGGGCGGCGGCGGCACCGGAAACAGGCAGCGATATGTGGGATTGGGCTTGCCGTCGGCGCCGCGTTCGAACGCGCGGATCGTTGTGAGCGTGCCGTCGAAGGTGCCAAGCGCGGCCGTCACCAGCGGCCTCTTGGCGAAAAAGCAGGCGTCGGAGACGAGATACCGCGTGGCGAAATTATCCGACCCATCGGCGACAATGTCGTAATCTTCGACCAGCGCCAACGCGTTATCCGCGGCAAGACGGACATTGTGCGGCGTCACCGTGACATTCGGATTGAGCCGCCGGATCGTCGCCGCCGCGGTCTCGACTTTCGGCGTGCCGATGTCAGGCGTTGAGTGGATGACCTGACGCTGCAAATTCGACAGTGTGACCACGTCGTCATCGACGACGCCGAGCGCGCCGACCCCGGCAGCGGCGAGATAGAGCAGCACCGGCGCGCCAAGCCCGCCGGCGCCAATAACCAGCACGCGCGCGCGACGGAGCGCCGCCTGCCCCGGGCCGCCGACCTCGCGGAGCACAATGTGACGCGCGTAGCGTTCAAGCTCGTCGTCGCTGAGCATGCCGACAATATAGGGCGCATGCGCCGCGGACAAAAACCGGCGGCTAGCGCACGATCCCGAAAAGTGGATACCGGTTTTCGGAAAAGATCATGCTCAAACAACGAGCTAAAGCGAAATGTCGATTTATCCGCAAATCATTTCGCTTTAGCGCTCCCCTGGCGCGGTAAAGAATTTCTCACCGTAAGCGAAACGATTAGGCTTTAGAAAAAAGCCAAGCAGCACAGCCCCGTTCGGCGCTACCGCCTCATGCTGGTTGCCGGCCGGCCGCCAGACGAATTGACCCGGCCCGCATATGCCCTCGTGGTCCTCCAGCGAGCCCTCGATCACGTAGGTCTGTTCGAGGGCAGTGTGCTTGTGCAGGGGCACCACGGCGCCGGGCTCGAGCTTGAACAAAGCCGTGGTGATGCCGGTGTCGTCGGTGTAGAGCACCTTGATCTTGATGCCCGGAAATTTTGTGGCCTCCCACGGCATGTTGGGCACATCCAAATAATGGGCGGCGCGCTCTGGTGGATTTTCCGACTTGATGTCGGAATGCACGAGCTTGCGTTCTTGCACAGGCATGATGCTCTCCATGGCGATCCGCTGGCGATCCGCTGGCGATCGCGACGTGGGCCCGAGCATACAGCGCAAGCTGTATTGCCGAAAGTGCATGGACCGAGCTAAAGGCTCGCACGACACGCGAAGCGTGGCGGGGGAGGTCGAGGCAGGAGCGTGAATCTTGTGCTTGCCTGGCGCGCAGTCCATTATTCTCGACCTGTGCGATACGAAGGCGCGCTGCGCCAAGCGCCGGCGTGCCGCGCGCAGCGCAAATTGTTTTTATCCGTGGAAGCGTATCTTATTTCGGCGGCAGTATCGCGACCGCCTCGATCTCGAACAAAGCGCCCGGCCGCGCCAGTTCGGGCACGCCGATCGTGGTGCTGGCCGGCGGCGCAGCGGTGTTGACGTACTTGTCTCGTACTTCGCGGAACAGCGCGATATTGGCGCCGATGTTCACGATATAGTTGTTGACCTTGACGAGATGCTCGAAGCCGGCACCCACCGAGACGAGCGCCGACTTTAAGTTCTCGAACGCCAGCTCCATCTGTTCGCGCGCGGTGGCGCCCATCTTGCCGGACCTGTCCATGCCGAGCTGACCGGCAAAATAAACCAGGCGTCCCGGTCCGATCACTTCCACGACATGGCTATAGCCCGGCGGCTTGGCGATGGCGTCCGGATTCGAGAAGCGAAGGTTGTTCGGCATGTCAGTGTCCTCCCCGTTGGTGGCGCAACGGCCTATTTGTTCTCGAACTTCGGCGGCCGCTTCTCGATAAAGGCCGCCATGCCTTCCTTCTGGTCGCGTGTCGCGAACAGCGAATGGAACACCCGCCGCTCGAAGCGCACGCCCTCGGCCTGCGAAGTTTCGAAGGCGCGATTGACCGCCTCTTTTGCCGCCAGCACTGAAGGCAGCGACATCGCCGCGATGGTCGCGGCCACTTTGACTGCTTCGTCGAGCAGGCTTTGCAGCGGCACGATTCGCGCCACGAGACCGGCGCGCTCGGCTTCCTGCGCGTCCATCATCCGGCCGGTGAGGATCAAATCCATGGCCTTGGCTTTGCCCACCGCGTGGGTGAGGCGCTGCGTACCGCCGATGCCGGGAATGATTCCAAGCTTGATTTCCGGCTGGCCGAACTTGGCATTGTCGGCGGCGATAATGAGATCGCATTGCATGGCAAGCTCGCAGCCGCCGCCGAGCGCAAAGCCGGCGACTGCGGCGACGACCGGCTTGCGTGCATCGGCGACGCGATGCCACGTGCCGATGAAATCGCCGAGGAAGGCGTCGGTGAAGGTCTTGCCGGCCATTTCCTTTATGTCGGCGCCGGCGGCAAAGGCCTTGTCGGAACCGGTGATGACGATGCAGCCAATATTGTCGGCGGCCTCAAACCTGTCGATCGCCTGAGCAAGTTCGCGCATCAGCGCGCTGTTGAGCGCGTTGAGCGCTTGCGGGCGGTTGAGCCGGATCAGGCCGACGCGCTCGCGGGTCTCAACAATGATGTTCTCGCCCATGGATCCTCGCAACAACTTACTTCTGGCACGCCGGGCAATAGAAGGTCGAGCGGCCGTTCTGGACAATGCGCCTGATCGTACCGCCACAGCCCTTCGTGCGGCATGGTTGGCCGGCACGATCGTAAACGCGGAAGTGATGCTGGAACATGCCGAGCTCGCCGTCGGTAAGCCGGTGATCGCGCAGCGACGAGCCGCCGTCCCCGATCGCCTGCGTCAGCACCGCTTTGATACTGTCGACCAGCCGCCCAGCGCGTTCGTTCGGTGCGCCGTTGCGCTCGGCAATCGTCGACGCCCGCCGCTTCGGCGACAGGTGGGCGCGGTGCAGCGCTTCGCAAACATAGATGTTGCCGAGCCCGGCGATGACGCGCTGATCGAGCAATGCCGCTTTGAGGCTCGTCTTTTTTCCCCGACAGGCGAACGCCAGCATCACGGCGTCAAACGCATTGCCGAGCGGTTCGGGACCAAGCCCGCGCAACAGCGGCTCGCCATCGAGCTCTTCGCGTGCAACAAGTTTCATCGAACCGAAGCGGCGCGGATCGTTGAACGTCACGCTCGCGCCCGATGCCAAATGGAATACGACGTGATCGTGGGCGAGGTGCTTGCTGCGCTCGTGATAATAACGGCCGAGATCTTCGTCCGGTCGCTTATCTTTGCCGAGAAAGACGTGAAACGATCCGGACATGCCCAGATGCATGATAAGGACGTCTCCGGACGATAGATCGACCAAGAGATATTTGGCGCGGCGGCCAACGCCGATCACGCGTTTGCCTTGGAGCCGTTGCGCAAAGTCCTTCGCCAGCGGCCAGCGCAGATCGGGCCGCCGAACCTCGACGCGCGTGATGCGTTCGCCGTCCATGGCCGCTTCGAGGCCGCGGCGAACCGTTTCCACTTCCGGAAGTTCGGGCATTGCTGGTTTAAGGCCACCGCTGCAATGTGGTTAATTTCAAAGACATAGCCTGCTCAGGCGGGCCGCGCTATGGTTGCGCAGCGAGGTCGGCAGCGATGACAGAATCCGCCCAGTTCGGCTCCAAACGGGTGCCGCTTGCGGCCAAGCAGGCGCTGGTCAACGACGTTTTTCACAGCGTCGCGCGCCGCTACGATCTCATGAACGACCTGATGTCGTTCGGGCTGCATCGGGCGTGGAAGGATGCGCTGGTGACGGCGGTCAATCCGCCGCGAGCGGCGCCGTTTTCGCTGCTCGATATCGCCGGTGGCACCGGCGATATCGCCTTTCGCATTATCGCGGCCGGCGGTGCGCAGACCCGCGTCACTGTCTGCGATATCAATCCCGACATGCTTGACGTCGGCCGCGAGCGCGCCTCGATGTACGGCGGCGATGCCGTGGTTACATTCGCCGAGGCCAATGCCGAGGCACTGCCGTTTGCCGATCGCAGTTTTGATGCGGCCACGATTGCCTTCGGCATCCGCAATGTGCCGCGCATCGAACGGGCGCTGGCCGAGGCTTTCCGCGTGCTCAAGATCGGCGGCAAATTTGTCTGCCTGGAATTCTCGTCGGTAGACGTACCGGCCCTCGACCGGCTCTATGATTTCTATTCGTTCAACGTCATTCCGGCACTGGGCCGGGTCGTGGCCGGAGACGCCGAATCCTACCGTTATCTGGTGGAATCCATCCGCCGCTTTCCCAAGCCGCAAGCCTTTGCCGCGATGTTGCGCGCGGCAGGTTTTGGCCGCGTCTCGGTCCAGGCGATGAGCGGCGGTATCGTGACGTTGCACTCCGGCTGGCGTTTGTGATCTCAGCTCCTGCGCATCTCGTACGGCTCGCCCGCGCCGGCTTCGTGTTCGCCCGCGAAGGCGTTTTCGGCATCATCGATCCGGCGGTGGCGCCGGTCGGAGCGCGCCCGCTTATACGAATGGCGCGGCTGTTGGAGCGGCGCACCACTGGGCCGGCGGAAACGCGACTGTCGGCGGCGCTCACCAAGCTCGGTCCGAGCTATGTCAAGCTCGGGCAATTTCTCGCCACCCGACCCGACGTGGTCGGCGCCGCGCTGGCGCGCGACCTTGAGAGCCTGCAGGATCGCATGCCGCCGTTTCCCCAAGCCGAAGCCGAGGCGGCGATCGCTGCGTCCTTCGACAAGCCGGTCGGATCGGTTTTCGCAACCTTCGGCCCACCGGTTGCCGCCGCCTCGATTGCGCAAGTGCATCGGGCCACGGTTGTGACGGCGACCGGCACGCGTGCGGTCGCCGTAAAGATTTTGCGCCCCGGCGTCGAGCGCCGCTTTCACGCCGATCTGGCCGCATTCACCTTTGCCGCTCAGCACGCCGAGAGCGCCTCCGCCGAGGCCCGCCGGCTGCGCCTGGTCGAGGTCGTCGACACGCTGCGCCGCTCGGTGATGGTGGAGATGGATTTTCGTCTGGAGGCGGCGGCGCTTTCCGAAATGGGGGAAAACACCAAGGTCGACCCCGAATTTCGCGTTCCGGAAGTCGATTGGGACCGCACCAGCAAGGACGTGCTGACGCTGGAATGGATCGATGCGACGCCGCTGTCAGACCGGGCGCGGCTGCAGGCTAAGGGCTTCGACTTGGCGCAGCTGGCGCGGGCGCTGATTCAAACTTTCCTGCGCCATGCGCTGCGCGACGGCTTCTTTCACGCCGACATGCATCCGGGAAACCTGTTCGTCGATGACGAGGGCCGGCTGATCGCAGTCGATTTCGGCATCATGGGGCGGCTCGGGATCAAAGAACGCCTGTTCCTCGCCGAAATCCTGCACGGCTTTATCACCCGCGATTATTACCGCACCGCCGAGGTTCATTTCGAAGCCGGCTATGTGCCGACGCGGCATTCGATCGAGGATTTCGCGCAGGCGATCCGCGCCATCGGCGAGCCGATCCACAATCGCACCGCCGAAGACATTTCGATGGCCCGGCTGCTGGCGCTGTTGTTCGAGGTCACCGGCCTATTTGATATGCGCACGCGACCGGAGCTGTTGCTGTTGCAAAAAACCATGGTCGTGGTGGAGGGCGTGGCGCGCGCGCTCGACCCCAAGCTCGACATGTGGCGCACGGCCGAGCCGGTCGTGCGCGAATGGATGGAGCGCCACCTCGGCGCCGCCGGTAAGCTCGAAAACGCCGCGCTTGGCGCCGCCGAACTCGGCCGCTTCGTCGGCAATGCACCTGGCCTGTTGACCCGCGGCGCGCGCGTGCTCGATCAGCTCGACGAAATGACGCGCGACGGCCTCGTGCTGTCGCCGCAAACAATCGCCGAACTCGACAAGACCGAAGCCCGGCGCGGCCGCTGGATGGTCGCGGCGCTATGGATTATCGCGGCGCTCTTACTGTGGTTCGCCCTGCGGCACTGATTTCGTCCATTTGATTGCATTGATTGCAATGCAGGCATTACCTGCTAAGCTGTCGCTGAATAAGGGAAAAAGCATCTTGGCCAGCCTGACTGTTCGCCAACTCGACGACACGCTGAAGAAGTTGCTGCGGCTGCGCGCCGCGCGCCACGGCCGATCCATGGAGGACGAGGTCCGGGTGATCTTGCGCGAAGCCGCGGCAGAACCCGACCATGCCGCCTCCGGCAGGCTCACGCCTGCCGCGACGCCAAAACACAGGAGCTCGACGCCGAGCGAAGACGGACCGCGCATTCTCCTCATCATCGGCGGCGGCATCGCCGCCTATAAGTCGCTCGATCTGATCCGGCGTTTGCGGGAGCGCGGAGCGCGACTGCGCTGCATCCTCACGCCGGCCGCACAGCATTTTGTGACGCCGCTTGCCGTCGGCGCGCTCACCGGAGAGCGCGCGTTTACCGATCTGTTCGATCCGCAGAGCGAATTCGACGTCGGGCACATCCGGCTTGCTCGCGACGCCGATCTCATTGTCGTTGCGCCGGCAACCGCGGACCTCCTCGCCAAAATGGCCGGCGGTCACGCCGACGATCTGGCGACCGCGGTTCTGCTGGCAACCGACAGTCCGATCCTGATCGCGCCGGCGATGAATCCGGGCATGTGGGCAGCCAAAGCAATGGCGCGCAATCTGGCGCAAGTGACCGCCGACGGCGTTCGCGTCGTTGGACCCAATTCCGGCGAGATGGCGGAGCGCGGCGAAGCCGGACTTGGGCGCATGGCCGAGCCGCTGGAGATTGTGGCCGCCGCCGAGAGCCTCTTGCGCCGCGGCGCCGCGCTCTCAGGCAAACGCATCATCGTCACGTCCGGCCCGACCCACGAGCCGATCGATCCGGTGCGTTACATCGCCAATCGGTCCTCGGGCAAACAGGGGCATGCCATTGCGGCAGCCGCCGCGGCGGCCGGCGCCGATGTCGTACTCGTCAGCGGCCCGGTCAATCTGACGGACCCTCCCGGTATTGCCGTCGTCAAGGTGGAGACCGCGCAGCAGATGTTCGACGCCGTCGAAGCCGCGCTCCCCGCGGATGCCGCCGTTTTCGCGGCCGCCGTGGCCGACTGGCGCAGCGAAAGCGCAAGCGAGAGCAAGATCAAGAAACAGCCGGGGCGGACGCCGACACTCAAACTGACGGAGAACCCGGATATTTTGTCCGGCGTCGCCCACCGCACGTCCGGGCGCCCGCGCCTGGTTGTCGGCTTTGCCGCGGAAACCGATGACGTCATCGCCAATGCGCGGGCAAAGCGGATCAAGAAAGGCTGCGACTGGATCGTCGCCAATGACGTCTCCGCCGAAAGCGGGGTTATGGGTGGCGACATCAACACTGTGCACCTGGTCACCGCGAGCGGCGTCGAATCATGGCCGGCGCAAGCCAAGGATCAAGTCGCGCGCAGGTTGGTTGAGCGCATAGCCGCGGCGCTCGATGGGGCGACGCGATGAGCGCCGAGCTTCGTATCGTTCGCTTGCCGCACGCGGCCGATTTGCCGCTGCCGGCCTATCAAACCGAGCGCGCAGCCGGACTCGATCTCGTCGCCGCCGTCCCCGCCGATGCCGCGGTTACGATCGCGCCGGGCGAGCGGGCGATGATCCCGACCGGCATCGCCATCGCTTTGCCGCCTGGGCATGAAGGTCAGATCCGGCCGCGCTCGGGAATTGCGCTCCGCCACGGCGTCACCGTGCTCAATTCGCCGGGAACCATCGATGCCGATTACCGGGGCGAAATACACGTGATCCTGGTCAATTTGGGCGCCGAAAGCTTCGAAATTACACGGGGAACTCGCATTGCCCAGATGATCATCGCCCCGATCGTACAGGCCAGAATTGTCGAACCGGACAGCCTGGATGCGACCGGGCGTGAGGGCGGCGGCTTTGGTTCAACGGGGGTAGCAGGGAAGTTCAAAGGCGCTTGAGCCATGCTTGGCACGGGAAATCTGCGTGCCGCACTGGATCGCGAGATTATTACCCGCACCCTTGAACCAATCCGCGTCAAATGACGTTTCTTCCGTTCAATGCCCCTATTGCCGCGTAAAGCAGTTCTCGCCGTCGCTGCGGTCATTGACGTCGCGGTGCAGGAGCATGGCGCGCCGATCTCGGCAAAAACGCTTGCGGCGCGGCACAGTTTGCCTCCCCGGCATCTGGAACCTGTCTTGCAGGCTCTGGTTCGCTGCGGAATCTTGAAAGGTATTCGCGGACCGCGCGGCGGCTATGAGCTGGCGCGCGACCGCCGCCGCGTTACGGTGAACGACATTCTGCAGGCGGCCGGTACAGTTGAAGAGAGCGATGAGCCTCAGTCCGACTCAACACTGGTGAAAAAAGTCGTACTGCCCGCAGTGGCCGCTGCCGAACGCGAATTCGGCGTGGCGCTGTCGCGCATCAATGTCGAAGACCTCGCCCGCGACGCCCAGGCGCTCGGGGAAGAGGAGCCGGAGGCGCGGACCGCAGAGGCGCGGCGCTAAAAATCTATTCGGCGGCACTCAAATGCTGTGTTCACGATCTGGACTCTTTCGGCGCAATTCCCCTTAAGAGTAAATTCACGCGATTCGCGGGCTCGCTCGCGGCGGACCGGCCGGCGGGATGGCGGTTGAGGCCGGCAGAGGCAAAGGGGCATGCCGGGCACGATCCGGACGAGCTGGTGCCGCCCGCAAGGGCGCCGCCGGAGAATTGGCCGATCGGCAGCGGCAATCGCCACACTGGCGTCGTCGACGGCCGGTGCGGCGGAACAATCCGCGCCGGCCTTGCATCAGATGGTGCTTGATGCCCATCGCGACCTTGCCCAGCACGAAATCGCTTTTCTAGCGCTGGCCGCCGGCGCCGTATTGTTCGCCATCGTAACCGCGATTGTCTTGGTCCGGACCCGCCGGCGCGCGGCCCGGCTGCTCGCCTCCGTCCGCGACGAGACCGCCGCGTTGCGGGAGGAAGCCGATCGCGCCAAGGCGCTTCTGTTGTCCGAACCGCAGGTCGTGATCGATTGGCCCGCGGCGTCCAACGAGCCCAGCATCGAGGGCGATCCGGCAGCGCTTGGTCTGCCCGGCGGACAAGAGCTCCTGGTCTTGGATCGGTGGCTCGACCCTGGCAAAGCCGCCGCGATGGCGCGGGCCGTCAAGGCGCTGCGCGCACGCGGCGAGCCGTTTTCAATGGCGCTGAGTACGCTTGCGGGACATCCGATCGAGGCGCAAGGCCGCGCGGTGGGCGGACATGTGGTGCTGCGGCTGAAAGATGCCGGCGGCATCAAGCGCGAACTCGTTGAATTACTCGATCGTTATGAAAATCTGGCGGCGGAAGCCGTGGCGTTGCGGGCCGTGGTCGAGACCCTGCCCTCGCCGGTGTGGACGCGAAACGCGGCCGGGCGGTTGACCTTCGTCAATAACGCCTATGCGCGCGCGGTCGAGGCAAAGAGCGCCGCCGAGGCGGTCGACCGCCGCCTGGAGCTTCTCGATCAGGCGGCGCGAGAAAGCGTTGCGCAGGCACGGCTCGCCGGCCGCGCCTATTCCGCACGGCTGCGCACGGCCGTCGGCGGCGCGCAGCGAACCTTCGACGTGCTCGATTTCGTTACCGAAGCGGGCAGTGCCGGCATCGGCGTCGACGCGACCGAAGTCGAAACCATGCGCGGTGCGCTCACTCGGCTCGCGGACGCGCATCGCCGCACGCTCGATCAGCTTCCCACCGGCGTCGCCATGTTCGATGCCAGTCACAGATTGACGTTTTACAACGAGGCCTATCGCACGCTGTGGAATCTCGACGCCGCATTTCTCGATCAGCGGCCCACCGATTCTGCCGTGATCGAATTGTTGCGCATGGGACGCAAGCTCCCTGAGGAGCGCGACTTTCGGCAATGGAAATCGCAGCTGCACGAAGCCTATCGCACCGTCGAAGCAAAAGACCACACCTGGCATCTGCCGGACGGACGCACCTTGCGCGTGGTGACGACTCCCAATCCCGACGGCGGCGTGACTTACCTGTTCCACGATGTGAGCGAACGGCTAGATCTCGAGCGGCGTTTCGAGGAGCTGATCCACATTCAGGGCGAAACGCTCGACAAGCTCGCCGAGGGAGTCGCGGTTTTCGGCAGCGATGGCCGGCTACGACTGCACAACGCCGCATTTGAATCGATGTGGCGGCTATCGTCGCGAGTGCTGTCCGACCGGCCGCACATCGAGAAAATTTCCGCTTTATGCCAGCCGCTGCACGGCGATGCGCCGGTTTGGCGGGCTTTGCGCGAAGCGGTCACCGCGATGGAAAGTCGCGAAACGACGCGCGGCCGCATTGAACGGCGTGACGGCAGGGTCATCGACTGCAGCACGTTGCCGCTCCCCGATGGCGCGACGCTGGTGACGTTTCATGACGTGAGCGATTCAGTCAACGTCGAGCGGGCGCTGCGGGAGCGTAACGAGGCGCTGGAAGACGCCGACAAGATCAAGGTCGACTTCGTCCATCACGTCTCCTACGAGCTGCGTTCGCCGCTCACCAATATTATCGGCTTCGTCCACCTGCTCGGTGATCCGGCAACAGGTCCTTTGACCGAGAAGCAGCGCGAATATCTTGAATACATCACTGTCTCGACCAATACATTGTTGGCACTGATCAATAATATTCTCGATCTGGCGACCATAGATGCCGGACGCATGCAACTCGAGCTTACTTCGGTGGATATTCGCGAAACCATGATGGCGGCGGCCGAAGGTGTCCAAGACCGCACCGTCAGCGGCGGCGTCACGCTCGACATCAATGCGCCGTCCAATATCGGCAGTTTCGTCGCCGACAAGCTGCGACTGCGTCAGATCCTATTCAATCTTTTGGCGAACGCCTTGAATTTTTCTCCACCCGGCTCGACCGTCACTTTGCATGCCGAACGCCGGCCCGACGCCATCGTGTTCTCCGTTACCGACACGGGCCCCGGCATCCCGGAGGACATGCTCGAAAAAGTGTTCGACTGGTTCGAAACCCATTCGCTCGGCTCGCGCTACCGCGGCCCCGGCATTGGGCTTTCGCTGGTCCGGTCGTTTGTAGAATTGCACGGCGGCGAGGTGACGATTGCTTCTGCCGTAGGACAAGGCACCACCGTCACATGTACCTTTCCCCTCGCCGAAGCCGCCAACCTGACGGCGGCGGAGTAGCGGGACGAAAGATGCTTTTGACAGCGCCCCGGGGCGCAAGCTTTACCGTAACATTGCCTGATGAAGAGGCGACCCGGCGCTTCGCAACGGATCTCGCGGGCGCGCTCGAACCCGGCGACCTCGTCACGCTGTCTGGCGACCTCGGCGCCGGAAAGACGACGTTTGCGCGCGCTCTCATTTGCCATCTCAGCGGCGACGAGACGATCGAGGTGCCGAGTCCGACTTTTACATTGGTGCAAAATTACGAGCTGCCGCGCTTCACGCTCGTCCATGCCGATCTATACCGGGTGAGGAGCGCCGCCGAGCTTGCCGAACTCGGCTTCGATGATGTGCCGGACGGCGCGGTGGTCCTAATGGAATGGCCCGACCGCGCCGCGGGAGCGTTGCCGGCCGACCGGCTCGATATCGCCTTCGCCCTTGCGCCCGCCGCCGGGCCCAATGTCCGCCAGATCCGCTATACCGGCTATGGCGCGTTGGCCGCGCGGGCCGAACGGATCGCTCTGGTGCGCGGCTTCATTGACGAGGCCGGATTTGGCGAGGCGCAGCGGCGACGCATGCAAGGCGATGCGTCAACGCGAATCTTCGAGCGGCTCACCTGGAGCAATCGGACTGCCGTTCTCATGAACGCGCCGCGGCGGCCTGATGGTCCGCCGGTTCGCGACGGCAAGCCATACAGCGCCATCGCGCACCTTGCCGAAGATATCGTGCCCTATATCGCGCTCGCCGCAGGATTGCGGCGGATCGACCTCTCCGCCCCAGAAATCCTGCACGCCGACCTCGATCACGGCCTGATCCTGATGGAGGACCTGGGCGACGAGCGCATCGTCAGCGGCGATCCCCCGACGCCCGTTGAAGTGCGATACGCGACCGCTGTCGATCTTTTGGCTTCGCTCCACGCACGCAATCTGCCGAACCGCTTGCCGGTCACGAGCGCGCTCGACTACCGCCTACCGCGCTATGACATCGGTGCTTTTCTGATTGAAGCCGAGCTCTTACTCGATTGGTATCTCGTTCATGCCGGCGCGCCCGTGGGCGAGGCGGCGCGCGCCGCATTCGTGACATTGTGGCGCAATGCCTTGGAGCCGACGATGGAAGCGCCGGCGACTTGGGTGCTGCGCGATTATCATTCGCCCAATCTCTTGTGGTTGCCGCAGCGCGAGGGCATCGCCCGCATCGGCCTGGTCGATTTTCAGGACGCGCTGATCGGACCTGCGGCCTACGACGTTGCTTCACTGCTGCAGGACGCCCGCGTCGACGTTCCTGAGAATATGGAAATGAACCTGCTCGGACGTTACGTGCGCGCGCGCCTAAGCCAAGATCGCAGTTTCGATACCGGCGGCTTCACGCTCCTTTACGCCACGCTGGCGGCGCAGCGCGCGACGAAGATCCTCGGCATTTTCGCCCGGCTGCAGCGGCGGGACGGCAAGCCGGGATATCTGCGGCATATGCCGCGGCTGTGGGGCTACTTACAACGGTCCCTGGCGCATCCGGCGCTGGCGGCGCTCAAAGACTGGTATGCCGCAAATGTGCCATCTCCGGATGGGTTATGATGCGGCGATTCGGGCTGGAACGCATGATCCCGAAAAGTGGGAACCGGTTTTCGGACAAGATTATGCGCAAACAAAAAAATTGAGGGCGCAGCGCGATTGCGCTCTGGGCTGGATGGGGCAGCGCGATGATGCCGAAAAGCGCGATCGTATTGGCGGCCGGCCTTGGCACGCGCATGCGGCCGTATAACGGCCATGTGCCAAAGCCGCTGGTGACCGTCGGCGGGCGATCGCTGATCGATTACGGCCTCGATCGTCTGGCGGAAGCCGGCGTCGAACGCGCGATTGTCAATGTGCATCATCTTGCCGATGCCGTGGAACGGCATTTGGCGGCACGGAAGCGCCCCCGGATCATCATTTCCGACGAACGCGAAAACCTTCTGGGCACCGGCGGCGGCATCGCCAAGGCGCTGCCGCAGCTCGGCGCTGCACCGTTCTTCCTGGTCAATTCCGACACGCTGTGGCTGGACGGCGTTAAGCCCAACTTCGAACGCCTGGCAGAAAATTTCGACGCCAACGCAATGGACGCGCTTCTATTGTTGGCTCCGAGCGTCGGCAGCCTCGGCTATCAAGGGCGCGGCGATTACAGCATGCTCGCGGACAGCCGGCTGCGCCGGCGCGGCGAACACGAAGTAGCGCCGTTCATCTATGCCGGCGCGGCAATCCTTTCGCCGGCGCTGTTCGCGGCAACCCCCCAAGGTGCGTTCGCGCTGACCCCCTTGTTCGATCGCGCGGCTGCCGCAGGGCGATTGTTCGGCTTGCGCCTCGATGGCGTCTGGATGCATGTCGGCACGCCGGAAGCGGTCTCTGCGGCGGAGGCGGCGCTCGCGGCAACGGCATAAGCTCTGCTAGACTGTCGCGGCCATTTCCGCGATCCCCACATGACTCCTCGCGTTTTCAACATCCCGGCGTCGGCGCCGTTTTTGCCGACGCTGATCAAGGCACTGCACGACGGCAAGCTCGGCTTCGATTTTGCCGACGATCCGCTGGTGCTGTCCTCGGCGACGCTTTATCTGCCGACGCGCCGCGCCTGTCGGCTGATGCGCGAGGCGTTTCTTAACGAGCTTCGCGGCGACGGCGCGATCCTGCCGCGCATCGTCGCCATCGGTGACATCGATGAAGACGAGATCGCCTTCGCCGAGAGCGCGGGCGGCGGCATCGCCGCGGATGCATTGGCATTGCCGCCGGCGCTGGGCGGGCTTGAACGCAAGCTCCTGCTGACGCGCCTGGTGATAGCGTGGTCGCAATCGCCGGAAGTCCGCGGCGCGACCGGGACGCCGCTCGTGGCGCAAACCCCGGCGGCGGCTTCCGCTCTGGCGGATGATCTCGCCCGGCTCATGGACGACATGACAACGCGTAACGTGCCGTGGGAGCGGCTGGATGAACTGGTGCCGGACGAGTTCGACACGTTCTGGCAGCTCACACTGCGTTTTTTGCAGATCGCGCGCGAACGCTGGCCGGAGGTTCTGCACGAAGAGCAAGCGATTGAACCGATGGCGCGCCGCGACGCGCTGATCAAAGCCGAGACGGCGCGGCTGGCGCGCAAGCCCGATGGGCCGGTGATTGTCGCCGGTTCGACCGGATCGATTCCGGCGACCGCCGAGTTGATCGCCGCCATTGCGCGGCTGCCACACGGCGCCGTGGTACTGCCGGGGCTCGATACCGATCTCGACGAAGAGAGCTGGCGGCTAATTGCCGGCGACGAAAGCAAGGGCGCAGCTACGGCGCCGGGACATCCCCAATTCGCGATGCAAGCGCTGTTGACCCGCATGGGCGTCAAGCGCGATGCGGTGGTCGCCTTGGCTCCGGCGCGCGGGCGCGAACGGCTGATATCCGAGGCGCTGCGCCCCGCGGACGCAACCGAAAAATGGCGTGCCAATGCCGCCGATGCCGGCTTCACCGCGCACATGACGGCGGCGCTGCACAACGTCAGCATGATCGAAGCGGCCAATCCCGAGGAAGAAACGCTCGCCATCGCGGTGGCGCTGCGCGAAGCGGTGCAGGAGAACAAGACCGCAGCTCTCGTCACTTCGGATCGGGCATTGGCGCGCCGTGTCTCCGCCGCGCTCGGTCGCTGGGATATCACCGCAGAAGACTCAGGGGGCGAAGCACTCGCTGATACGTCGGCTGGTGTTTTTGCCCGGCTTGCCGCGCTCGTGGCGCTGCACGGCGCCGTGCCGGTCGATTTGCTGGCTCTGCTCAAACATCCGCTGCTACGGCTTGATTTCGCGCGGCGTGAGCGCGCGATCGCCGTACTTGAACGCGCGATCCTGCGTGGACCTCGCCCGCGTCCCGGAACGGGGAGCCTGGCGGGAGCGCTGGAGAATTTTCGCTTCCAGCTCGGCAAATTCCACCGTGGCGAAGCGAGCGAACTGCATCCGTCCGATCACCGTACGACGCTAACTGACGATGCGCTCGCCGAGGCAACCCAGCTGGTCGCGCGGCTGACGGCCGCGCTTGAGCCACTCGAAGCGATGGACGACGCACGCTACCCGCTCGCGGAGTTCGCCCGGCGGCATCGCGCCGTGCTTGCCGCGCTTTCGAAACAGCACGATGCGGAGGCGGCGTTTCTCGGTCCAGAGGCAACCAAACTCGAAGATGCATTCGATGAAGTCGCGGCCAGCAGTGCGGCGGCGCAGCTGCAGCTCGTGAAATCCGAGTATGTGGAATTGTTCAAGACCGTGCTGATGGGAAAGTTCGTGCGGCAGGCCACGGGAGCCGGCGCGCAGGTGCGAATTTTGGGTCTCCTCGAAGCGCGGCTCACCGAGAGCGACCGCGTTGTGCTCGGCGGCCTGGTCGAGGGCAAGTGGCCGCCGGAGACCAATTCCGATGCCTGGCTCAGCCGACGGATGCGGCTTGCGCTTGGACTCGATCTGCCGGAGCGGCGCATCGGGCTTAGCGCTCACGACTTCGCCCAGCTCGTCAACGCCCGCGAAGTAGTGCTCAGCCGGGCTGCGAAGATTGGCGGCGCGCCGGCGATGCCGTCGCGTTTCATCCAGCGCCTTGCGGCGCTGACGGGTGAGCGCTGGAACGAGGTAGTGACGCGGGGCAACCGTTATCTGTCCTGGGCGCGGCAACTCGACCGGCCCGAGCGCATCACGGCGGCGGCGCAGCCCGCGCCCAAGCCGCAGCGCGCGGCGCGACCAAAAAGTCTGTCGGTCACCGAGATCGAGGACTGGCTGCGCGATCCGTACACGATTTACGCCAAACATGTGTTGCGGCTGCGCCCGCTCGATCCCGTCGATACCGAACCTGGCGCCGCCGAGCGCGGCAGCATCATTCATGCCGCCATCGCCGAGTTTGCCCAGACCTACGTCAAGGAGCTGCCAGCCGATTCCGTTGGTGCACTGATTGCGCTGGGCGAGCCGCGCTTTGCCGCCTTGGAGGATTTTCCCGAGGCACGCGCGTTCTGGTGGCCGCGATTTGTGCGCATCGCGCACTGGTTCGCGCGCTGGGAGGCCGAGCGTCGCGGAGCCATCGTTTCACTCACCGCCGAAACCCACGGCAAGATCGAGATTGCGCTGCGCGACGGCACCTTCAAATTACGCGGCGTTGCCGATCGGATCGAACTTTGCCGCGATGGCCGGTACGTCATTCTGGACTATAAAACCGGTGCGGCGCGGACCGAAAAGCAGGTGCGCACGGGCCTCGCCCCGCAGCTCACATTGGAAGCGGCAATACTGCGCGGTGGCGGCTTTGAGGGGATTGCCGCCGGCGGCTCGGTCGGCGAACTGCTCTACGTGCAGTTAAGAGGCGGCGACCCCGCGGGCGAAGTTAAACCGATCCAATTTAAGGACGGCACCACTCCAGACAGCCAGGCCGATCGTGCTTTGGCCAAGCTGACGGAGCTTGCGCAGCTTTTCGACGATGACGAGACGCCGTATCGCTCGCTCGTCCACCCGATGTGGCGCACGCATTACGGCGACTACGATCATCTCGCGCGCGTGAAGGAATGGTCGAGCTCGGGCGGCGTTACGGACGATTTTGTTGGTGGCGAATGATCAAGCCGGACATCATCCCGCTTCAGATTCGCGATTTACAGCGCGCCGTCGCCGACCCCGCGGTCTCGGCCTGGGTCGCGGCTAATGCCGGATCGGGCAAGACGCATGTCCTGGCGCAGCGCGTCATCAACCTCCTCTTGGAAGGCGTCGCACCCGAGAAAATTCTCTGTATCACTTTCACCAAGGCCGCGGCCGCCAATATGGCCAAGCGCGTGTTCGACACGCTCGCCGAATGGACCACGCTCGACGACGCTGCGCTCGACGGGGCGATCAGCTCGCGCTCAGAGATCGAACCCGATGCCCCCCGTCGCGCTTTGGCGCGGCGTTTGTTCGCCCGGGCGCTGGAGACACCGGGCGGACTCAAAGTGCACACGATCCATGCATTCTGTACGCGGCTTTTGCACCAGTTCCCGTTCGAGGCCCATGTCGCCGCGCGCTTCGACGTGCTCGATGAGACCGAACAGACGCAACTTCTGGAGCGATTGACGCTCGATCTCTTGCTCGAAGCGGCGCGAACTCCCGAGAGCACGATGGGCCGTGCTTTGGCAGCGGCCATCACCGCCGCGTCCGATCAGAGCTTCCGCGATGCCATCCGGGCAGCGATCGCAGCACGCGAGGCCGTCGCGCGCTGGGTGGTCGCTGCTGGCGGCGTGGAAGCGGCAATCGCTGCGATGTCACGCCAGCTTGGCCTCGAGCCTGGCGAAACCCGCGACAGCATCGAGCACGAATTCTTCACGCGATCGCTCATTCCGTCAGAGGAATGGCCGATCATCGCCGCCGCGCTTGAAGAAGGCGGCAAGAGCGATCGCGACCAAGCACGGCGGTTTCGCCAGCTTGCCTCGTTGTCGATATCCGACCGTGTCGACACCTATCTCGAGATTTTCTGTACCGCGAACGAACGCACGGCGCGGCGGTCGATCGTTACGCAAGCCATCAAAGATAAGGACTTTGTTGAACGGCTCACGGCCGAACAGGCGCGGGTTTGTGCACTATTGGAGCGGCTTCGCGCCGTGATCTGCCGGGACCGCTCGGCCGCGCTGCTCACCATCGCGCACGAGATCCTGCGGCGCTATCAAACCGAGAAGGATCGCCGCGGTCTCGCCGACTACGACGATCTGATCGACAAGACGCTCGAACTTCTCAGCAACGTCGACGCCGCTTGGGTTCATTACAAGCTCGACTTCGGCGTCGATCATCTTCTGATCGACGAGGCGCAGGACACCAGCAGCAAGCAATGGCAGATCGTGCGCAGGCTTTCCGCCGAATTCACCGCCGGCGCCGGCGCGCGGCCCGCGACGCGAACCGTGTTCGCGGTCGGTGATGAGAAGCAATCGATCTATTCGTTCCAGAACGCCGCGCCGAAAGAATTTGCCGAAATGCGCCGCTACTTCGAGCGCGCGCATCAAGCCGGCCGGCGCAGCTTCCTGTTTCGCGAGTTCAAGCATTCGTTCCGCTCCGGAGCGAACATCCTTGCCGCCGTCGATGCCGTCTTCCGCGACAAAGCGATTGCGGCGAGCGTCTCGTCCGACGCCGACGGATTTCCGCCGCATATCGCGCTGCCGCAGGCGCCTGTCGGCCTGGTCGAGGTCTGGGAGCCGGTCGAACCGGAGAAAAGCGCCGAGATCGACGGCTGGGATGCGCCATTCGACCAGGTCAGCGAGACCAGCCCGCGGGTGAAACTGGCGCGGCGGATCGCGCGCACCGTGCGGCGGCTTGTCGAAGCCCGCGAACCGGTCGGGATGGCGGGTCGCGCCTTGCGCTATGGCGACGTCCTGGTGCTGGTGCGCCAGCGCGGCGAATTGTTCGAGGCCATCATCCGCGCGTTGAAAAATGAAAATGTCGAGGTCGCGGGCGCCGACCGCCTCATGCTCACCGAGCATATTGCGGTCATGGATTTGATGGTGCTTGCCGACGCGCTGCTCTTACCCGACGACGATCTCGCGCTTGCTACGGTACTGCGCAGTCCGTTGTTCGGTTTTAGTGACGACGATTTGTTTGCGCTGGCCTGGGATCGCGGGCCATTGCCACTGCGTGCCGCGCTCAACCGCAGAGCCGCCGAGATGCCGCTGTTCGCGGGGGCGGCGGCGCGCCTCGGCAAGCTCGCCGAATTGGCCAAGCGCGAGACGCCATTCGATTTTTACGCGCAGGTACTTGGTGCCGGCGGAGGGAGGCGCCGCTTTCTGGCCCGCCTCGGCCCCGAGGCGAACGACGCGCTCGATGAGTTTCTCAATCTGGCGCTTGAATATGAAGGCCGCGAGACGCCTTCGCTGCAGGGCTTTCTCTCCTGGCTGCGCCAGGCGCGCGCCGAAGTGAAGCGCGACATGGAGATCGCTCGTGACGAAGTGCGCGTCATGACCGTTCATGGCGCCAAGGGTCTTGAAGCGCCGCTCGTGATCCTGGCCGACACCATGACCCCACCGGCCGGCCCGCGGCAGCCTCGGCTTCTGACGCTCTCCGGCGGCGGCGTGGTCTGGGCCGCGAAAAAAGCCGACGACTCGTCTGCCATGGGAAGCGCGCGGCAGGCGGCGCTCGCCGAGGCGCGCGACGAATATCGGCGGCTCCTCTATGTGGCGATAACGCGCGCCGCCGACCGGCTAATCATTTGCGGCGCCGACGGCGAAAGAAAGCGGCCGGACGGTTGCTGGTACGATCTCGTCCGCGCGGCGCTCGATCCGCAGCTGGTCGAGGAGACTGACGGCGGCGAGAAAGTCCTGCGCTTCGGCCGGCCCGCGGCAGGGTCTGCCCCAGCGGGGGCGCCGGGCGCGCCGGCCAAAACCGCAGAGCCGGAATTGCCATCCTGGCTGCGGCAGGTCGCGCCGATTCAACAGCCTCGGCCGGTACCATTGGCGCCCTCCTCAGCTTTTGACGAGGAGGCTGGACCGACAGCGCCGGGCGGCGCCGCCGATCGGCACAAGGCACTGCAGCGCGGGCGGATCGTGCATCGGCTTATGCAGTCGCTGCCGGATATTGCGCCGGCGGCGCGCAGGCCGGCGCTTGAGCACTATCTCGGCAATGCCGCCCGGGACCTTTCGCCGGACGAGCGCAGCGAAATCGCACGGCACGTTTTCGCAATTCTCGAAGACGACAAATTTGCCGATGTCTTTGCCGCGGGAAGCCGGCCGGAAGTGCCGATCGTCGGCCGAATTTCGCGCCCGGATCGCGACCCCGTTCCGGTCGCCGGTCAAGTGGATCGGCTGATCGCCACAGACAACACCGTTCTCGTCGTCGATTACAAGACTGATAGCTTCGTACCGGGCCGCCTAGACGACGTGCCGCCCGCCTACATCGCGCAGCTGGCGCTGTATCGAGCGGTCCTGGCGCGCATTTATCCAGGCAAAAGCGCGCGCGCAGCGCTCATCTTCAGCGCCGGGCCGGTTTTGCTGGAGATTCCCGCCTCGACCTTGGACGCCGCGCTCGAAACTCAGCTAGCCCAGCATGGAACGCAGCGCAGTCACGCTCCGGTAACCGCGGCTTGACGCCCAGGCAACGCATTCATACGTTCAGCGCCCGATTCATTGGGCGGCCGATTCTGCGCTTTTCCCCAGAACCGACGACTCCCTGAAAGACGAGGTATTTCATGGTCGACAAAACAACCGATGCCACGTTTGAGAAGGATGTGCTCAAGGCGAGCGGTCCTGTAGTCGTTGATTTCTGGGCGGAATGGTGCGGCCCGTGCCGGATGATCGCGCCGGCGCTTGAAGAAATTTCCACCTCGCTCAATGGCAAGGTGAAAATCGTCAAGCTCAATGTCGATGAGAACCCCGGCACGGCGGCGAAATACGGCATCATGTCGATTCCCACGCTGATGCTATTCAAAGACGGCCAGCTGGCGTCGCGCCAGATCGGCGCGCAGCCGAAGCAGAAGCTCGAGCAGTGGATTAGCGGCTCGATCTAAGGTGACGTGCGTCGCGGCGCGTCTTCCACGCTAGTGCCGAAAATGCCGCGTGCCGGTATAGACCATGGCGATGCCGTGGGCGTCGGCGGCCGCGATTACTTCATCGTCGCGCATCGAGCCGCCGGGCTGGATCACCGCGGTCGCGCCGGCTTCGATGGCCACTAGCAAACCGTCGGCGAACGGGAAAAAAGCGTCCGAAGCGACCACCGACCCTTTGGTGGCAGGTTCTTTCAGCCCCGCTTCGCGTGCGGCGTCCTGCGCCTTGCGCGCCGCGATACGCGCGGCATCGACGCGGCTCATCTGGCCGGCGCCGATGCCCACCGTCGCCAGGTCTTTGGCGTAGACGATCGTATTTGACTTGACGTGCTTTGCGACACGGAACGCAAAACCGAGATCGCGCAATTCGGCATTGGTCGGAGCACGCTTCGTCACCGGCCGCAAATCCATGTCGTCGACCACGGCGTTGTCGCGGGTCTGCACCAGAAGTCCGCCGGCAACCGTCTTCGCCGTCAAACCGGCGGCGCGCGGATCGGGCAGCCCGCCGGCAAGTAGAAGCCGCAAGTTCTTCTTCGCTGCAACAAGCGCGATCGCCTCCTCGGTCGCATCCGGGGCGATGATCACTTCGGTGAAAATCTCGGTAATGGCGCGCGCCGCCTCGGCATCGAGCGTGCGGTTGAGCGCGACAATGCCGCCGAATGCCGAGGTGCGGTCGCAGGCAAAGGCCCGGCGATAGGCATCGACCAGGCTCTCGGCTTCCGCCACACCGCAGGGATTGGCGTGCTTGATGATGGCGCAAGCGGCGGTGCGCGCCGGATCGAACTCGGCGACGCATTCGTAGGCCGCGTCGGTGTCGTTGATGTTGTTGTAGGAGAGCTGCTTGCCCTGGACCTGGCGCGCGGTGGCGACGCCAAAGCGCGGCTCGGGCGTGCGATAGAAGGCCGCCGACTGATGCGGGTTCTCGCCATAACGCAGCGCTTCCACAAGCCGGCCGCCGAACGCGCGATAATCGGGCGCGAACTCCTTGATCGCGCCGGCGAACCAATTGGCGATCGCCGCATCATAGGCAGCGGTGCGCGCATAGGCCTTGGCGGCGAACCGCCGGCGCAGCGCCAGGCTCGTGCTGCCGTTGTGGCGCTCGAGCTCCTCGATCAGCGCGGCATAATCGCTCGCGTCGACCAGCACCGCAACATCGTCGTGATTCTTGGCGGCAGCGCGAATCATCGCCGGGCCGCCGATGTCGATGTTCTCGATGCAGGCGGCAAAATCGCCGCCGCCGGCCACCGTCGCTTCGAAAGGATAAAGGTTCACGACCACAATATCGATCGGGCGGATTTTGTGCACACGCATGGCTTCGACATGTTCGGAATTGCCGCGTCTTGCCAATAATCCGCCGTGCACCGCCGGATGCAGCGTCTTGACGCGGCCGTCCATCATTTCCGGAAAGCCGGTGAGCTCGCTGACATCGAGCACTTTCAACCCGGCATCGCTGAGAATCTTGCGCGTGCCGCCGGTCGAAATCAGTTCAATGCCGAACCCGGCAAGCGCACGCGCGAAATCCACCACGCCCGATTTGTCGGAAACTGAAACCAGCGCGCGCGTGACGCGGCGCAAATTGTCGCTCATCGTGCTCCTATATGCGTTCCATTTGTTTGATCGAAACTATTCTCATAACGGCAATCTTATAATGGAAGTCTTATAACGGAAGTCTTGGCTCCTCCTCGTCCGCTTGCCGCGTAGCGCCGCCGTTCGCGCCCACTGAAGGATGGGCTTGCAGCAGCCATTGGACGCGCGCGGCTGTGCGCGCATGTCCGCGAATGACCAGTTGCAAGGTTCGGCGCGGACCCTCGCTTCCAGCAAGGTAGACGCTATCCTCGAGCTCGACCTGATCGTGATGCGCGCTAAACGTCCACACTTCCTTGTTCGGCGTCATCAGCATGACGCCATGCCCGTCGGTCAAGCACGTCGCCCTCACCGTGGGATGGAGGTGGAAGCGGATGGCGAATTCGTCGCGCGCGCTGCGCACCCGCGACTCGCCGTCGGCGTCCAGGAAAATATCCTCGCCTTCGAGCCGCATGCCGTCGGTCGATAAGATCAAAACGCGCTCGTGGAGAATGCCGAAACGCGCGGCGTAGCCGTCGTGCATCGCGCGCAACGCAATCGTATCGGAACTCTCCTCGCGGTTCACCGTCACGCGCGTTGGTCCGCCGACAATCGGGGAACCGCCGAGCATGCGCCGAAACGTCGCCAATTCAACAAAGCGCGCCGAGGACGCATCGTTGAATGTCACCGTGGAGTGCGCGGCCGTGGCCCGCGCGATCGGGCGCCAGTTCTCCCGGCCAATCGTCGGCATGCCGCAATTGACGATGATCAGGCTCTGCCTGGGCGCGGAGAACTCGAACGACAGGCATCCGGCGTGGGCATCGAGACTCATCTCGATCGGCGGGGCGCATCCGGTATCGACGACGGCAACGGCGCCGCCTGCCGCCAACCGCTGATAGCCCGAATAGGGTGCATTGGCGAATGGCGCGCCGCGGGCCTCGTCATAAGCCAACAAGGTCAGCAGCAGATCGGCGGGCGTCGCGCCCATGCCGTTGAAATGCGCGAAAGTGCCCTCGGAATGGCGGAAGAAGCGCAGCATCGGCATCATGCGGTCGATCGCATTTTGCAGCGCCTGCGGCGGTGCGATATTGCGCGAGGCGAAGGCTTGGCGCAGCGGCAACAAGTCCAGCAGGATTTCAATGACCGCGCCGGGATCGCGGCTGGCGTGCCCACCATCGGGAAGAATCTGCCGCTCGAGTTCGCCTTTGAGGCGTTCAGTCATCGATTTGATATGACGCGCCTGACCGGCAATGCAGAGCGCGGCGTAGCTCAGCGCGATCACGGCCTGCAAGCGCGCGACGCCACGCCGCGCATCGCCGGCGGTGTGGCGGAGATAACGGACCTGACGCAGCAAACTTCGCAGATAGCGCCGATAAAAGCGCACATCAGCGTCCTGCAAAACCAGAGTCGACTGGCTGAGCCAGGAGATGATGCGGCGCGCCAGCACGTCCGGACGCCAGCCGATCGAGTGCCAGCCACCCTGGAAGGAAATCCACTCGTCAACCAGTGCGCGCGCATTCGCGCGTGTTATTCCAGATTCAGCGGCGCGCAAATGGCGAAGCCAGCCAAAACCCAGCAGCGCCGCAGCCCATTCGTCCGATGGCGGCTCCATCTCGAAGATCGAGCGCCGGTCGCAAACCACGACCTTTCCGGCGAAGGCGAAGCGTCCGGAATAGATTTCGGTGGCCCGGGTTGCGTCGGCGGTGCGCAGATCCTGCGGCGCGATGACGAGGCGGTCGGATTTGAACGGGGTGAACGGCCAGCGAAACACCGGGTGGCCGTTGGCGCGGCCGGCGATGCGCCGCAACGCGCCGCGAAGCAGAAGCCACGACAGCTTCGCATGGTTCGCGACCGCAATGCGCGACATCGGCTTCGCTCGCCCTCTCTGCACACCCCTCCCGCGCGACCATAACGAAACGCTCGCGCCCCGGCCAATGGTGGCCCAAACTCTTAAGTTTACTGGTCTTTTAGCAGCCGGGCGGCATAGAAACCATCGATCCCCGCAAACCGCGAATCGCTATCGGGAAAGTGACACGGCAAGGTTCGCAGGTCGCCATCTTTGCTGATGAACTCCGCGCAGCCGAAGACTTCGGCAGCAGTAATCGGCACGCGCCGCACCTTGGGCGCGCGCGCGAGCAGACCGGCGACGACCGCTTCATTTTCGTCCGGCTCGAGCGAACAGGTGCAGTAAACGAGCGTCCCGCCGGGCTTGGTCAGAGCGAGTGCGCGATCGAGGAGGCGGCGCTGCAACGCGGAGAGCTTGACGATGTCGCCGGCATTTTTGAGCCACGGCACGTCGGGATGGCGGCGAATGGTCCCGGTCGAGGAGCACGGCGCGTCCAGGAGCACGGCATCAAACGGGTCGGCAGAGCATTCCTCGACATCGGCGGTGACGATTTCGGCCTTAAGCGCAAGGCGTGCGAGATTGTCGCGCAAGCGTTGTAGCCGCGCTGGCGCGCGATCGAGCGCGGTCACATGAGCGCCGGCAAGCGCCAGCTGCGCGGTCTTGCCGCCCGGCGCCGCGCAGAGG
>JBAQBC010000011.1:0-3489 GCA_049286035.1 Xanthobacteraceae bacterium
GTCTACGTTGGGCGGATTCTCAAGGGAACCAAGCCAACGGACCTGCCAGTTCTACAATCGACGAAATTTAAGCTCGTGATCAACCTCAGGACCGCGAAAGCACTTGGCGTTGAGATACCTGCGACTCTGCTTTCCCGCGCCGACGAGGTGATCGAATAAGAGCGCCGATGTCTGCTTGTGGCACTTAGCGGACATGGTATTTTGCACCTCCGAATGTCCGCTTTCGGAGGTAAAGCAGACATCGGTCGGACATTCCTAAATGTCCGCCTATGACCCTTAGGAGACAATCGTCATCGATATCCACGCGCACCCGATTGACCACCCGTTCACGAATTTGGCTTGTCGTTCGGCTCTTTGATGTCGTGCTTAAGGGCGTCCGACATGGGCAGGTCCATGTTCACGCCCCTGGGCGGGATCGGACGCTCGAACCACTGCGTATAGAGTTTTTCGAACTCGCCCGAGCGCATCAGCTGCGCGAGCGCCTCATCGACCAGCGCCTTGAACTGCGGATCGTCCTTTCGAATCATTAGCGCATAGGGGTCGGACGGGTAAGACTTGTCGAGAAGCTTGAAATCAGCGGGGCTTTTCGCATTCGCGCGGAAGCCTGCGAGCAGGACGTCATCTTCCATCCAGGCGCTCGCGCGTCCGGTCTCGACCAGCAGGAAGGATTCGGCGTGATCCTTCCCCTGCGTGATCGTCATGCCAAGATTCTCCCCGTTGTTCATCTTGTTGACGAACACCGCAGTGTTGGTCCCGGCCGTCACCGCGACGGTCTTGCCCCGCAGATCGTCCGCACTCTTGATCTTGCTATCGACATGCACAATCCATTTGAACTGCGGGACGAAGAATGTGTAGGAAAATCCGACCTGCTGCTGTCGGATCGTCATATTGGCGGTCGAGCCGCATTCGATGTCGACCGTGCCATTGGCGACGAGCGGGATACGGGTTGCCGAGGTCACCGGATTGTATTTGACGTTGAGATCCGGCATGCCCAACTTCGCCTTCACGGCGTCCACGACGCGCTTGCATAACTCGATCGAGAAGCCGACCGGCATCAACTTATCGTCGAGGCATGACAGAGGCAGCGAGCTCTCGCGATAACCGATCGTAATACCGCCGGTCTCCTTGATCTTTTTGAGAGTGCCTTCCAGGTCTTCTGCCGCGGCAGGTGCTTCCGCGCCGACGAGTAAACAGGCCGCTGCGATGATCCCGATTGCAGACTTCATGTCACTCCTCCTACGCATTGGATACGCCTTAAAGTCCCGACGAACGCCTCATTCGATCTCGGCGGTGGCGGCGTCGATTGCCTCCCCGAGGCGGTCGGCGATGGTATCGATTGCCGCAGCGTCTACGATGAACGGCGGCGCAATCAAGACGTGGTCACCGCGCCGGCCATCCGCGGTGCCGCCCATTGGATAGACCATCAGCCCGCGCGCCATCGCTTCGCGCTTGACGCGGGCATGCATCTTCAACGCCGGATCGAACGGCTCCTTGGTGCTGCGATCGCGCACCAATTCGATCCCCTGAAACAGCCCGCGCCCGCGCATGTCGCCAACGAAGCCATGATTGCTAAAACGCTCGCCCAGCCGGCGAGAGAGATTCGCGCCCTGCTTGCGCACATTCGTGAGCAAGTCGTCGCGACGGATCACCTGCTGCACGGCCAGCGCCGCCGCGCAAGCGAGTGGATGGCCCATATAGGTGTGGCCGTGCTGAAAGGCGCCCGAGCCGCCGGCGACTTGGGCAAAGATCTCATTCCCGATCAGGAGCGCGCCGATCGGCGCGAAGCCACCACCCAGCCCCTTGGCGATGGCCATCAAATCCGGCGCAACACCTTCCTGTTCGCAAGCGTGCAGCGTTCCCGTGCGTCCTGTTCCGCACATCACTTCATCGAGGATGAGCAGAATTCCATGCCGGTCGCAAATTTCGCGCACACGCTTGAAATAGCCAGGCACCGCCGGGACCGCCCCCATCGTGGCGCCCACGATCGTCTCGGCGACAAACGCGATCACATGGCGACCGCCGATCTGGTTGATGGTGCTTTCGAGTTCCTGCGCCAGGCGTTCGCCATACTCGCTCGGAGTTTCATCGGCCCGGCGCTCCCGATATTCATAAACCGGCGAAACGTGATGCGTTTCGATCAGCAACGGAGCAAATGGCTTCCGTTGCCATTCGCGGCCGCCGACCGCGAGCGCACCCAGTGTTACGCCGTGGTAGCTTTGTCGCCTGGCAATGATGTGCGTGCGCTGCGGCTCCCCGCGCTCGACAAAAAATTGCCGCGCCAGTTTGAGCGCCGCTTCGATAGCCTCCGAACCGCCGCTGACGAACAGCACATGGTCGATGCCTTTGGGCGCGTGCGCGACAAGGTCGTCGGCGAGGTCCTCCGCCACGCGCGTGGTGAAGAAACTGCTATGCGCATATTCGAGATTGCTCAGCTGCGCGGTCATCGCGGCGACCAAATCGGGATGCGAATGGCCAAGACAGGAAACGGCCGCCCCACCGGAGGCGTCGATGTATTCCTTGCCATTCGCGTCCTGGACCAGGATTCCCTGTCCGCCCAGCGCAACGGGGTAATCGTGACCGATCTGTCGGTGGAGGATGTGCGTCATGATTGCAGGGCTTTTTGGCGCGGCAGAACGTAGGTATCAAATGCCGCCAGTTGGATAAGCATCTCCGCAGCGGAGCTGTACCGCGGAACATAATTGGCCGAATTCAGTCCTTTTGGGCACCTTGAGAAATCGCTAGCATAGCAAGACAATTGACTATCCGCGTCTCTCAGCAGGGGGCGAAAAATGTCTATTAAGCTCAGGGCGTTCACGATCATATCGGTAATTTTCGTGAGTTTGCCGGCCTTCGCGCAAGACCTGACAGGCACGCTGAAGAAAATCAAAGATACAGGCGCAATCACGCTGGGCCACAGAGAATCATCGGTTCCATTTTCCTATTATGACGATAATCAGCGGGTTATCGGGTACGCAATGGACCTTTGTTACAAGATTGTCGATGCGGTTAAATCCAACCTGAAGATGGATAAGCTCGAAGTAAAGCTAAATCCTGTCACCTCAGCGACGCGCATTCCACTGATCGCCAACGGCACCGTCGATCTTGAATGCGGCTCGACCACAAACAACCTTGAAAGGGAAAAACAGGTCAGCTTCACGATTACCCATTTTGTCACCGCCAACCGATTCGTATCGAAGAAATCATCTAGTCTTAAAACAGTGGACGACCTGAAAGGCAAAACAATTGTCTCGACCTCGGGCACTACCAACATAAAGCAAATTAATGAAATCGGCGCACAGCGACATCTCGATCTCAACATCATCGCCGCCAAGGATCATGCCGAAGCATTCTTGATGGTGGAGACGGATCGCGCGGCTGCTTTCGTGATGGATGATATTTTGCTCTTCAGTTTGGTCGCTACATCGAAGTCGTCGGGCGATTACGTGATCTCAGCCGATGCGCTGTCCGTCGAGCCCTATGGCATCATGC
>JBAQBC010000012.1:0-7492 GCA_049286035.1 Xanthobacteraceae bacterium
TTCGGCGCTAGCATCGCGGCCTCCATCGCGACCGCATAAGGATGCGCCGGGATGTCGTCGGGCAGGATCAGCACCGGCGTCCGGCAGTTGCGGACGAAATCGCGCGTCACCGTGAACACGAAGTCGGCGTTGGTGCGATACATCCTGGTCAGGAGTTTTTCCACCCGCTCCATCGCGATGTCGGGCCTTCGCTTCACAAGCTCCGGCCCCCAGCCCTTCATGTTGTTGTCGTAGAACAGGTCGCGCATTTCGGGCCGCGAGCCCGAGGGCTGCGCCAGCACGGCCGCAACGATCCGGTCGGGGGCCCGCTTCAACAGATTCCAGATCATGGGACCGCCGATGCAAAATCCCAGCACCATGAACTTGTCGATGCGCAAATGATCCATCAGGCCGAGATGGTCGTCGGTATGAGAATCCCAGGGGCGATCGATCTCGAGGGGACCTGCGGACTGGCCGCCATTAGCGTTGCGAAGGTCGGCGCCGATGCAGCGGTATTCGTACTTGAACTCCTCCATCGCATTGAAGGGGGAATAGGGCGCGGACAGATTTGAGATGGCGGAATTCAGCCCGCCACCGGCAATCATTAGCAGCGGGAAGCCGGAACCTTTCTCCTCGAAATGGATGCGAACAGGGCCTTTCTCGTAAAAGCTCATGGCGGCTCCTTCCTGTTGGGATCTCTCTAGTCCGAGACCCCGCCAAAGCCAACGCGCGAAGCCGAAAGCAGGAATTTGCGACTGGCGGAATGGGGTTCAAGGATCAAGTTGCACAGCAAGAATTCCCAGCTGTTCATGTCCGCTTCGGGTCAAAAGCGGACATTGCCGGGCGACAGTGGAACGTCCGCTTTGTGCCAATAGCGGACATCGGCGCTCGAGACGACGTTCGCTTTAACCCCGAAAGCCGATATTCATTGCGGCAGTCGCAGCATATCCGTTCCCTGTCAAGGACACGTCGGTAAAGTGTTCCCGTTTCAGCTTTGACATCTTTTTTGTTCTATAAGACCGCCGGACCTTTTTGAATGCGATCTTAATTCGCGTATCGACGTGAGCACGTATAATTTCCGGTGGGCCGTTTCGAAGTTCGGCACTCTTACGTAAGCCTTCAATGCACTCCCGAGCAGGCAATTTCCGCTGGGGCCGGCCGAAATCTTTAGGCGGAAGCTATGCAACTTGACGATCGCGGCGACCATACTCAAGCCTAGGCCCAGGCCTTTGGTGTTTCGAGTTTTGTCTGAGCGATAGAAGCGCTGGGTCACCGCTTCTCGTTCGATCTCGGGGATGCCAGCAAATGCTCATGAACGCGCCGAGCAACAGGTTGATCGTATCGGTCACAGAGCCCTCCTCCGGCAGGCTACTCAGGCGCACGCGTATCGCTCACAATGAGTCCTGCTCCAACAGGCTATTCCGGTGCGCGTTGAGAGGCCGCCCCGATTAATGAAACCCTTTTCATCATTGCTCGACTACTGTCCGAAAGTACTAAACGCTCCTATCCAAAAGTACTGCGCTTATGTCGGGAGAACTTGCGGAATCCAACTGCGACTGAGTGTCGATCGAACGTTTTGAAATAAGGATCGTGATTCAACGAAGTTGGACCGTCAGCGCTTCCGTAGAAGCGAAGAACGCTAACCTGTCGTCCGGAGCGCTCCCCGAGATATGACTCGCTTCTCTAAGGTCGCCCAGCTCGAGCTTCAGCCGGCAAACCGGCCGGAACTAACAACGACAAAATGCGTTATTGACCCTGCGCAATGCTTGCGAGGAGACGGAGCATGCGGAAATATTTTATTTTTGCTGCCATATTTGCTGCCATTGGCGTTGCAGTCGCATTTCTTTCACCACAACCGGCCGGCGCCTTTGTGGCCAATCAGAATGGCGTCGGTAAAGCCGCAACAGCTGCGAACACCATTATCGAAGTGAAGCGCTCGCCGCAAAAGGGCCGGCCACCCGGTTGGAATCACGGCCGCAAGGTCGGCTGGCATGGACATTCAAGGCCGCCCGGCCAACTTTGAAGACGAGCTTCAATAGCCTCGGGCAATTGTGAAGCGGTGGAAAGCGCGCGCTTTCTTTATCAGAATTCCGCGCCGGCGTGCCTCGTTGGCCGCCGGCGCCATTCGCGGTGCTTAATCGCTCGATAAAATAATGTTCTTCAGGATCGGGTAAATCTGATTCTCCCACCGCTTTCCTGAAAACACGCCATAATGGCCGACGCCGGCCTGCAGGTGGTGGCGCTTGAGATAAGGCCGCAGCTTGCTGCACAGATCGTGCGCCGCGACGGTCTGGCCAACCGCACAAATGTCGTCACGCTCGCCTTCGACGGTGAACAGCATGGTCTTGCGGATCGCGGTCGGATCAACCCGATGGCCGTGCCATTCCAGTTTGCCCAGCGGCAGCGCGTGCTCCTGAAAGATGAGCCGCACAGTTTCCAGGTAGAATTCCGCCGTGAGATCGAGCACGGCGAAATATTCGTCGTAGAACGCCTTGGTCACCGCGGCTTTACCCAGATCGCCGTTGGCAAGATGTTCGTAAAGTTCGCGATGGGCTTTGAGATGCCGCTCCAGATTCATGCTCATGAAGGCGACGAGCTGCACGAACCCGGGATAGACGCGGCGATAGGCGCCGGGATAGCGCGGCGGCACGGCTGCCGTCAGCGCTCGCTCAAACCATTCGATGGAGCGTTTTTTGGCAAGCGCGTTGACTTTGGTTGGATTGATTCGCGTGTCGATCGGTCCCGCCATCAGCGTCATCGATCGCGGCTGCGCCGGATTGCCGGCCTGCGCCATCATGGCGACGGCGGCGAGCACCGAGACGCACGGCTGACAAACCGCCAGTACGTGCGCGCCCGGACCGATCGTTTCCAGAAACTTGATCAGGTGATTGGCATATTCATCGACCCCGAACCGGCCGGCCATGATCGGAATATCCCGGGCATTGCGCCAGTCGGTGATGAACACGTCGTGATCTGGCAGCATGGTGCGCACCGTTGCCCGCAGCAAAGTTGAGAAATGCCCGGACAGTGGGGCGACCAGGAGCACGCGGGGCTGTGCGGTTGCGATGTCTTTCTTGAAATGAAGGAGTGTGGCGAAGGGGGTCCGCGCCGCTGCTTCCTCCCGCACCTCCACTTCACGATTGCCGACCGTAATGGATCTAATGCCAAAGGGCGGCCGGGTGTGGCTTAGCCCGGCCCGTGCAATCAGTTCATAGACTGCGGAGAGATTGCGCAGCGCCGAATGATGGGCGAGGAGCGGCGAGCCTCCGGAGCTTGCCGCCATGCCAGCCCAGGCCCGGACCGGCACCATCGCGTCCGATTGCATTTGATAGGCGAAATAGAGCATCCCCAGCCCACGGGTGCCGTGAGCCGCCCGGCAACAGCTCCCGTTGACTATTCCCAGCACTGAAGCCTAGTGGATTTTTTGTTGCACTGCGACAGGAATGTGCACATCCTGCACAGTTGGGGATTACGACCGCTCCAACTCAGCCGGCTGTCCCCAATCGAGGTGCCGGGCCTCGCGTAACGCTCTGATCGAAGGCGCTATTTGGCGCGGGGGCACGGCATGACAATTGCTACTCTCAGCATCGCCAGCAAAAACTACGGCTCCTGGTCGCTGCGCGGCTGGTTGCTGTGCAAAATGTCCGGCTTGGACTTCGACGAGCAGCAGGTCTCCACGGACGATCCTTCGACGCGAGCCGAATTGCTATTGCTATCGCCGTCTTTCCTCGTCCCCTGCTTGAGCCATAACGGGCTGAAGATCTGGGACACGCTGGCCATTGCCGAATACCTCCATGAAATCAGGCCGGGCGCCGGCCTGTTCCCCTCCAAGCAGGCGCAGCGCGCACACTGCCGCTCGATCTGCGGCGAGATGCATTCCGGTTTCAGTAATCTGCGTTCCGCCCTGCCGATGAACGTCAAGGCGCGCTTCACCGGCTTTAAAGCGTGGGCGGGCGCGCGCGCCGACATCGACCGGATCGCGACCGTTTGGCAGGAATGCTTGGACGCTTATGGCGGACCGTATCTGTTTGGAGAGCGCGCCTGTAGTGCAGACGCCATGTACGCGCCGGTCTGCTCGCGGTTTGTGACTTATGACGTCACGCTCGGCGCTGGCGCGGTGGATTATTGCCGCACAATGATGAGCTACCCCTACATGGAAGAATGGATTGCTGCCGCCAAGCTCGAACCCGACGAACTCGAGGAATTGGACGTCGAGTTCTAAGCCTGGGCAAGCCGTCGCCGCTGCAGCGCGGTTGCTATAATTTCTCAGACGACAGCGTATTGCAGTTCGAAACCTGCCCCGAGTTGAAGCCGTTGAGGAACCAGCGCTTGCGCTGTTCGGAACTGCCGTGCGTGAATGAGTCGGGCACGACATAGCCCTGCATTTCTTTCTGCAGCCGGTCGTCGCCGATGGCGGACGCCGTCTGCAAGGCTTGGTCGAGGTCGCCGGGATCGAGAAACTTGGTCTTCTGCTGGGAGCGGTTTGCCCACACGCCGGCGAGACAATCGGCCTGCAGTTCGACCCGAACTTGCAAAGCATTGGCTTCAGTCCGGCTCGAAGCCGCCTGCTGCGCCTGCATCACGCGCGGCAGGATACCGAGCTCATCCTGCACGTGATGTCCGACTTCGTGCGCGATGACATAGGCTTCCGAGAACCTGCAGGCGCTCGCGTCCGAGCAGGCGCCGAATTTGCGCTGCATATCTTCGAAGAAAGACGTGTCGAGATAGATACGTTGATCGCGCGGGCAGTAAAATGGTCCCATGGCCGAGCGGGCAAAGGCGCATGGCGTTGGTTCCGAGCCCGCGAACAGGCGCAATTTTGGCGGATGATAAGTTCGCCCGCTGGAGGAAAAGATCTCGGCCCAGCGGTCCTCGGTGTCACCCAGCACCAGCGCGACAAACTTACCGGTGGCATCGTTCGGCGTGCCGGGAGTGACTGACGGAGCGGGGCTCGTCTGCTCGGACGGCGAGCCGAGGCCGCCCAGCAGGTTGAGGATTACGCTCGGATCCACGCCAAGATACCAGCTTACCAAGCCGATGATGATGACGGCTCCGATACCGAGACCGCCCCCGCCCCCCGGCATCCCGCGCGATGCGCTGGCCTCGCGATCGTCTTCGACATTGCTGCTGGGACGGAAATCATCCGTGCGCATCTGTCACTCTCCAATCGAGTTCCGCTGGAGCTGCAGGGGCGGCTGATCATTATCCATCTCGCCGAGCGGCAATGAAAGGTTTTTTGTCAAAAAAATGAACGCGCGCCCTAGCGGCGCGGCTTACGCGCGAAAATCGTCATCAGGTAGAGATAGTCGGGCGAAGTTGTTAGCCAGCTTTTCTTATTGCCACCAACAGGGTCGCCGCGCTACCAGCGTCGCCCCCAACGCCGCCGACCCCAACCGCCACCCACCAGCCGAAGCAGCAGAAGAAGCACCACCGCGCCGATAAAGGCGTTGAGGATCAGGACGACGATCCCACTGCCAAGATGGATACCGATCCGCGGCAGCAGCCAATCGCCGATAAACGCGCCGATCAGGCCAACAATCAAGTCACCGATCAATCCAAAGCCGCCACCCTCCATGACTCTACCGGCGAGCCATCCGGCGACGATGCCGACGATCAATATGACGAGCAGACTCTGATTGGACAGATACATGGCCGGCCCCCAGGGAAAACTATTGGCCAAATAATCTAGCGCATGCGCCGGATGCGGACAACCGAACTTCCTGCGGTTGTCCATTACGCATAAACGCGCTTTCGATTGCAGCCGACGGGGCGGTCGCTACGGATGCGGCGCCACAAAACGACATTGGCGCCTCGGCCGCACGCCATGCCCGCGCGTTGAAGGCCAGCGCTCATCCACTGTGGGAAATTCCGAGTTCTTCAAGCGCCAATCGACCGAGCTGGACCGAATCCCGTATTCCAGTCTGCGCGATCTCAATGATCTTCTTTGCAACCATCTCAGTGGTGGGATCGGATCGGTCGCTCGCCTTCAGGATTCGCAGGCAATCCTCGTAGGCCGCAACGAGCGGAATGATGTCTTCGGGTGCAAAGGCTGAATTCTGCAAAAGCCGGTAAATGGCCATGAGGACGCTCCCGTCGAGAAAGCAAAATGAGCGGGAGCGACAGCCATCCCCGTTGCCGCCATGCGGCCGACAACGGCACCTTATCTATACCGGCGCGATGAACGCCACCTGAATTAAGGTGGAGGTGCGATGCGTCAAAAGACGCATGCGGTTCAATTACGGTTCCGACCTTGGCGGCGAGAACCGATCCAGACCGACAACTTGACCCAACGGCGCCGAGACCCGAACGGCCGGGGGCGTTATTTCCGCTCTTGGGGGATTTAGCACAACGCCTCCGGTCGGTGCGGAAGAACGCTCAACGGGGCGCCAGCGCCGTATCGGTCATTCTCCTGACCGCATCGTCCGCCAATTTTGTGGACGCCTCGGCGGCGCGGCGCGCGCTGTGCAGCAGGGCTTCGATATTGTCTCGGACCACTCGCGTTTGCAGCGCCAAACACTCCTGAGGCGTACGGCAGGCGAGGAGCTCTTCAAAGTGCTCCAAATTTTCCTCGATGCGATTCTGCACGAAGCGCATCCATTCTCCGGATACGTTCTGTAGGCCGTCTACCACGAAAGTCGAGCTCTCGATCAGGGCCTGAACGTTGCCGGCGGACTGCTGCATGGTCTCTCTCGCGTTATCGCCCGTAAGACCAAACAGCTTGGAGAACTGATCCACCGAGCGCTCAGCGATCCGAGTCGCGGCCTCGCTGCTGTTGCGCCAGGTGCTGCTGACGGTCTCCGCATTGCGGCGGAACGCTTCGGTTCCAGCCCGCGCCGTGCGCTCTGCGGTATCTGACATCGCTCGGCTGGTCTGAGAGGCTTGATCGGCCGCCCTTCGGGTCGTCTCGTGGACTGACTCGTTAGAATCGCGTTCAGCTTGGCGCGGATTGGCCATTCGATTCTCTCCATTGCAAGGGTTTGTGTCGCCTCAGACTTGCACTGATATAGTCCGCGTCATTTTCATTTCTAGACAATAATGTCGGCGCCATCGCGGAACACGGTCTGTATTCAACGCAATGGTTCTGGAAAATCCGACACGAAGCTGAAAATGTGATGGAAGGTCAACGCATGTCGCTGGAACAAGTCGCAGCGATGTAGCGGAACCGCATAGTGCGACGCAATGCCGCTAATGACCACGTTTCAATTGCCGCGATTAAGACAGTCACCGCAACGTCCGCCGGAACTACATCTGAAGCAGGAAATTTCCGTGGCAAAAATCCGGCGCGACAGTCTGACAACAGGATAGCGCTGAACCCGCGTCCGCGTGAGTTCAGTAGCCATACCCTCTGCGCGGCGGTCCGCCGACCGGACCTTGATAGGGCGCACAACTACCGCCTTGGATGGTGTAGCCCGGCGGACAGCCGTTCCAAGTACGCCATCCGCCTCCGCTGGGACCTCGATACGGCGCACAATTGCCGCCCTGCACCGTGTAACCCGGCGGGCAGCCGTTCCAA
>JBAQBC010000013.1:0-2689 GCA_049286035.1 Xanthobacteraceae bacterium
TCACCCGGATGATGTCGCGGACGATCGTGACCTCGATCGGCTTGTCGGAGCCCTTGCGGACGATGGTGAGCTTGATCTTAGTGTTCACCGGGCCGCGCATCTTATCGACGGCCTGGTCTATGGTGAGCCCCTGCGCCGCTTCGTCGTTGAGCCGGGTGATGATGTCATTGGCCATAATCCCGGCTTTGGCGGCCGGAGTATCGTCGATCGGAGCGACGACCTTGATCAGGCCGTCCTCCATGGTGACCTCGATGCCGAGACCGCCGAACTCGCCGCGGGTCTGCACTTGCATGTCGCGGAAGCTGTGCGGATTCATGTAACTCGAATGCGGATCGAGGCCGGCCAGCATGCCGTTGATCGCAGATTCGACGAGCTTGCTGTCGTCTGGCTTTTCCACGTAGTCGGCGCGCACGCGCTCGAACACATCGCCAAACAGATTAAGCTCCTGATAAGTGTCCGGTGCCGCCGCACGAGCGGCAGAACCCGGCAGGAGGGTGTGTGGTTGCGTCAGCAACAGTGTCGCCACGACGCCGACCAGTGCACCGAGAAAGAGCAGTGAAGTTTTGCGCATCATCCGCGAACCTTTTTCGCCTTGGTTAGTCGCCCGCCACGGATTGGGATCAATGGGAGCACCGTCCTGGCGGTGTCGCCAGCGTTTCAGGATCAAGAGTTGCCCATAGCTGCGAAATGGGCCGCCCCTCCAGATCACTCCTCCCGCACATGAAGCCTATGTGGTGACCAAAAGCCGTTGGGCAACCGTCAACCGGGAAGGGCCTTGGGCTTAAAATGGGACTAAGCCTTCGACTTCACCTGTGCGTATAGTGACACCCGGGGCATCGGAGAAGTATCGGAAAAGACTGGGCACAGCCATCCTTCCATGTCCAGGTCAGCCGAGTAATACCAATTTCCACCACCTTCTGCCCGCCGCCAATCGAGCCGATATTGGTGACCGGGAAAGGGAGTACTGGAAAAGATCGGTGTAAACCCTCTCTCGGCGCCTAGAACGTCCGCCACGACACGATCGATCCAGGTGTCGGCCCCCGCAACGAAAGGCTCTTGTACTAATCCACGGTTCGGCCGTGCGACCTCTCCTCATTCAGCATGAGACCTGACGGTCAGCAACAGTGCGTCGTTTGCTTTTGCTGCAGCAACGACGAAAGCGGCCGAACATTGGTCCGGCCGCTTTAGCGAGATCAAAATCTTGCAATGCCCTAAATGGGCCTTACGTCCCTTTCGATTTCTTTGAGCTCTTCTTGCTCTTCTTCTTCGTTGCCATAATACTACTCCTTACTGCTTGATGAACTTGATCTGGCAGAGATTGAGTTCAAAGCTCCAGATCACCGCCAAACAGTGGTGCATTATAAATGAACGCCGCATGAAACAGGCCGCAACAAGTGGGGGCCAGCATTGGCAGCCACAACCCGATCAATCCCGAAGGCGTCGCGGAAGCGAAACCACTCGGTTACTGCCGATCCGCTTGGCGCCGGTCACCGGGAGCAGCACACGACTCATTTCGATCTTCGCGGTAGAGACGCACACGACATTGGAGCGTATTCGGCCTTGTGCGGCATTACTGCCGGCTAACGTCGCGTCAAGCGCGCTGATCAGCGTGAGCAATGAGCCACGCCGCCATTTCCGCGTCTTGCTCGATCGAACCGAGTCGCCCTGAGCGTCCGGTATGCCCGGCGGCCATATCGGTCTTGAGCAAGAGTTCGTGCGTATCGGTCTTGCTCGCCCGCAGCTTTGCGATCCACTTCGCGGGTTCGGCATAGCTCACCTGGCTGTCATAGAACCCGGCAGTAACGAACATCGCCGGATAGTTCTTTTGGCCGACATTATCGTAGGGTGAATAAGACAGCATGTAATCGTATTCGCGCTTGACGGCCGGGTTACCCCATTCGTCGTACTCGAGCGTCGTGAGTGGGACCGAGGCGTCGGACATCGTGGTAACGATATCCACAAACGGCACTTCCGCAACGATGCCGGCATAGAGGTCTGGACGCAGATTGGCGATTGCGCCCATGAGAAGGCCGCCGGCGCTGCCGCCCTGCGCGAAAACTGCGCGCGAATTAGTATAACCTTTTGCGATCAGCGCCTCGGTCACGGCGATGAAATCCGTAAACGTATTGCGCTTATTGAATATGCGACCTTTGGCGTACCAGCGCTCGCCTTTTTCGTGTCCGCCCCGCACATGGGCAATGGCATAGACGAAGCCGCGGTCGATCAAGCTGAAAACAGACCGCGTGAACGTTGGTAGCAAGCTCAAACCATAGGCGCCGTAGCCAACGATCAGCGTCGGATTACCCTCCGCCCGGCGCATGTCCTTGCGGTAGACGATTGTGATCGGAACACGCTCGCCGTCGGGTGCAGGTGCGCTGAGCTGATCGAGCACATAGCGATTGGGGTCGAACCAGCGGCTTGCCAGGTCCTGCTTGCGCAGCGTTAGGGCACATGTCGTTACATCGAAGTCATAGACGCATTGCGGCTTCACCGGACTGCTGAAATGGAAGCGCAATACGTTTGCAGCGGGATCGAGATTGGCTTCGTTGTCGTCCACAAAGGAACTCGAGGCAACGCCGATCGCGGCTGGACGCGGCACCGGAATTTCGCGGAGCTCCAGGAGACTGAATACGCGGATTGTCGTCCCGCTCTCGTTTTCCACATCCACGGCCACAAATGTCTCGAACGC
>JBAQBC010000014.1:0-63452 GCA_049286035.1 Xanthobacteraceae bacterium
TTTTCTTTCGTCCTTTCCCGTCCGTCATCCGTGCCGAAGCTGCGCTTGCGAATGCTTCCACCGGCATTTGCTGCTGCAGCTCAGCATAGACCACCGGCATAGGCGTCCGAAGGACGCCGTTCTGCGAACGGCTATGTCCGGTGGTGACGATCCGAGAGTGGCGTGACCGTGTAGCTCGGGCGCAAAGGCGCGCCACGAGAACGATATTACTTACCCTCCCCTGGAGGTGAAAAAGCGGCGCGCCGCGGGAAGGGGCCACATCCCAACGCGCTTGGGCGCCCTCCCCTTGCCTACTCCCACTGCTTAAGGATATAAAGATATCCTTATATCAAATGGCAAGCTCCGCATGGACCATCAGCATTTAAGTTTTGCCGGCCTGACCGCCACTTTGAAAGCCGCTGGCGAGCCGACACGGCTGCGCATTCTGGCGCTGCTCGCCGAGGCCGAACTGACGGTTTCCGACCTCACCGAGATTCTCCGGCAGTCGCAGCCGCGGCTGTCGCGGCATTTGCGGCTTCTCACCGAGGCGGGACTGGTGGATCGTTTCCGCGAGGGGTCCTGGGCCTTTTTCCGTCTCGGCGAACGCGGCGGCACCGCTGAGCTTGCTCGCGCACTGATCGGCCGGCTCAAGACCGATGACGCGACCGTGCTCCGCGATCGCGAACGGCTCACCGCCGTGCGCGCCAGCCGCGCCGCCGCCGCGCAGAATTACTTCCGGCGCCATGCCGCGGAGTGGGATCGCATTCGCCGGTTGCACGTTGCCGACGCCGCGGTTGAATCGGCGATCCGCACCGCGCTCGCCGACAAGCCGATCCGCTCTCTCCTTGATCTCGGCACCGGCACCGGCCGCATGCTCGAACTGTTCGGCGCCGATATCGAGCGCGGGCTGGGGCTGGATTTATCGCTCGACATGCTGGCGCTGGCTCGCGCCCGGCTTGACCGCGCCGGGCTCAAGCACTGCAGCATCCGCCACGGCGATATTTACGATCTCGCGCTGCCGCGCGATTCCTTCGATGTCGTCATCATCCATCAAGTCCTGCACTTTCTCGACGACAGTGCACACGCCATCGCCGAGGCTGCCCGCGTCCTGCGTCCTGGTGGACGGCTGCTGGTGGTCGATTTTGCCCCGCACGATCTCGAATTCCTGCGCGAGGAGCACGCGCATCGCCGGCTCGGCTTTGCCGCCGAGACGGTCACGCAATGGCTCGAAGCGGCCGGCCTCGACGTGCTGCGGCAAGAAACACTGCCGCCGGGGCCGCACGGCAAGATCGCCGTATCGCTTTGGCTCGCCCGCGACCCCCGCATCGTGCTCGCCGCGCCGGCCAGCCGCGAGGTGGCCTAGCGCATGATCCGGAAAAGTGGGCACCGGTTTTCCGAAAAGATCATGCGCAAACAAAATTCGCATGATCCGGAAAAGTGGGCACCGGTTTTCCGAAAACATCATGCCCAAACAAAATTATTGGAGAGGGTAGTGATCCGACTTAATCCGGTGAAAGTCCAATGAGCGCGCTTCGCGCCAGCCGTTTCGTTGCCGCCGGCGCCCGGCGCGGCTTGCACGTTTCGTTCGAATTCTTTCCGCCGAAAACGCCGGAGATGGAGCAGTCGCTGTGGGAATGCGTCAGCCGGCTCGCGCCGCTTAAGCCGAATTTCGTATCGGTGACCTATGGCGCCGGCGGTTCAACCCGCGAACGCACTCACTCTACGGTGAAGCGCATCCTCGCCGAAACCGCACTCATCCCGGCGGCGCACCTGACTTGTGTCGCTGCGACGCGCGCCGACATCGACGCGGTGATCCAGGCCTATGCGCAAGCCGGTGTCCGCCACATCGTGGCGCTGCGCGGCGACCCGCCAGGCGGACTCGGCGAACGCTATGCGCCGCATCCAGGCGGCTATCGCAATGCCGCCGATCTTGTCGCCGGCATCAAACGGATCGCGGACATCGAAGTATCGGTCTCCGCCTATCCGGAAAAGCATCCGGATAGCGCTTCGGTGGAAGCCGATATCGACATGCTCAAGGCCAAGGTCGATGCCGGCGCTACCCGCGCGATGACGCAGTTCTTTTTCGAGAACAGCCTGTATTTCCGTTATCTCGACCGCGTGCGTGCCGCCGGAATCGACATTCCGATCGTGCCCGGCATTCTGCCGGTGCAAAATTTCAAGCAGACAAAAAATTTCGCCGCGCGCACCGGCGCCTCCGTTCCCACTTGGCTCGCCCAACGCTTCGACGGTCTCGACGACGATCCGGCGACACGTAAACTGATTGCCGCCGCGGTCGCTGCCGAGCAGGTTCTCGATCTCGTCGACCACGGCGTCACCGATTTTCATTTTTACACGATGAACCGTGCCGACTTGGTCTACGCGATCTGCCACTTGCTCGGGCTGCGGCCGGAGTTTGCCTCGCTCCCTCTCCCCGCGGGGGAGAGGGTCGGGGCGAGGGGGATCGGATGAACACGCCTGTGTCCAAAGCGGAGAAAGCGCTGCGCCGCTTGGCCGCCGAGCGGATTCTGGTGCTCGACGGCGCCATGGGCACGATGATCCAGGCGCTCGGCCTCGACGAACAAGGCTATCGTGGCGCGCGGTTCGACGCCTGGAACCGCGAAGTCCGCGGCAACAACGATCTCCTTAATCTCAGCCGGCCGAACGCGGTGCGCGCCATTCACCTGGCTTACTTTCGGGCCGGCGCGGACATCGTTTCGACCAATACGTTTTCATCGACCCGCATCGCCCAAGCCGATTACGGGATGGCCGAGATCGCCTACGAGCTCAATGCCGAGGGGGCGCGGCTCGCGCGCGAGGCCGCAACCATTGCCCAGGAGGAAGACGGCCGCGAACGTTTCGTCGCCGGCGCCATCGGCCCGACCAATCGGACCGCCTCGATTTCGCCCGACGTGTCCAATCCGGGCTTTCGCGCGATTACGTTCGACGCGTTGCGTCTCGCCTACGGCGAACAAATTCGCGGGCTGCTTGCCGGCGGGGTCGACGCGCTTTTGATCGAAACCATCTTCGACACGCTCAACGCCAAGGCGGCGATTTATGCCATTGCCGAAGAATTTGCGGCGCGTGCGACCAGCGTGCCGGTGATGATCTCGGGCACGATTACTGACCGCTCCGGCCGTTTTCTCTCCGGGCAAACGCCGGAGGCGTTCTGGAACTCGATCGCCCATGCCGCGCCATTCTCGGTCGGCCTGAACTGCGCGCTCGGTGCAACGCAAATGCGCGCACATATCGCCGAGCTCTCCCGCGTCGCCGACGCGCTGATCTGCGCCTATCCGAATGCCGGTCTGCCGAATGAATTCGGCCACTACGACGAAGGACCCGCGGAGATGGCGGCATCGCTTGGCGAGTTTGCCGAGTCCGGTCTAGTCAACATTATCGGCGGCTGCTGCGGCACGACGCCCGAACACATCCGCGCTATTGCCCGCGCGGTCGAGGGCAAGCCGCCGCGCCCGATTCCAAAAATTGCGCCGCGGCTTCGGCTGTCCGGCCTGGAGGCGTTTACGCTCACGCCGGAAATTCCGTTCGTCAATGTCGGCGAGCGCACCAACGTCACCGGTTCGGCGCGCTTTCGCAAGCTCGTCACCAGCGGTGATTATTCGGCCGCGCTTGCTGTTGCGCGCGACCAGGTCGAGAACGGCGCACAGATCATCGACATCAATATGGACGAGGGGCTCCTCGATTCCGAGAAGGCGATGACGACATTTCTCAACCTGATCGCCGCCGAGCCCGACATCGCGCGCGTGCCGACCATGATCGACTCCTCGAAGTTCTCGATCATCGAGGCAGGCTTGAAATGCGTCCAGGGCAAGGCGGTGGTCAATTCGATTTCGCTCAAGGAGGGTGAAGAGGCGTTCATCCGCCACGCCGAGCTCGTGCGCCGGCACGGCGCCGCCGTGGTGGTCATGACATTTGACGAAGCGGGCCAGGCCGACACGCTCGAAAAGAAGACGGCAATTGCCGCGCGCGCTTACGACATTTTGGTGAACCGGGTGGGCTTCCCGCCGCAGGACATCATCTTCGATCCGAACATCTTCGCCGTTGCGACAGGGATGGAGGAACATAACGGCTATGGCCTTGCCTTCATCGAAGCCGCGCGATGGATCAGACAGAACCTGTCGCTCGCGCATGTGTCCGGCGGCGTCTCCAATCTGTCGTTCTCGTTTCGCGGCAATGAATCGGTGCGCGAGGCGATGCATTCGGTCTTCCTCTATCACGCCATCGCCGCCGGCATGGATCTGGGCATCGTCAATGCCGGCCAGATCGCGGTCTATGACGATCTCGACCCCGAGCTGCGCGAGGCCTGCGAGGATGTCGTACTCAACCGGCGCGCCGATGCTGCGGAGCGGCTATTGGCGCTGGCCGAACGTCATCGCGGCCACGGCAAGGAGCGCAAGGAAGCTGACCTGTCGTGGCGCGAATGGCCGGTGGAGAAGCGATTGGCGCACGCGCTGGTGCATGGGATCACCGATTTCATCGAGGCTGACGTCGAGGAAGCCCGCCGCAAGCTGCCGCGCCCGCTCGCGGTCATCGAAGGGCCGTTGATGGACGGCATGACCATCGTCGGCGACCTGTTTGGTTCAGGCCGGATGTTTCTGCCACAAGTGGTGAAATCGGCCCGCGTCATGAAACAAGCCGTCGCCTATCTGATGCCGTACATGGAGCAGGAGCGAGACGGCCGCGCTCACGTCTCGACCAACGGCAAGATCGTGCTTGCCACGGTCAAGGGCGATGTCCACGACATCGGCAAGAACATCGTCGGCGTCGTGCTTCAATGCAACAATTATGAGGTCATCGACCTCGGCGTGATGGTGTCGGCGGAAAAAATCCTCCACGCCGCAATCGCCGAACAGGCCGATATTGTCGGTTTATCCGGCTTGATCACGCCATCGCTCGATGAAATGTGCCACGTCGCAGCGGAAATGGAGCGGCAGGGCTTCGAGGTGCCGCTATTGATCGGCGGCGCCACGACCAGTCGGGTGCACACGGCCGTGAAAATCCATCCCAATTACAAGCGCGGCCAGGCGGTCTACGTCAACGACGCCAGCCGCGCTGTCGGTGTGGTTTCCGCGCTGATGGCGCGCGGCACGCGCCCGCGTTACGTCGCCGATATTCGCGGCGAATATGCGCGCATTGCCGCCGCGCATGCCCGCGGCGAGGAAAACAAACAACGGCTTTCGCTCGCTGCCGCGCGCGCCAATGCGCTCAGGCTCGACTGGTCCGGCTCCTACGCGCCGCCGGCGCCGCGCCTTCTCGGCACGCGCACCTTTGTCGATATCCCCATTGCCGAGCTGATCGATTACATCGACTGGACGCCCTTCTTTGCCACCTGGGAGCTCACCGGCAAATATCCCGCGATCCTGAACGATCCGACGCTGGGTGAAGCGGCGCGCAGCCTTTATGCTGACGCTCAAGAGATGCTGCAGCGGATGATCGCCGAAGGCTGGTTTAGAACGCGCGCTGTGATCGGCTTTTGGCCTGCGCACGGCGAGGGCGATGACATCCTCGTGTTCGACAATGAAGCGCGCAAGACACCGATTGCGGCGCTCCATACGCTGCGCCAGCAGCTCGCCAGGCGCGAAGGCAGGGCCAATGTTGCTCTGTCGGACTTCATCGCGCCCCGTGCGAGCGGGCTTGCCGATTATATCGGCGCCTTTGCCGTCACGGCGGGTATCGGCGAAGACGCGGTGGTTGAGCGCTTCAAGCATGCCAATGACGATTATTCCGCGATCATGGCCAAGGCGCTCGCCGACCGGCTTGCCGAAGCGCTTACGGAGCACATGCATCAGCGGGTGCGCCGCGAATTCTGGGGCTATGAGCCTGGCGAGGCGCTGAGCAATGCGGAGCTGATCGCCGAGCGCTATCGCGGCATTCGTCCGGCGCCTGGTTATCCGGCGCAGCCGGATCACACCGAGAAAGGCACTCTGTTCGCGCTCCTCGGCGGCGAGAGCGCGATCGGAGTGAAATTGACCGAGAGCTTCGCGATGTGGCCGGGCGCTTCGGTGTGCGGCCTCTATTTCAGCCACCCGGAGAGTTATTACTTCGGTGTCGGCAAGATCGAACGCGATCAGGTCGAAGATTACGCGCGGCGTAAGGACAAAACGCTCGCCGAGACCGAGCGATGGCTGGCGCCCATTCTCAACTACGATCCGGCGGCGCTGGCGCAGACCGCGGCGGAGTGATGTTAAGCACCCGCCTTTTTCGCGATCGCGCGCTCGACGAACAAGGCCGCTTCCAGCGCGGCGTGGTCGCGGCCGAAGCGGCCGACGAGCTGAATGCCGAGCGGCAAGCCGTCGCCGTCGTTCATGCCTGCAACATTGACGCAGGGCGCGCCCATGAGCGTCCATAGTCGGTTGAACATCGGATCGCCGGTGGTGGCAAAACCACGCGGGGCCGCGCCCGGCGCCGACGGCGTGAGGACCACGTCATGGTCCGCCATGGCGTCGGCGAGGAGCTGCCGCGCGCGGCTCGCGAGCCGGCGGGCGGCGTCATATTCGTCGGCCGAAATCGCGGCAGCGCGATCGAGCTGCGTGCGTAAGAGCGGATCGATGCGGTCGCGATGGCGCTCATATTCGAAGGCGAGCGCGCGGATGTTTTCGTAATCCTGGATGGTGAATTGCGCTTCGTAGGCGTCTTCGATGATCGCGGACAGCTGCAGCTCGGCGACCTTGGCCCCCGCCGCGGCCGCAATCCGCGCCGCGCTTTCCACCGCCTGTTGCATCGCCGGGCTTGCTTTCGGCCACAGATGGGTGCGCGCAATTGCGATCCGCGGCGCGGCCGGGGCCGCGCCATCGACCCGAAGCTCCCGCTGCAAGATGGCCTCGGCTGCGAAAGCGAGATCGGCCACGCCGGCGCCGAACAGACCGGCAGTATCGAGGTGCCAGGCTACGTCTTTCACTCCGACCATCGGGATCAGCCGGTACGACGGCTTGAACGCGGCCACCCCGCAGAATGCCGCCGGCCGGATCACCGAGCCGGCGGTCTGCGTGCCAAAGGCGAGCGGCACCATGCCGGCGGCAACGGCCGCGGCCGATCCGGCCGACGAGCCGCCCGGTGTATGAGCGAGATTGCGCGGGTTGCGCGTCGCCGATGGCACCAGCGATGCGAATTGCGTCGTCACCGTTTTGCCGATCACGATGCCGCCGGCTTGGCGGGTCAGCACCACCGCGGTCGCATCGGCGGCCGGCCGATTGTTGGCGTAAACCGGCGAGCCGTACTGCGTCGGCAGATCGGCAGTGTCGAAAATGTCTTTAAAGCCAACCGGCAGCCCGCGCAGCGGCACGGAGGACAGGCGCGGATCGTCTGCAGCGCGGCGCGCGCCGGCGAGGTCGAGCGTGGCGAAGGCGCCGATGTCGTTTTCGCGCGCGGCGATCGCCTCAGCGCACATTTCGACAACGGCCCGCGGCGTGAGTTCGCCGGTTTCGATGCGCCGGACCAGTTCAAGGGCGGACAGCATCAGGCGCGCTCAATCAAAGCGACGATTCCGGTAGTTGCCCGGCGTACGTGAGGAAACGCAATCAGGCCGGTGATCGACGCGACCGGCCAGCCGATGAAGAAGGCCGAAAGCCAGCGGCCGACGAAGTCGACGCGCAGTCCGATATTACTGAACGTGACGACGCAGCTGACGACAAAAACGACGATGCCCGTCGCCAAGACGGGAAAGATAAACTTGGCCTTGCCTTCCATGCTCGGTCCCCTCCGGGGACAGGTATCAGCTAACGGGGATCAGGGATCAAGTCTGAGGATCACCGCACCGCCATTGGGCGGACCGTCCCAAATCCCTGATCCCTGATCCCTGATCCCTGATCCCTGATCGCTGATACCCGATACCCCGGCATCCGGCATGGTTAACGCATTGCTGCGTCGTCAATCTTGAGCAGTCTTTAACGGAATTCCTCGCATTGTCGCGTTCATGACGCGTGGAGTTCAGTGGTCGCTCGTCTGCTTCATTGTCCTCATCGCGCTGATCGCTCTTGCCGGCTGTAGCCATTATCTTTTTGCCGAGCGCGAGCCGTGGCGCCATGACGCGGAAATCGCGTGCCTTAATACCGGCGCGGTGAAAGAGACTCCCCAGCGCGTACGTATTTCCGCGATCAGCGGGCCGGGAATCTGCGGCATGGATTATCCGCTCCGGGTCGCCGCGCTCGGCGACAACGCGCCGCTTGCCTATGACGCGGAGCCGCCGCGCCCGCCCGCCAATATCCCAACCGGCGCTTTACCCCAAGACGTGCCGCCGATCGTGTCGCAGGGCTGGCCGGACGCACTGTCGAGAAAAACGCGACCGATCCCGAATGAGGCCGGGCCGATCCAATCGCGCGCACTGCCGCCAGTCCAGACTAGCGAACCGCCATACGATCCCTACGCCCGTACTTCTGCGCCTTCGCGGTCGGCCCCGGTCATGTCCGGCGGGACCGGACAGCCGTTGTCGATCAATGCGCCGGGCGCGTCCGTGGCCGAGCCGGATGACGAGGAGATCGGGATTCCCGGTGGGCCGCCGCATCCGTATTACGGCGGCCCCCAAGCTCCGTATTCGCCGGACATCGATCGCAATCCTGGCACCGCCGAGCCGCTGCCGCCGCTAGGTCCGTCGCGCGGGTCAACGGTGACGGCGTCAGCCGGACCGGTCGAAGTGAGCCCACCGGCGACGCTCGCCTGTCCGATCGTTGCCGCGCTCGATCAGTGGATCGGCACGGCGGTGCAGCCCGCGGCGATGCGCTGGTTCCGCCAGCCGGTGGTCGAGATCAAGCAGATTTCCGCCTATTCCTGCCGCGGCATGAACGGGGATCCCAACGCGCATATTTCAGAGCACGCTTTCGGCAACGCACTCGACATCGCCGAATTCGATCTCGCCGACGGCCATGTGATCAAGGTCCAGTACGGCTGGCACGGCACGCCTGAGGAGCAAGGCTTTCTGCACGACGTGCAGTCGGCGGCCTGCGATCAATTCTCGACCGTGCTGGCGCCCGGCGCCAACGTCTATCATTACAATCACATTCACGTGGATCTGATGCGGCGCACGAGCGGACGGCGCATCTGCGAGCCGTCCGCGATACCGGGCGACGTTGCCGCCGCGCGCGCCGGTGGCCGCTTTGCCGCGCAGCGTTACGGCAACAGTTATGCCGAGCCGGGCGTGACCGGTTCGATTGCGAGTCGCCACGGGCGCGAAGCCGCCGAAGATGATGACCGGCGGCCGAGCGCGGTTCCTGGAGATGATTGAGCCCCGAGGCTTATCGCCCGCTCGCTTCCATCTGCCGCAATAGCGCTGCGCTCGGCCAGCAATCGAGTTTCAGGCCGTTACGCTTTTGATATTCGCCAAGCGCTGCGCGCGTCAGCATGCCGGCTTTACCGTCGATCTTGTCGTGGTAATAGCCGCGCGCGGTGAGGAGCTGTTGCATGCGGTCGAGATCGGCGGTCGGCAATTGCACGATGTTGGTCCACGGCGTTTCGAACGGCCGCGGATCGGTGATGCGGTCGCTCAAATGGCCGACAAACAGCACATAGAGATCGGAAAAATTATATTCCTTGATGGCAAAATAGTTTTTGGTGGCAAGGAAAGATGGGCCATAGGGGCCCGCCGGCTGCAGGAGCGACGCCGTCTTGGCGCGTTCTGTCGCGGACAATACCCGCCCATAGGCGGGCCTAAAGCCGCGCTCGAGCCATTCGCCGATGGTCAGCGTGTAGCTCGGCACGCCGATAGTGCAATCGACGCCTGCGGGCGGATGCACTTCATACGCCCAGCGCAAACCGGGCTGCCAACCCTCGGCGAGCAGTTGCTTGGCCGCGGACGCAAGCGCATCGGGCACCGAATGCCAGATGTCAGCGCGACCGTCGCCGTCAAAATCGACCGCATATTTCAGGTAATCCGACGGTAGAAACTGCGTCAGTCCCATTGCCCCCGCCCAGGAACTCTTCATGTCGGCGAGCTTGATCTGCCCTTGATCGAGGATCTTCAGCGCGAGCAAAAACTCGGTGAGGAATTGCTCCTTGCGGCGGCCAAGATAGGCCTGCGTCGCCAGCACACGGATCGCGTTGCGCGCATCCGCAGTGCGCCCGAAATCGGTCTCGCGGCCAAAGATTGCCAGCACGATTGTCGCGGGCACGCCGAACTGGCGTTCGATCGCGTCAAGCGGCACGCGATATTGCTCTTTGAGCTTACGCGCCTCGCCGGCGAGCCGCTCGATCGCCGGCTCTTTGAGATAATCCGCCGGAGTCGTGACGAATTCCGGCTGCCCGGCGGCAGGTCGCTCCGGCCGGCCCGGCAGTACGAGATCGGGCAATGTGAAATCGGGTTCGAGCCCGCGCGTCGCGGTTTCGAATGTGGCGCGTGAAATGCCAAGCGCTTGCGCTTGCGGCCATAGCGATTGCAGCCATGACGTAAATGCCGCATCGGCCTCGGCTAATCGCGCGCATAGCAATGCGCAGAGCAAGGCCATCAGAGCGCCGCAGCGGGGAACCAGGCGACTTCGTATCACCGGATGTCCATATCACGGCGTGCGAACCGAGCGAAACGGTCACGCGGCTCCTCAGCGCACCGTGACGATGAACAGCCGCGGGAAGCGCAGCAGCACTTTTCCATCGAACCGCGGTTTGTAGGCGCCGACGATTTTCTGCGTATAGGCGGCAAGAAATTTCTCGCGCGCGCCGGCGTCGAGCGGCGAGAGGAACGGCTGCAGCGAAGAACCCTTGAACCATTCGGTGATGGCCGCTGGCGAAGCCATGACGTGATTGTAGACGATATGCCAGATGTCGATCGCGCTGCAGACCGGTTTGAGCAAATCGTAATACGCTTCCGGCGACGGCAGATCCTCGCGCGGCGCCGCTTTGATCTCCGGATGATCGCGCCATGGCCCGCTCTCGCCGACTTCGCGCTGAAACATGAGCGCCGGTTCGCGGGTGTTATCGGGCATTTGAATTGCCAGCACGCCGCCCGCCGGCATCGCCTGCAACAGGCGGCGCATGATCGCCGGATGATCGGGCAGCCACTGCATGACGGCGTTGCCAAAGATCAGGTCGATGCGCGGGTCGGGAGTCCAAGTCGCAATGTCATCCTGCACGAATTTGCAGTTCGGCAGCCGTTCGCGCGCCTTGCGCAGCATATCGGGCGAGGAATCAAGGCCGATCACCTCCGATTGCGGAAAGCGCTCGACCAGAAGCTCGGTGGAATTGCCTGGCCCACAGCCGAGATCGACCACAACGCGCGGCTTCTGTAACGGCACTTGCGCGAGCAGGTCGCGCGGAGGACGCGTGCGCTCGTCCTCGAATTTGAGATATTGTCGCGCGCTCCAGTCTTCCATGCCGCTTGCCTGTGCTTTGAGATTGCCGATGCGAGTGGTTTATTCCGGTATTTCCTAGCAGGGGGCGGTGTTCATGTCTTTGCGGCTAATACCTTTTGCAGCCCTTGTCGCGGCCCTTGTTGTAGCCATTGTTGCGACCTTGGTCTCATCGCTTGCCATCAATTTTGCCGGTAGTGCAGTAGCCGCGGATAGAAGCAGTCAGCCGATCCCCTGCGAGGATATTGACAGCGTTGGCCGGGCGACAATGTCCACCGACGGCACAATCACGCTTGCGCTCCGCTCATTGTGGCCCGATCCGATTGCCGAAAGCCAACTCGTCTATCCCCCCGACGATCCACAATACGAGGAGATCAAGCATCATCTCGGCGGCATCAAGCCCGGCGAATCCAAGCCGGTGCCACCGTGGTGCGGAATGAATTCCGAGCCGTGACAATCGCTAGCGCGAAAATTTTTTGTATTTGATCCGCTGCGGAATGACTGATTCGATGCCGAGCCGGCGCATCTTGTCTTTTTCGTAGTCCTGGTAATTGCCCTCGAACCACTCGACATGGCTGTCGCCCTCAAAGGCGAGGATATGCGTGGCGATACGGTCCAGAAACCAGCGATCGTGGCTGATGATCACGGCGCAACCGGCAAAGTCCTCCAGCGCCTCCTCGAGCGCACGCAGCGTATCGACATCGAGATCGTTGGTCGGCTCGTCGAGCAGGAGGACATTGGCGCCGGATTTGAGCATTTTGGCGAGATGCACGCGGTTGCGTTCGCCGCCGGAAAGCTGGCCAACTTTTTTCTGCTGATCGGCGCCCTTGAAGTTGAAAGCCGCGCAATAGGCGCGCGAATTCACTTCGCGTTTGCCGAGCTGCAATTGATCGAGGCCTCCCGAAATCTCTTCCCAGACCGTCTTCGCACCGTCGAGCGTGTCGCGCGATTGGTCGACATAGCCGAGGTGCACCGACTCACCGATCTTGATCGTGCCCTGATCCGGCTTGTCCTGCTTGGTGATCATCCGGAACAGTGTGGTCTTACCGGCGCCGTTCGGACCGATGACGCCGACAATGCCGCCGGCCGGCAGCTTGAACGCCAGCTCGTCGATGAGAAGATTGTCGCCGAACCCTTTGCGGAGATGATCGAAGTCGATGACGTTCTGGCCGAGCCGCTCGGTCACCGGAATGACAATCTGCGCGGTTTGCGTCTGCTTTTCACCCGCCTTCTGCAGTAGTTCTTCATAGCGCTGGTAGCGCGCTTTTGATTTCGCCTGCCGCGCGCGCGGCGAAGCGGCGATCCATTCTTGCTCGCGGGCGAGAGTGCGCTGGCGGGATTCCTCTTCGCGGCCTTCCTGTTGGAGCCGTTTCTGCTTCTGGACGAGCCAAGCGGAATAGTTGCCCTCGTAGGGAATGCCACGGCCGCGATCGAGTTCGAGAATCCAGCCGGTGACGTTGTCGAGGAAATAGCGGTCGTGGGTGACGATCAGAATAGCACCGGGATAATTGCGCAAATGGCCCTCGAGCCAGGCCACCGACTCGGCGTCGAGATGGTTGGTCGGCTCGTCGAGGAGAAGGAGATCGGGCTGCGCCAGCAGAAGCTGGCATAGCGCGACGCGCCGCCGTTCGCCGCCCGAGAGCTTGGCCACATCCGCATCGTCGGGCGGGCACCGCAGCGCGTCCATGGCCTGATCGACCTTGGAATCGAGATCCCAAAGGCCTTTGGCCTCGATCTCGTCCTGCAGCTTGGTCATTTCGTCGGCGGTCTCGTCGGAATAATTGGTGGCGAGCTCGTTATAGCGGTCGAGGATCGCTTTTTGCGGGCCAACACCCTGCATGACGTTGTCGCGTACGTTTTTTTCGCCATCGAGCTGCGGCTCCTGGGATAGATAGCCGACACGCGCGCCCTCGGCGGCCCAGGCTTCGCCTGAATAGTCCTGGTCGAGCCCGGCCATGATGCGCAAGAGCGTCGACTTGCCGGCGCCGTTGATGCCGAGCACGCCGATCTTGGCGTCCGGATAGAACGACAGATTGATGTTCTCCAAGACCTTGCGATTGCCCGGATAAACCTTGGACAGGTCTTGCATGTGGTAGATGAATTGACGGGCCATGGTCAGTTTCGGTTAGGCGCCTTTGCGTTCTCGCTGGCCGCGCTTTGGCTCTCAAGCGCGCGGCGCCGGCACGACCATCACGGCGCGATTAAGGGGAAATCCGCCCTCGATGTAGCGAGGGTCGCGCGCGGCGGCAAGGCGGCAAGGCTTTTGGTGTCGGGGCGAAGCGAAGCTGCGCAGGCCGGCTGGTAACCCACCGGAAACTCTGGCGGGCGATTTGGCCCCGCTGGGCTCCCAAATCCTACCGATTTTTAATGATTCTTGCCCAAACTTTGTCTCAAACGTCCGTTTGAAAATAATACATGTGTTTGAGAGCGGCCCTGGCTTGGCCGTTCAGCGTCACAAGCGTTCGGAGTGTTCCATGCGGCATGATTTTTCCAAGACCTTGCGCCGGCTGTGGCGAACGTGCCTCGGCGGCGAAGGCGCCTATCGGCCCGATCTGCACTACATGCGGGGACCTGGTCCGAAGTGGCACGCCAAGTACGGCGGCTTGACTGTGAAAGCGAATGCAACTGGCGGGTCGAGTGTGCGGGACAGCCGCGCCCACGCGCATCGCGCCTGAAGCTGTCCTGTCAGCCATCGGGATTGGCGCAACGCCAAATCCGATACAAGCTCCAAGCCTGTCGTTGTGGGGTCCGGGGTTCTCGCGCCTCAGGACGACGCGCCGTTTCTATCGGCTTGTCTTCGGTCAGGCGTTATGAGACGGCTACGAAACAGGTCTACGAAATGGGGCTGGAAACATGGCAATTCGTTGCGCGATCCTTGATGACTACCAGAATGTGGCGCTCAAAGTCGCCGATTGGGGCAAGGTCAAAGACCGCGTCGAAATCAAAGTGTTTCAGGAGCATCTTGGCGGATCAGAGAAAGTCATCGCAGCGCTGCAAGGCTTTCAAATCATCGTCGCCATGCGCGAGCGGACCGCATTCCCGAAAACGGTCCTCGACGCCCTGCCCGACCTGAAACTCCTCATCACCACCGGCATGCGCAATGCCTCTATCGATACCGAAGCCGCCAAAGCGCGCGGCGTCACCGTGTGCGGCACCGGCACGTTTGGTAATCCGACCTCCGGCATCGCCATCGGGCTGATGCTCGAACTGACCCGCCGTATCGGTTACGAGAATGCGCGGCTGCGTGCCGGCGCGTCGTGGCAGACGACGATCGGGCTCGACCTTGAGGGAATGACGCTCGGTATCGTGGGATTGGGCAAGCTCGGCACGCGCACCGCCAATATCGCCAAAGCCTTCGGCATGAAGGTGGTGGCCTGGAGCCAGAATTTGACCGCCGAGAAGTGCCGCGAGGCAGGTGTCGACTACGCGACCAAAGACGACTTGTTCCGCCAGTCCGACTTCATCACGGTTCATGTCGTGCTCTCGGGCCGCACACGCGGACTGATCGGCGCCGCCGAACTTGGGTTGATGAAGCCCACGGCTTTTCTCATCAACACGTCACGCGGGCCGATCATCGATGAGGCCGCCCTCATCGCCGCGCTGCGGCAGCGTAAGATCGCCGGCGCGGGTCTCGATGTATTCGATGTCGAGCCGCTGCCGCTCGATCATCCGTTCCGCACGATGGACAATGTCGTGATTACGCCGCATCTCGGCTATGTTTCAGAGCAGAACTACCGGCGCTACTTCGGCGACGCGATCGAGAACATCCGCGGCTTTCTCGATGGCAAGCCGGTGCGAGTGCTGAGCTAAAGCTGCTGAGCCGATCATCCCCTGCCGTTTTTCCGCGAAAACCGCTAATGTGGGCGCGAGAGAGGCGCCAGGACAGAGCTGTGACGACGCGCGAACAAAATAGTTTTCTCGCGCAGACCGGCCCCGGCACGCCGGTGGGAAATCTCGTGCGGCGCTATTGGATTCCGGCGCTGTTGTCGTCCGAAATTGCGGCCCCTGATTGCCCACCGGTGCGGGTGAAGCTCCTTGGCGAGCGGCTGATCGCCTTTCGCGATAGCCTAGGACGCGTTGGCGTGATGGATGAGTTCTGTGCGCACCGCGGCGTGTCGCTGTGGTTCGGCCGCAACGAGGAGAACGGCCTGCGCTGTCCGTATCATGGCTGGAAATACGACGTAACCGGCCAATGCATCGAAGTGCCGTCGGAGCGGCTCGAAAGCGGCTTCTGCAACAAGATCAAGCTTGCTGCCTATGACTGCATCGAACGCGGGGACGTGATCTGGGTCTATATGGGACCGCCGCATCAGAAACCGCCGTTACCGAATTTTGAATGGACTACGGTGCCAGCGACGCATCGCTTCGTGTCGAAGCGGACGCAGGAATGCAATTGGCTGCAGGCGCTGGAAGGCGGCATCGATTCGGTGCATGTGTCATTTCTGCACCGGCATGATTTGCGCAGCGATCTGCTGCATGTCAGCCAGGGCGCTGAATTCACCCGCGAAACCGGTGCGCGTTTCGAAGTGCTCGAGACCGCGGGCGGCATGGTGATCGGCGTGCGGCGGCCGGCGGCGGCGCGCCAGCTTTACTGGCGGATCACGCAATGGGTGATGCCGTTCCACACCATGATTCCGCCTTACGGTGACAATGCGCTCAACGGCCACGCCTTCGTGCCGATCGACGACGAGAACTGCATGGTGTGGTGCTTCACTCATCATCCGACGCGGCCGCTTTCGGCACATGAGCTCGCCACGATGCGCGCCGGCGGCGGCATTCACGTGCAGCTTTTGCCGGGTTCATTCCGGCCGGTCGTCAACAAGGACAACGATTACATGATTGATCGCGTGGCGCAGAAGCACCACAAGTCCTATAGCGGCGTCAAAGGCATCGCGATGCAGGACGCCGCCATTCAGGAGAGCTGTGGACCCATTCAGGATCGCAGCAAAGAAAATCTGGTTTCAACCGACAACGCCGTCATCATGGCGCGTGCGCGATTGCGCAAGGCGGCGCTTGCGGTCGCTCAGGGCGGCGCGCCCGACGGACTCGATCCGGCAACGCACGCGGTGCGCTCCGCCGCCATCGTGTTGCCGGAAGAAGCGAATTTTTATCAGGCTGCGGCCGATGCGCTGGTCGTCCGTGAAGGGATTGCCCACGCCTCGGTGTGAGTAGGCGGGCGCGCGGGCATAGCGGCTATCCGGCGAGCCGCACCATCCATTCGCTCTGCGGATAGACGATCAGCGCCGCTGCGGCGAGCGCGATACCGTAGGGAATTCCGGCGTCGTGCCGGTGCAGGCGTTCGGCCCATTCCGCGCCTGCTAAGGCAGCCGGCAAAGGCATGGTCCGAAACAGCACGATGAGCAACGTCAGCGCGCCGCCCAAGATCGACGCATAGATCAGATAATCGAACAGATTGCCGAAGCCGAGCCAGAGCGCCGTGGCCGCCGCAAGCTTGGCGTCACCGCCGCCGATCCAGCGGCAGGCGAAGCAGAGGAATGCCATCGCAAGAACTGCAGTGCCCGCGGCGAGATGCGAAAGCAGGGCACCGCCATTCAACCCGCAGAGCACCGCGACCATCGCAAATCCCGCGACCAGAATGAACGAGACGCGGTTGGCAATGGTCATGGTCAAAAGATCGCTCGCGGCAGCGAACGCCATCGTCGCGGGAAACAGTGTCAGTCCGATCGTTTCGCTCAACATGGCGGCATCACCGGCGACAAAATGAAAAGGCTCCGCAGCGCAACCGGAGCCCTCTGCGAACGGTCCGTAAAGACCGGCTTTACTTGAGCGTGCTGGAAAGACTGGTGAACGCCGTTTTGAGGTTGTTGCCGAGGCCCTGAATCACGGCGATGATCGCAACCGATATGCCGGCGGCGACGAGGCCATATTCGATGGCGGTCGCGCCTGACTCGTCCTTCGCAAAACGCGCGATAAGGGCTTGCATCGGATTTGGCTCCTTAAATTCCCACTGCTGCTTGCGTAGAGCAAAGGGTTTACGAACCCTTTCGATTGAATCGCAAAATATCGGCGAGACATTTCGGGCCGGTTAAGCAAAACCCAGCGCTAATCGCGTTCGCTCGCTGTAGTTAACGCGGTGTTGCCAACGGTGCCCGTTGCGAGTGGAGCCCCGCAAACGCGATCGCAAAGACGGACGACCCGGCTGCGCCCCCTCCTCAGAGTGCCGGCAATGAAAATGCTGCTATTTGCTTTCGGGAATGGACAGTGTCGTCGTCGCCTTGATTTTTTCCATCGCGAAGCGGGAGGTGACGTTCTTCAGGGGGATGGCGGCGATCAAGCGCTTATAAAAGGAGTCGTAGCCGGCAATGTCGGCGACAACGACGCGCAGCATGTAATCGACGTCGCCCGCCATACGATAGAACTCCATCACTTCCGGCATCGCAGTGACCGTCTTGGCGAAGCGGTCGAGCCAATCCTGGGAGTGGTCGCCGGTCTCGATTGAAACGAAGACGCTGATGGGCAGGCCGACGCGCTGCTGATCGACCAGAGCGACACGCTTGAGAATGACGCCGTCGGCCTCGAGACGCTGGATCCGTTTCCAACAGGGCGTCGAGGACAATCCGACCCGCGCGCCGATCTCGGCCACCGAAAGAGACGCGTTTTCCTGCAAGACAGCAAGTATTTTCCTATCTATCGCATCCATGAGCCGGTTTTTCCATGCGGACCGCCTCCATGGTTTCTAGAGAGAAAAATATTCTAGCGCAAGCGGGCCTAATCGACCCGTTGCGGGGTGGCCGCGCTGGGCCGTGCCGTCAATGTCGGTGCATTTTGCTCTAAAAATGTCTCGACTTCGGCCCGCGTGGGCGCCCCGGCCGAGCCGCCGATGCGGGTGCATTTTATCCCGGCGACCGCTGCGCCAAAGCGCATGGCGTCGACCTCGTTCCGGCCTTCCGCGAGCGCCAGCACGAAACCGCCGTGAAAGGCATCCCCTGCCCCGAGCGTATCGACGGCGGCGATTTTGAACACCGGCAGGCGACGCAATCTGCCGTCCTCGAGATAAACGATGTCGTCCGGTCCGTTGCTGACTGCGAGGAACGCGTCGGTCTTGCCGGCGATGCGCAGCAGTCCCTCACCGAGATCGGCAACGCCGGTGGTCTCGCGCAAACATTCCCAGGAAAAGACGACATGCGAGGCGACGCGAAACAACGGATCGTCTTCGACCGTCGGGCGATCGCCGTCGAGCACGACCGGTAGATTGCGGCGGCGCGCCGCTTCGCAGATCGGCCGGACGAATTCCGGGTAGCGGTTGTCGGCAAGCACCGCATCGGCAGCACTCACGGCGCACTCCGGATCGTCCGGCGCCGCCGCCGCGATACGCTCATCGCGATAGGTGACGATGGTGCGGTCGCCGCGCGTATTCATGAAGATCGCCGAGAGCGCCGTGCCGAGTCCGTCGATGCGCTGACAAGCCATGCAGTCGACGTTCTCGCGCGCCAGCGCTTTAAGCACGCGGTCGCCATTTTCATCTTCGCCCGCCGGTCCACCCATAGGTCCGGCCAGCGCGGCGCGACCGCCCAGTCGAGCGATTGCCACCGCGGCGTTCGCGGCGCACCCGCCATTGACGACAAAGAATTCCTTGGCCTGAACTTTGCCGTCCGGCTGCGGAAATTCGTCAACGCGAAACACCTCATCGAGCACGATGATGCCAGCGCACAGGATGCGCGGTGCACGCTCAGCGAACGACATCGGGTCCGTCCTCGACGTAACTGCGGATGATGTGATGGGCGATTGCGACCGGCGGCGGCGCGGTCAGCCCTTGCGGGTGTTGGCGATTGAGCATCAAGGCGAGTTCTTCACGATCGAACCAGCGCGCGTCTTCCAGCTCTTCGCGGTCAACGACGATCGTCTCGGACAGCGCCTCGGCGTGACAGCCGATCATGATCGAAGAAGGAAACGGCCACGGCTGGGAAGCAAAATAACGTACCTGCCCGCAAGCAATGCCAACCTCTTCCAGAACTTCGCGGCGTACGGCCTCTTCGATGCTTTCGCCGGGCTCGGCGAATCCAGCCAGACACGACCACATGGTCGGCGCGAAGCGGCGCGAACGCCCGAGTACGCAACGTTCGCCGGAAATCGCCAGCATGATGACGACAGGATCGGTGCGCGGGAAATGCTCGGCCCGGCACGACGGACAATCGCGCCGCCAGCCAGCTTGGGTCAGCGCAGTCGCTGCGCCGCAATTCGGGCAGAACCGATGACGCGCATGCCAGCCGAGCAACGCTTTAGCCTCGGCCAATGGCGGCAGATGATCGGCGGCCACCATGCCTTGCACCGCAATCGATCGCAGATCGGAAATCTTGAGATCATTGCGCGTCTTTAGCTGCTCCACCGCGTCTTGATCGAGACCGAATCCAAAACGCGGCGCGGTATCGGCAAGCCCGAGGAATACGATTTCACGGACCGAACCGAGGGCGCGCGCCTCGCGCGGCGTGAACAGTGGGTCGCAAGGTTCGCCGGCCTTGAGGACCACCAACTCGCCCCCGATCACGTAGCTCGCGGCTTGGCGGTGTTCGCCATATCGCTTGAGCGCAGCGTCATCGGTGCGGCTCGTGACGGCGCGTTCGAGCCGACTGGCGGTGTAGCCGAGCGCCGAGCGCGGGCCGAGTGTCCCGATTGCGAAGTTCGTCACCATTTGCGGCGCGCTTTAAGCGGCATCACTCGGCCGCCTCGCGCAATGGCCGCGGATAGATCGCGTCATATAGCTCCGGCCGCTGCCATTGCGGACCAAGCACGCCCTGCTTGGCGCCGCATGCCGCCGATGAACCGACCTCGTCGCGCGAGACACGTAGCTGCCGGATGCGATCGAGACTGACATCGACAATGCTCAGGCCCGCCGCCGTGCTCTCGAACATGATTTCCTCGGGCGCCGCCACCATCGCCAGTCCACGCTGCGAATGGTCGAACAGGTTCTGCGTCGTAACTACGATCGCCAGGTTCTCAATCGCGCGCGCCCAAATCAGGGTGCGCCAGGTGCTCCACAGCCGGTTCTTGTCGATGCCGGCCGGCATGAAAATGAGCTCGGCGCCGCGCAAGGCCAGTGCGCGCGAGACTTCCGGCATGTAAACCTCGCTGCACATCGCAAGGCCGACTTTGCCATGCGCGGTTTCGAAAACCGGAAATTCATTGCCCGGAACATATTGAAATTCCCAGGACCGGCCGCCGGTATAGATCCAGGGCCCGTTCGGATGCGTACGCCGATACCGGGCTGGCGCCCGGCCGTCCGGATAAGCCATCACAATCAGGTTGTGGGCGGTCGCCGCCTTAACATCGATCGGCTCGATCGTGCCGAATACGGCGTGCACGCCATGCTTGGCGGCGGCTTCCGCAAGCGCAGCACCGGGATCGAACGTCGCCGGCATTCGCCACGGACCCGGATATGTCTCCGGGAAGCAGACGAAATCTGCCCCGTCCGCCGCCGCGCGCTCGATCCATTGCACCGCATCGGTAACATTACGCTCGGCTTCGCCGGGCGAATGCGAAATCGGCTGCACAACGGCGATACGGAAGGTCATTGGCGTCTCCCCGAAAGCATGATGCGGTAGGCGTGGGAACCGCGGGATCATGCTTCACAAAAAGCTCAAGATCGTCAATCGATCCCGCGGGGCTTTGCCCATCCCAAACAGCCCACTGCGGAGGAACTGTCGGCGCGAAAACGCGTCAGCGCTCAGTAGAACACGTCATAGACGACGTCTATCACTTCGCCGGTCGTGAGATCGACCAGCAAGAGATCCGGCCCGTAGCGCACCCATTGGTAATCGGGCGGCGGCGGCGGCAAGCCAATGAGATCCCAGTCCGAGTACCAGTAATCCTCCACCAGAAAAACCGGCGGCAGGAATGCGCCGACTGCCCAGCGGCGATAGCCCCAGCCTGGCGGATAAACAAACGGCTCGCTCCGCACGCGCTCGAACGCTTGGCCGCGGTAGACGAATTGGGCACCGCCCGGGTGGACAAACTCAGCTCCGCGGTGCGGCTCGCCGGGACGCACAATTTCTACGCCCGGCGGCGGACCGCCGGGGCGGATGAACTCCCCGCCCGGGCGCGGACCGGCGCCCGGAGTGATCACTTGCGCGCCCGCGGGTGGGCCGTTGGGCGCATGCTGCGGGATGAATGGCTTGCCTGGCGGCGGTCCGCCGCCCGGACGCTGCTGCGGCGGTGGATGCCCACGATGGTCTTCGTCGTGCTGCGCCGCGGCCAAGCCGGAGAGCGCGATCGAGAAGGCCGCCAGGCTGATCGCCCTAATCGCAAACCGGCCCCATTGTCGGTGCAAACCGCGCGCCTTTCCGAATCGCAAGATTTACGAACGCTATCAAATCGCTCGGGCTGGCGGAATCGGCCGCGCTTGCTTTCCGGTCGTCCGCGGCCGATATAAGTGATGGGAGGTTGGCGGTGGACGAGCCACTCGCCAACCGGGTCAGGTCCGGAAGGAAGCAGCCCTAACGAGCGCGGTTCGGGTCGCTCGTCAGCCTCCCACCCACTGTTTCGCAGCCCCGCAATTGCGCCGTCACTTTCGGGGCGAACGCAGGCGAGCTGGCCTTGATGCAGCTTGAACGGCAAACCGGGCGGCGGCCGCAGGCTCGCGCATGGTTTCCGGTTCTACTTGCCGCCCCACGCTGCGCGCTTCGGCGAGTTCCCCAACCTCCCATGCTTGCGGCGCAAGATCGGAGGGTCGCGCTCAGCCCGAGGTGAGTTCTTAGAGTCGCAATCGCCCGCCAAGCAGACCATGAGCGATACCACAACGTCATCCTACCGCGTCCTGGCGCGCAAATACCGCCCGGCGACATTCGACGACCTGATCGGTCAGGACGCCATGGTGCGCACGATCTCGAATGCCTTCGAGGCCGGGCGGATCCCGCAGGCCTGGATTCTCACCGGCGTGCGCGGGGTCGGAAAGACGACGACCGCGCGGATTCTCGCCCGTGCGCTCAATTACGAACTGCCGAACGGCTCAATCGCCGCGCCGACCATCAACATGCCGGTGCTCGGCGTTCACTGCGAAGCGATCATGGAAAGCCGCCATCTCGACGTCATCGAGATGGATGCCGCATCGCATAACAGCGTCGATGACGTGCGGCAAATCAACGATGCGATCCGCTACGCGCCGGTCTCGGCGCGCTACAAGGTCTACATCCTCGACGAAGTGCACATGCTGTCCGGCGCCGCCTTCAACGCGCTGTTGAAAACACTGGAAGAGCCGCCGCCGCACGCCAAATTCATTTTTGCCACCACCGAAATCAGAAAAGTCCCGATCACGGTGCTGTCGCGCTGCCAGCGCTTCGATCTACGGCGCGTTGATGCTGCCCGTCTGGTGGAACATCTCCAAGGTATCGCCGGCAAAGAAGCGATCAAAGCAGAACCGGAGGCGCTGGCTCTGATCGCGCGGGCCGCGGAGGGTTCGGTCCGCGATGCACTTTCGCTGTTCGATCAGGCGATCGCGCATGCGGGCGCTCAGCTCGGTGTTTCCGGCGCAGCAGCCAGCCCCGTCCACGCCGATGACGTACGGCAGATGCTTGGGCTTGCCGACCGCACGCGGATCATCGAACTATTCGATGCCCTGATGCGCGCCGATGTCGCCGCGGCGCTCAAAGAGCTGCGCGATCAATACGATTCCGGCGCCGATCCGGCTATGGTACTCGGCGATCTGGCCGAATTCACTCATTTCGTCACGCGGGTCAAAATCGTGCCGTCCTTGGCGGACGACGTATCGCTCACCGAAGCCGAGCGTCTTCGCGGCCGCGCATTTGCCGCCAAGCTTTCGATGCGGATCTTAGCTCGCACCTGGCAGATGCTGCTCAAGGGCATCGCTGAAGTCGAAGGCGCCGGCCGGCCGATCGACGCAGCCGAGATGGTGCTGGTCCGGATCGCCTATGCCGCGGATTTGCCGACGCCCGATGAAGTGATCCGCACGCTTGGCGACGCGCGCCGTGGCGAGAATACCGTGCCCAATTCAGCGCCCAATTCAACGCCCATGGTCGGGACCACGGAGCTTCGCGCCCAGGTGCGTCCAGAACAAGCGCGTCCGGAGCAGGCCCGGTCAGATCACGCGCGCCAAGACGTATCGGCGCGAGGATCGCGCGGACCGGTAGCTGCGGCAACGCCGATGCCCGTGCCTGCCCCGGCGCCAATCGAGACGCCGTCCGCAAATGCCGGGGAAATCCGGGCGGTGAAGAGTTTCGAGGACCTGATTGGCCTCGCCGCCGAAAAAAGGGATCTTTCAATCAAGAGCGCGCTCGAACGCGACGTGCGGCTCGTCCGGTTCGAAGATGGCACTCTCGAAATTGCGCTCGAGGCAGGTGCACGCAAAACGTTGATCGGGGAGATTTCGAAGAAGCTCGCCGATTGGACCGGCCGGCGCTGGATGGTTGCGGTTTCGGCTGAAGCGGGTTCGCCCTCGCTGCGCGCGCAAGCCGAAATGCGCAAGGCGGAGATGAAAGACGGCGTGCGCGGCGACCCTCTGGTTCAGGCGGTGATGGAACGTTTCCCAGGTGCCGAAATCGTCGATGTGCGGCCGCCGACAGGGACGGCGTCAGAACCCGCGAACGAAACGCCAAGCGGCTCACAGTTGGACGGTGATACTGCGGACGATGATAAACTATAGGCTTAATGCCCGGACCGGCGGCCAACACACGCTGCCGGATCGAAAGAAGCGGGACCTATCATGGCTGATTTTCTTGGCTTGGTGAAACAAGCCACCGAATTCAAATCCAAAATGGAGGCCATGCAGGCTGAACTCGAGCAACTCGAAGTCGAGGGCGCGGCGGGCGGCGGCCTCGTTGCCATCAAGCTATCCGGAAAAGGCGACCTGCGCGGTGCACGTATCGACGATTCGCTTCTCAAGCCGGATCAGAAAGAGATTCTCGAAGATCTCATTGTCGCCGCCCATGCCGATGCGCGGCGCAAGCTCGAGGCGATGCTCCAGGAAAAAATGCAAGCCCTTACTGGCGGTTTGGCGCTGCCACCCGGCCTCAAGCTATTTTGATGCTGCTATTTTGATGCCCGCAATTTCCGCCGGACCCGAAATCGAGCGCTTGATCCAGCTGCTCGCCCGATTGCCCGGACTTGGCCCGCGTTCGGCACGGCGGGCGGCCTTATTCCTGATCAAGAAACGCGAGCTGATCATGGCACCTTTGGCCGCCGCCCTGCAGACCGCGATCGAGAAGATTTCAGTGTGCCGGATCTGCGGCAATATCGATACCCAGAATCCGTGCACGCTCTGCACCGATCCGCGGCGGGACGATTCGACCATCGTGGTAGTGGCGGATGTCGCCGATCTGTGGGCACTCGAGCGGGCGCACGCCATCAACGCCCGCTATCACGTGCTCGGCGGAATCTTGTCGCCGCTCGACGGCGTCGGGCCGGATGACCTTTCCATCGACGCGCTGATGAAACGCACGAGCGACCCGGCCGTCAAAGAGGTCATTCTCGCACTGAGCGCCACGGTCGAGGGCCAAAGCACCGCTCATTACATTACCGACCTCCTGCATGGGACGAAGGTCAAGGTGACGCGGCTGGCCCATGGCGTTCCAGTTGGCGGCGAACTCGATTATCTCGACGAAGGCACGTTAGCAGCGGCAATTCGCAGCCGCACCCCGTTCTAAGGACGCCTCCGCTGATCCAAATATCGAAGCCGCTGGTGCGTTGCCTGCAATTTAGTCAGGCCGCGCCTGCGATCGCACCATTGGCTTCGTTGAATCTCCCATCAAAACGTCGGATCGGCACTCACCGGCTTCGCCACGCGGCCCATATTCGCGAAGTTTCCTGCCGGCCGGGGTATCGCCGACTTGGCCCGGCCCTTGCATGAGAAGGGTCTGGCGGTCTCGGCGTCACCAAGCGTGGGGATTCGAGATTGCTGGAGCCCCGGACTCCCGGCACCGGGGCTCTATTCTTTTGCCGACCGCGGCAGGCTCAATGCCGCTGGGATGGCGGATAGGCCAAGCAACCCTTACAACGCTATGGGTTCGGAAAAATCGTCGCCGCCTGGTGGCGCGCGACAATTCCCCCAACGAGGGTGACTGCACTGCCGCCAAATGAACGACGACATCCCGTTCGATAAGAGTTTCAGTCTCACGCCCGATCAGGTCCAGGAGCTAGCGGGCGGCGTGCGGGCGATCGCGGCCGACAATCCAGGCCCGTTCACCTTCAAAGGCACCGTCAGCTATATAGTCGGCCGCGACCAGGTGGCGATTATCGATCCCGGTCCCGACGATGCCGCGCATGTAGCGGCGCTGCTTGATGCCGTGCGCGGGGAAACGGTTACCCACATATTTGTCACCCATACGCATCGGGATCATTCGCCAGCGGCAGCCAAAATCAAGGCCGCAACCGGCGCCAAGGTCTTCGCCCAGGGACCGCACCGTCTGGTGCGTCCGTTGCATACCGGCGAAATGCGTAGGCTCGATGCCTCGGCTGATCTGGATTTCCGTCCCGATATCGCACTCGCGGACGGCGAGACGGTGAGCGGTCGCGGCTGGACTCTCGAGGCGGTGACAACGCCAGGGCACACCGCCAATCACATGGCGTTCGCGTTTAAGGAGGCCAATCTGCTTTTTGCCGGCGACCATGTCATGGCTTGGTCGACGACCATCGTAGCGCCGCCGGACGGCGCTATGACCGACTATATGGCGTCGCTGCAGAAGCTCGCGCGCCGCAGCGAACCGCTCTACTTGTCAGGACATGGCGCTCCGGTGCGGGACGCGCCACGCTACGTGCAATATCTGATCAGGCACCGCCAAGCGCGCGAAGCATCGATTTTGCATCGGCTCGCCAAAGGCGCAGCCGACATCCCGACCATCGTGCGGGCCGTCTATATCGGCCTCGACCCGCGTCTGGTCGGCGCGGCCGCGCTGTCTGTGCTCGCGCATCTGGAAGAGCTCGTGGCGCGCGGCGCCGTTACGACCGAAGGAACGCCGTCGATCTCCGGGACTTACCGCTTGGCCTGATTGCCCTTGCCGGCCGGTTTTTGAGGCGGCGCAGGTTTCTTTTCCGGCTGCGGAGTCGAGAGCACGTCGTCGATATCGTCGATAAGGCTGCGCACGCGCTTGGCATTGGTTCCAAGATCATGACGGCCGTAGCGTGAGGCGGAACGTACGTCGATCCGCGCCCCATCGATCGTGGGCCGGATCCGTATTACGACGTCATCGCGAAAACCAAGAATTGGCGTGCGCGCCACGGCTTCGATAATGCCGTCACGCACGGTCCCGGCCTGCGGCGCCCGGGCGTCGATCACCCGCGGCAGCGGGCCCTGCGGTGCGCGCGAATCGACCACGCGCCATTTTCGCTTGGTTATCACCTTCATGGCGGCAGCAAAGGCGTCCTGCGGCGTCGCCGCGGTATCGTCCGGCTCGATATCCGGATAGGCCGCGTGCTGCTGCTCGGCGGCATACAGACCGGCATAGGTAATCGGATTGGCGTCGCGGGGCCGCAATCGTGCGATGGCGTCGAAATGCGGCGGATCGATCGGATCGGTCGTGATGTCGTAGATCGCCGGCAGCCGAGACGCCCTGACCCCGAGATAGACGGGATAGGCGATTAGGGCCGCGCCAATGAGCAGCGCCGTCACCGCATGTCTGCCGCCGCCGATGCCTTGTCGCCAGATGACGATACCGGCCGCAAAAGCAAGCAAGATCGCGATGCAGGCCAGAACCAGCGCCCCAGCGAGAGTGGAAAGCGCCGGCACAATCTCGAGCGCTCCGGAACGTACGATGATTACCGCGATGAAGGTCGCTGCGAGCGAGAACACCGCAATGCGACGCGCCCAAACGGCGAGCCGCGAGACCGGTGCCTCCCTCAATAGCTGTCGTCGCATTCAGGCGTCTTGTCGCTGGGTATGGTCAATTACGTTGGCCACCGCTGCACGCAGCCAAAGGCATTATATTTACCTGGGCAAAGCTCGTCTTGGCCTTAAGCGCGAGTGCAATGAGGAGACTTCAGTCGTCAAGAAGGCTGTCGATCTCGACCTGAATGCTTTCACCCGGTGTACAGCGATGGCCAGCGCCGGCAGCGAGAAGAGCGCGCGCTTGCTCCTTTGTCTCAGCTTCGACACACCACTCCTCGACCCGCGTGACCAGCATCCTGGCATGGAACAAGCGGGTTTTTGTCTCGGGCGCGGCCGCAGAGACAGGGGAAGGAGCAGTTCTGGGCACGCGTAACAATGCGCTTCTTGCCGGCATGGTTTATGTCCGAATCAGCGGCCTTGCGAAGTCTAGACGCTTAACCCTGCGGAACAAAGAAGAAACACTGCGCGGAGGTTGTCTTGTGGAACGTGAGTTCCCTCAATATCGTTGAATCGGCGTTCCTCGAAGTTCGGAGTATTGTCGTGGCCCCGCGCGCGTATTGGAAAGGCTACCTGAAGCTGTCGCTCGTCTCATGCCCTATCGCCTTGTTTCCGGCGACGTCCGAGCGGGAAAAAATCAGCTTCCATCAGGTCAATAAAGAGACCGGCCATCGTATCCGCTACAAGAAAGTCGACGCCGAAACCGGCGACGAAGTGGATAATGCCGATATCGTCAAGGGCTACGAGATCGCCAAGGGCGAATATATCGAGTTGGAACCGGACGAGCTCGAAGCGGTCGCCATCGAAAGCAAGCACGTCATCGATATCGATGAGTTCGTGCCGCGCAACGAGATCGACGAACTTTATCTGCGCGATCCGTATTACATCGTTCCGGACGGTGAGGTCGGCCAGCAGGCCTTTGCGGTCATTCGCGATGCGATCCGCAAGGAAGGCATGGTCGCCCTTGGCAAGGTCGTATTCACCTCGCGCGAACACATCATCGCGCTCGAAGCCCGCGGCAAAGGGATGCTTGGCGTGACCCTGCGCTATCCTTACGAGGTGCGCGATGAGAAGGAATATTTCGACACCATCGAGGATGAAAAGATTCCCAAAGACATGATCGATCTCGCCGTCCATATCGTCGAGACCAAGACCGGGCACTTCAAACCACAGCAGTTCAAAGACGAGTACGAAGACGCGCTCAAGGACCTGCTGCGGCGCAAGCAGAAGGGCGAGAAGATCGAGCGGCCGAAAGAGCGCGCGCCCTCCAACGTCATCAATCTTATGGACGCACTGCGCCAAAGCGTGAAGGCCGACGGCGGTGCACGCCGGAGCGCCTCACGACCAAGTGCGCGTACTGCCAAGAAGCCGACACGCGCTCACGCGCGCCATAAGAAAGCCAGCTGATGCCCGGCAAACGGGTGCAATTCGACGACGAGACCTGGCGACAGATCGATCTTCTTGGCCGCGATCAGATGAAGGATTTTCAGGAGCTTACCGACGAGGCTTTCCGCGATTTACTGAAAAAGCATGGCCGGCCGGTCGACCTGAAAGACGCGCTTCGGCGCAGCGCCGGCGTATCGGCGACGATCCACAGGTTCAAACCAAAAAAAGCGGGCAAGTCACGGCGCAAGTAGAGCCATCCCTTACTGGCTGGCGATCACAGCAATAAGCTCGGCCAAGGTATCGACCATCGCTCGCCATCCAATCGCACTGCGGTCCATATTTTCGTTGCGAATCGGCCGCCTGCCGCGCGCACTTAGGTTTTCAGTTTCCATAATTTCAACATTGGCCCCTTGGCGCCGAAGGCTGGATCCTTTCGGGGCCGCGTCACTTTGGCGACCGATTTGACCCTACGGTCGTGCTCGTCAGCATCGGGCCGGCACTCGTCGTATGTGCCGGACGGCGGATAGGCGCCTACGACCAGAAAGTCCCTGCTCGCGTTCAGGCATTGATGGCCGGTGCCGGCGGGAAGAATTACGACATCGCCGGCGCTAAATTTGAATGTGCGACCGCGGTCGCCGCCGAGCCGAACCTTGGCGTAGCCGCGCGCCACGCCCAGCACTTCATGAATGCGTGAGTGATAGTGCAAATAATCGTAGATGCCATTGCGCCAGCTGTCACCCCATCCATTGCTTTCAAACAGCTCCTCCATAATCGCTGCCGGATCAAGCGCCCGCGGTAGCTGCACCGCACTCCAATAAACAATCACCGGCCATCGCGGGTGGTTTGGAATCTTGCCGTCGTCGCGGAAGCGAAACATGCCCCGCTTGGCTCGCCGCAGCAGTCCGGCGACCTGGTCGGAGGATGGACGCTGCCACCCGGTAATCCGCTCAGTCGATTTTTTTACGTCTTCCAGCAAAGCCATTGCTCAAGACTCGTGGCCCAAGACTCGTGGCCCAAGACTCGTGGCCCAAGACTCGTGGCCCAAGACCCGTTGCAAAAGGTCATTCCGGCCGCCTTTTCAACGGCGGCGGCAACGCATTTGTTCCGCACGCGCGGGAGCCTGTTTACTGATTTGGGCGCGAACGCTCGCTCGGATACGACGTGCGATCCAACTCTGCACTACAGTCCGAGAAGCTTCTTCGCATTGCCTCCGGCCAATGCCGCGACGGTCGCGGCATCGAAACCGTCAACGGCGGCGATATGGCCGATCGGATCATATTCCGCCATGTCATAGGGGTAATCGGTTCCGAGCACGACGTGATCCGGGCCGAACGCTCCCACCAGTGCGGCGAGCTGGTGCGGCGTGAACACGACCGTATCGACATATATTCGTTGGAGATAAATCGTGGGCGGCTGGGGCAGTGTGCCGTGACTATCAGAACGCCCACCCCAGGCATGGTCGATGCGCCCGGAGTAAGCGCCAAGATATCCGCCGCCATGCACTGCCAGGATCTTGAGCCGCGGATGACGCTCGAGAACGCCATCGAAGATCAGATAGTGCAGCGCGACCGTTGTCTCCAGCGGATTACCAATAACATTGTTGAAGTAAAACCGTGTCAGCCGGGACGCGTCAGTGAACCCATTGGGATGGATCATCACCAGCGCCCCGAGTTCTTCCGCCTTTTGCCAGAATGGCGCGAATGACGGATCTGACAGCTCTTTGCCGGCGACATTCGTTAGAATTTCCACCCCGGTGAAGCCGAGTTTACGAACGCAGCGCTCGAGCTCCTTAGCCGCCTCCCCGCCGTCGGTCATCGGCACTGCCCCAAACCCTTTCAGGCGTTCAGACTTGACCGCACAGAATTCGGCGATGCCGTCATTGACAATCTGCGTCGCCTTCACGGCAATCTCGAGTGGGACGGTGTAATAACATTGCGGCGGCGGCGGCGCGATGATCTGAACATCGATGCCCATGGCATCGAGGTCCGCCAATCTGTGGTCGTGCCCGGTTCTGGCTCTAATGTCGGCTTCTTGTTTCTGACTGAGCGCTCGAGTCTCGGCATTAGCGAAATGCGCAAGCGGTATTGTGGCCCAATCGAGATATGGCTCGACGAACTTCGCCGCCGCCGGCACAGCGACATGCGAATGAATATCGACGGTTACGCTCTTTGGCCGCAACTCGCGTCCAGGCCGGCCGTGCCGGCGCGCGGCGGTCGGGGCGTATTTGTTCCATTGCGCAGACATGCGTGTTCCTCTCTTGCCCGCCGCGTTCGACGCGGAAGGTATCGGTTGAGCATGAAATGGGAAATCTGGCTTTAGCGCTGCGGCCCGCAAGGCGTCAGGTCGCGTTCGGCGCGAAAGACATTGCTGTAGAGATTGGCCACCCACTGCCGACCGCTTGAGGTCAGATTGAGATAACGAATTGCGCTTTGAATGTGGGGCGATACGCTGTTCCAGTAAAATTGCGGATAAAGGTCGGTAAGATCGGCCGGCGAACTGTAGCCAAGCTGCTTGTTCATTCCGACTTCCTCGAATTCGTAATACAGAGCATTGGCCTTGCGCAAATAATGCGGGTCGCCAAGCTGGCCGATGAGGTCGGCGGCGCGCATTAGCTCGCCCTCCTCACTCTCGCCGTTGACGGCATGGTGCGAGGGGAAGCGCGTGAATTCGATGGCGTTCGCTATTCTTTCGGCGTCGAGCTGTTTTCCCTTGCCGACGCGATCCATCACGAACAATTTCGAACGTTCGACATGGTGAGGCAGCAGCGCGGCGTCCGAAGAACCGCGAGGCAATTTGACCTTGTTGTCTTTGGCATCGATCACATAGCCATCTTCGCCGTCGCCGCTAAGAATGCCGCGAACATAGCCGATATCGTGAAGCAAACAGGCGACGAGGAGGTGTGCGACATCGCTGGCATAGGTCGGTCGCAGCAGAGCGCGGCCCTTCATGATGTCATAGCCGACAAGCGTGACCAGCATCGTATGCTCGACATTGTGATAAAGCGCATCGCTGTTGCCGATGCACTCAAGAGCAATTCGGGCAATCGACGGAATCAATTCCGCCAAATGGGCATGGGTCGAGCCAAAATTTTGGTTCAAATGCTCGGAAAGGAACGAGCCTAGGGCTTCCGCCGACAATTCTGGTACTGTGATCAAAGAGGACCCTCCGCGCCCTGCGCCTGCCATCGTGACGGCGAGTGCCGCATTTTGCAATATCGATTGTGCGGTCAGGCCGCTAACACACACGTTTGCCCTTCGGCATTAGCAGTATTTCTACCGCTTGATTCCACGCGATAATTACCGCTCAGCACAAAATGCCGGTAGGCGTGCGTTGGCGCTCGATCCGGCCGATCCCAATTCGCCGGGTAACCTCGGCAACGCACCTGTGGACTCGATCGCGGAGCCTTTCCTCGCAAGCTTTGATGCGGCGATGCCGGCTCGGAATAGCTGGAGCGATCAGAAAATTCCGAGGTGCTGGCGGAGATCGACGCCGTCGCCCTTGAGCGCCGAAGCGGTAGACACGACGGCGACGCGGCCGCTGTTGAGAATGACGACGTCATCGGCGATATCAAACACCAGCTTAGGGTTCTGCTCCACCAAAACGATGGAAAGTCCGCTTGCCTTGAGCTTGCGAATGGTTGCCATCACTTCGGCTACGATTTGCGGTGCCAGCCCCTCGGACGGCTCATCCATCAGCAGCACGCGCGGATTGGCCATCAACGCGCGGCCAATGGCAAGCATCTGTTGCTCGCCGCCCGAGAGATGGGCGGCCATCTGGTTGCGCCGTTCCGCCAATCGCGGAAACATGGCGAAAACCGTGTCAATCGTCCACGGCTCATGCCGCTGTCCGGCAAATCCCCTATGTGCCGCGACCATCAGGTTTTCGCGCACGGTGAGACTCTTAAAGACGCGACGGCCTTGCGGCACCAGGGCCACGCCGCGCGCCGCGATCATTTCCGGCGGCATGCGCGTCACCGGCGCGCCGAAGACCTCGACGCTGCCGGCGCGCGGCGGCAATAGCCCGACCGTGACGTTCATGCAGGTCGACTTGCCGGCGCCGTTGCGGCCAAGCAATCCAAGCAGGCGCGCTTCGCCGAGTTCAAATGAAACCTTCTGCAGCACATGACTGTCGCCGTAAAAGGCATCGATGCCGCTGAGCCTGAGCGCGCTATTCGCCAAGGTAGACCTCCCGCGTGCGCGAATCGGCCACGACTTCGGCGCGCGTGCCTTCGACGATCACTTCGCCGAAGTGCAATAGCGTTATCCGGTCGGCGAGGTCGAGAGCGACATCCATGTCATGCTCGATCATTACGATCGTCACCTCGCGCGGAATTGCGATCAGAAGTTTGCGCACGTCTTGTCGCTCGTCGATGGAAAGACCGGCAAACGGCTCGTCCAGCAAGACCAGTTTCGGGTTCTGCGCCAGCGCCATGGCAATTTCGACGCGTCGCCGCTCGCCATATGACGTCTCAGCCAGCGGCCGTTCGGCAATGTGCTCAAGCCCGACGCGCTTGAGCGCATCGCGCGCCTGAACGGCGAGATGGCTTTGGCGGCCAAGCGCCGTCGCCGGGTTCCAGCGCAGCGGCGACAGCCCGAGCAAAGCAAGCGTGACGTTGTGCTCGATGGTATCGCGGGCGAACAACGTAATGATCTGATAGGTTCGCGCTATCCCAAGATGCGTGCGTTTGCGGGTCGGAATCCGTGTGATGTCGCGGCCAAATAGATGTACGGAACCACCATCCGGCGCGAGCTCGCCAGTGATCAAATTGAACAGCGTGGTCTTGCCCGCGCCGTTAGGACCGATGATCAGGCGGCGTTCGCCTTGTTCGACGTTGAGATCGACGTTGCGGGTGACGCGTAATCCGCCGAAAGATTTGGTGAGCCTGTCGACGACCAGAGCGCTCATTGCCGGGGTCCCGCCGTCAGCGACAAATTCGGCTTGGCTTTGGTGCAGCTGCGCCAGATCGAGCGCGTCAGCCGCACCATGCCGGGAACGAGACCTTCCGGCATGAACACGACGATGGCCACGAAAATCGCGCCAAGCATGAAATTCCAGCGCTCGACATAGGCGCTGACGACATTTTTCACGATGACGACGAGCGCGGCGCCGACCACCGGCCCGAGCAGAGTCCCGGCTCCCCCGGAAATCACCATCAGCAGGCTTTCAGCTGAGGCCGTGAGCGCTAGCGCCTGCGGGCTGATGAATTGGTTGTAATAGACAAACAGGATGCCCGCGATCGCGCTCAATAAGCCGGAGAACATGAAGGCCCAGAATCTGATCATCCAGACATGATAACCGAGCGCATTCATTCGGCGCGGCTGATCGCGCGTGCCGCGCAGCGCCGCTCCAAACGGCGAACGAACGAAAATTCCGGCTGCGGCGATGGCAATGAGAAATACGATCAGCGTCGCCACGTAAAAAGCACGCGCGCTGCCGAGCGCAATCCCGAACGGCGCCGGTCGCGCCGGCACCGTGATTCCGTTGTCGCCGTTGGTCAGGCTGATCCAGCGATAGGCGAGACCCCAAACGATCTCGCCGAGCGCAAGCGTAATCATGATGAAGGTGATGCCGGTCGAGCGCAGCGACAGCGCGGCAAAGCCTGACGTCGCCACAAGGCTCGCCGCCAGCGCCGCCGCGATCGCCAGGACATGGCCATGGCCCGCCACCAGAAAATAGGCGACGACATAGGCGGCGACACCGAATAGCCCAGCGTGGCCGAGCGACACCAATCCGGCATAGCCGACCAGGATATTGAGCCCGAGCGCGAATATCGCGTACAGCAAAATTTGGCTGGCAATATTGACGTAGTAGACTTCCTTGATCGCGTAAGGCAGGGACGCCAGAGCAAGCACGGCGACCAGCGCGGCAAGGCCGCGGCCGAGAGTGAAGTTGCTCACAGGACCTGGCCTCCGAACAAACCCTGTGGCCGCAACACCAGAACCAGCACCATCGGCAGGAACAGGATGAAATAGGCAAGTTCCGGCAGCAGCGCCTGGCCGAAATTGTAGATAAAGCCGATGACGATGCTGCCGACGAACGAGCCGAGCAGGCTTCCGGTGCCGCCGAGAATCACGACCACCAGCGCCAGCGGCAGCATGTCCTGGTCGATTCCCGGATAGACCGAGAGGATCGGACCGCCGATCAACCCGGCAAAGCCGGCAAGCCCGGCGCCGAGCGCAAATACGATCGTGAACAGTTGCGAGACCCGGATGCCGACGACGCGCGCCATCTGCGGATCGTCGACGCCGGCGCGAATCATGGCGCCGAGCCGCGTTCGCTCCAGCATGAGCCACAGCGCAAGCGCGAATACGACCGCAATGGCGATCACTGCGAGCCGGTAGAGCGGAAACACCGCCGCGCCGAATCGGACAAAGCCGTTGAGGCCGGGTGGAGTCGCCACAGAAATCGGATCGCCGCCCCAGCCCATCAGGCACAGATCGGCCACCATGAAGGAAACACCAAGCGTGACCAGCACCTGCGCCAGCTGTTGGCCGGCCAGACGGCGCAACAGCAGCCGCTCCATCAATGCGCCGAGCAGCGCGACCTCGATAGCGCAGACGACGGCCGCCAGCCAGAAGCCGAATCGGACGCCAAGGACGCCGGAGAGCAGAGTAGTGCCGAAATACGCGCCGAGCATGAACATCGAGCCGTGCGTCAGGTTCGGAATACGCATCAACCCGAAGATCAGGGAGAACCCGGCGGAGAGCAGAAACAAAAGGCCGCCGAACGTCACACTATTGACGGTGAGCAGCAGCCAGAATGTCATAACTGCTGCCCTTCCGTCACGCGCGTGATCAGCACTTGGTCAGTGGTGGATAATCGCGCGAATAGACCGGATGCGCGAGATACTCCTGTTCAGGCCATGTCCAGAACTGGCTGACGTTCTCATAGGTCTTGATCGTCTTGTTCCAAAGCTTCAGCCCATATTTGGCGCCTTCGGTACCGATGCGCCGAATGTAGAAGTTTCCAACGATGTTATTCAGGTGATCGAACTTCAGCGGCCCGCGCGGGGTGTCGGTCAAGCTGACCGCCTTCAGCGCGGTCATGAACTTGTCTTTGTCGTGAGCGTCACCGCCTGTCGCCTTCAAGGCTGCATCGACGACCTGACAGTTGACATAGAGCAGGCCCGCGTACTGACCCGGTATCGTATCGAAATTTTTCAGCATGCCATTGATGAAGCGGTGATTGGCGTCGATCTCAAGGTCGAGCGTATAGGGAATGCAGCTCACGAGCCCAATGGCCTCTTCGCCAAAGCTCTTCAGGAGAGCGTCGTCGCCGCCGGTCTCTCCGGTGACCACCGGATATTTAAGCCCGGCATTGGCATAAGCCTTCATGAAGCGCAGCGGGTTTGAACCGGCAAAGCCCTGACACACGCCATCGCAATCGCTGATCTGCGCCACGTAGGGCGTGTAGTCCGGCGTCACCAGCGGCGGCCACAGCTTGTTGACCACGCAGCCGCCCTCCCTCTGCAACGACGCCTGGAAGCCACCCATCTGCTCGTAGCCGAAAGCAAAATCCTCGACGATGCAGAAAATGCGTTTGAGCTTGAGTTCGGTCGCGGTGTAATGCGCCATCGGATGCATCGCCTGCGAGGAGGTGGCCGAAGCGCGCAACAAATACGGGTTGGGCTTACGCTGGGTCAGGTCGTCTGCCGCCGCGAGACTGAGCGTCGGCATTTTCTGTTCGCGGATGTAATCGCTGATCGCATAAAGTTCGAACGCGGCAAGCGGGCCGAGCATTACGTCAACCTTGTCGCGCTCGACGAGCTCCTGCGCCTTGGTCTTGGTGCCGGCTGGATTGCCGCCGGTGTCAGCCGAGACGAAATCGACCTTGCGGCCGCCGATCATGTAATTGGTCTCTTTGAGATAGGTCAGGACGCCCTGCTCCATCTGAATGCCACCCTGCGCCAGCGGGCCGGTTTTCACCGTAAGCAGGCCAAGCCGAAATGGCTCCGCTTGCGCCAGAGCCGGCGCCGGGAAACGGCTGAGCGCGGCTGCCGCGCCGGCGACGCTGCCGGCGAGCACGGCGCGGCGGCTAACTTTACGAGTCTTACGCTTGGCAGACATCACGCATCCTCCCATTTTGCTCGGCTTACAGGCCGCCACGAACGGGCGACCCCTGTGGCAGGCATTTTTGCCCGCTGCCAGTGCGGCATTCGCGGCTATCATTGGCGAGGCAGGCGGCGCTGTAAAGCCCGCTATTGTCGCGTTTTTCTCAACACTTCTTCAGCGGCGGATAGTCGCGCGAATAGACCGGATGAGCGAGGAATTCCTGCTCCGGCCAGGTCCAGAACTGGCTGACGTTTTCATAGGTCTTGATCGTCTTGTTCCAGAGCTTGAGCCCGTATTTGGCGCCCTCGGTATCGCATCGCCGGATGTAGAAGTTACCCACAACATTGCCCAAATGATCGAATTTGAGAGGTCCGCGTGGCGTATCGGTGAGGCTTACCGCGCGAAGCGCTGAGATTATTTTTTCTCGGTCGCTGATGTCGCCGCCGGTTACCTGCAGGGCGGCATCGGCCACCTGACAATTGATGTAAAGACCGGCAGCATAGAAGCCGGGAATGACATCAAAATTCTTCCGCATGCCATCGATGAAGCGCTGGTTGCGCTCGGTTTGGACATCAAGCGAATAGGCCGAGCAGGAGATAAGGCCGATCGCCTCGTCGCCAAAGCTTCGTAGCAAGGCGTCGTCGCCTCCCGTCCATCCGGTCACAACCGGATATTTCAAGCCGGCATCGGTATAGGCCTTCATGAAGCGCAGCGGGTTTGAGCCGGCGAAGCCCTGGCAAACGCCATCGCAATCGCCAATCTGAGCGATGTAGGGCGTGTAATCGGGCGTCACCAAAGGCGGCCACAGCTTGTTGACGACGCAGCCGCCGTCCTTTTCAAAGGCCGCTTGAAAGCCGCCAAGCTCCTCGTAATCGAAGGCGAGATCCTCGCCGATAGCCACCACCCGCTTGAGCTTCATCTCGGTGGCCGCGTAGTTGCCCATCGGATGCAAAGCCTGGGACGCGGTAGCCGAGGCGCGCAACAAATAAGGATTAGGCTGCCGTTGGGTGAGATTGTCAGCTGCTGCCAAGCTGAGCGTTGGCAACCTTTGTTGCTGGATGTAGTCGTTGATGGCGTAAAGCTCGAAGGTCGCGAGCGGGCCGAGAATTAGATCGACCTTGTCACGCTCGACCAATTCCTGGGCCTTGGTCTTGGCGCCGGCCGGCGCGCCGCCAGTATCGGCGGAAATGAAATCGACTTTGCGCCCGGCGATCGTGTAGTTGGTCTCCTTCAAAAAGGTAAGCACGCCCTGTTCCATCTGGATGCCGCCCTGGGCAAGCGGCCCGACTTTTACGGTAAGAAGGCCGATTTTGATTGGCGTCGTCTGCGCGATCGCGGGCGCCGGAAAACAGCCGAGAGCGGCGGCGGCTCCAGTGCTGGCGAGAAGCGTACGGCGACTGACTTTGCGCGACATCATCTCCTCCCGAAGCTTGCACCTTGCACTTTCTTCGTGCGCTCCATCGAGCGCTTCATGCAATCACTTTGCGGTTTTCTCATCCCGCTTGGGCGGAATGACCGGAAGCAGCAGATAAGGCCTTGCCGCGCCGCCGAAGTGCAGCCCGGTAACGCCGGCAAAGACCTGCGACGGCCGGTCGCGCGGATCGTCGTGCAAAAACGGCCCGCAGCCGGTCAGCTCGTTCTTGAAATTCGACAGCCGCCCGCCGCTTCCTCCCGGATAAACGTAATCTTTGCCGCGGATGGTCAGCGCGATGCGGTAGCCTGCGGGCACGACAATCGACGTCGGCCAGATTTCGACATCGAGCGCAACGACTTCCCCGGGCTTGAGGGGCTGTTTCTTGCTGTGGGTGTGATACGGCCGGTATGGCTTTGATAGTTTCTTATCGAGCTGACGATGCGAGGCGCGAAGCCAGCCTTGGCCGACCGGTGTGTGCGGATCGATGGCGCCCTGAAACACCACTTCCTTCAGGTCGGGAGAAAGCACGCGCAGGACGGCGAAAATGTCGGCGTCCGCGGTCGATGACGACACATACAGTTTGACGGCGGATGGTCCGGTGATCTCCGTTTCACGTTCAAGCGGCGCGGTCAGAAAGGTGACACCGCTACCCATGGGTTCAAAGCGCAGCACCGATTTTTTGTTCGCGGGCTTATTCGTGCCAAGTCGCCCTGTAGGATCGAGATAAAGCTTCGTCCACTGCGTGCGCTTGAGCGGCCATTCGTTTTCTAAACGCTCCACGAATCGATCGACGTGCCGAACCTGGAGCCGCACCGGCGACTGTTTGTCCCAGCCATTTTTCTTACCGTGCAGGAAATAATCAAAGAAACGCAGTTGCAGATTGCGGCCGTAATCCGTGTAAAAATGAGTCCAGTGCTCGATGCCGTGCGCCTCCAGCCATTTCTGCTTGGAGGCTGCGCGGAAGAAACCTTCGAAATTGCCGCGCGGATGCAGCCCCTGGCCGCCCCAATTGGCTGCCGACAGGAATGGCGTTTTTACTCTCGACCAGTTCGGCGAGCGTGCTTTGTGGTAATCGTCATCCAACGAATGCGCGAAGATTGCAGCTCCGAAATCGCTGCGGTTTTTTACTAGCTCCTGATCCGACAGAAATTCAGGACCACAGACCAACTCGCCGTGTACGCGACTGCGCCTGCCGCGCTCGCCGGCGCCGTATTGCACGGTTTTGACCTGCATGTCGTACCAGTTTTCCCAGAACGTGCTGAGAATCCCGCCGTGGTGCGTCATGTCGCGATACCAGTCGGCAGCGCCTTCCCAGATGCACATGGCCGCAAGATGCGGCGGTTGCAGGCTGGCGACGTGCCATTGATTGATGGCGTAGTAGGAAATGCCGTTCAGCCCGACTTTGCCGCTCGACCACGGTTGCGCCGCGGCCCATTCGATGCAGTCGTAAAAATCTTTGGTTTCGCGCGGCGAAAAATGATCGATGTAACCTGGCGAACAGCCGCAGCCACGCGAATCGACCCGCACGCAGGCGTAATTGTGCGGCACCCATTTTTCAGGGTCGACCACCTCCCAACTCTGATAAAGATTGCTCGAGCCGGCGACGACGTCGGGGTGGGAGTCCGCCATGCGCTGCCAGGCGCTCGGGTAGCCGTCCTGGAACGCAAGCCCCTTGGCGTAAGGCCCGTAACTCAAAATAACCGGGTAACGGCCTTCGGCAACGGGGTGAAAAACATCGGCGCGCAGCACCAGGCCGTCGTCGACCGCAATCGGCACGTTCCAATCGATCCGCATGCCATCGCGAGTCTCGCTGCGTTGTCCCAGGCCCTTGCGATCGCCTGCGACCGCCGCCATGCGCGCTTCGCCTTCGAGCGATGACATCAAAATACCTCCCTCGTGGGCGCCTTCCTCTTTTGTCGACGCAGCGCGATGGCTAGACCGTCTTGGCGCGCCCTTTTGTCCGTTTAACGCCGGCCATCTTTTCCAAGACGGCGCAAACCGCGGCGGTGTCTTCGGCCGAGTGACCGCTCTTGAGCGCCTTCGCGTAGATTGTCTTGCTCGCGTCGAACATCGGGGTCGGAACCGCGATCTTACGCGCGTAAGAACCGATCACGTCCATATCTTTCTGCCAGACCGATATTTTCATCGTCGGATTGCCGTAACTGTTTTTCACCATCATCGGCGCCCGCAGCTCGAAAATTCGCGAATTGCCGGCGCCGGTCTTAATCAAGTCAAAGATGAGCTGCGGCGGCAGCCCGGCTTTCATGCCGAGTACCATCGCCTCGGCGCTGGCGACATTATGAATAGCGACAAGAAGATTGGCGACATACTTCATGCGGCTGCCGTTACCGAATGCGCCGACGTCGTGGACGGCACGCGTAAAGCGGGAAAACAAACGACGCAGTTTTTTGATCTCGCGGCTATCGCCGGATGCGTAGACGACGAGATCCTTAACCACGGCCTGCGAGCCGGTTCCGCTCACCGGACAATCGAGCATGACATGGCCCGCCTTGCGCAACACGGCTTCCGCTTTGGACTTATCCTCCAAGGCAAAGGTCGACATTTCGACAATGATGCGCCGCGGCACGCCGGCCTTGGCAATAGCGGTGACCGTCTCGGTGAGGGCCGATGGCTTGGGCAGACTGGTGATGACGGTGCCGACCCGCCGCGCCACGTCGCCGGCACTTTCGGCAATATCCACGCCGAGCTTGGCCATGGCGCGCCTGCGCGCCGGCGCGATGTCGTGGCCGATGACTTGCCATCCGGCCGCAACCAGATTTTGCGCAAAGGCGCCGCCCATAATTCCGAGCCCGATGATCCCGACGATATCTTTCTTTGCCCGAGGCATCGCGGTCCCACTCCCATTTTCTAGAACTTGACGCTATCGCATCCGCTTGCAATGCGCGCAAGCGGCTTATCGGTCGGGCAATATCATGCAGTTGGGAAGGCGCTTGCAGATGACACGCCGGAATGCTGGTCTTGAACGGTTGTGGTCTAACAGTGCGTGGGTTAAAGCCGTGCGCGCCAATGACGGTCTGGGGAGCGCGGTATGAAACTGGGTGTTGCCGGTATCGGCAAAATGGGGGCGGCGATTGCGGCCCGGCTGATCGAAGTCGGCCATGATGTCACGGTTTGGAATCGCACACCGGAAAAAGCCAGGGCCGTGGCCGGGGCAAAAACAGCGCCGCACCCGGCTGAACTGGCGGAAAACACCGAAGTCGTCATTACCATCCTCACCGACGCCGCGGCGCTGGACGCGGTTTATAACGGCCCCTCAGGTCTTCTGCACGGCAAAGTCGCTGGAAAACTATTCATCGACATGAGCACGGTTTTGCCCGCCACCGAGATCGCGCTCGCGCGCGCGGTACGCGCCAAGGGCGCCGCCTTCGTCGAATGTCCGGTGGGTGGCTCGACCGGTCCCGCGCGCCAGGGCAAGCTGATCGGGCTCATGGGCGCCGAGCAGGCGGACGCGGCGCGGGCGCGGCCGATCCTCGAACAGCTGTGCCGGCGGCTAGAACATGCGGGGCCGCCAGGCACTGGCTCGGTTCTGAAATTCACGATCAATCTGCCGCTGATGGTGTATTGGCAGGCGCTCGGTGAGGCACTGGCGATGGCGCGCACTGTCGCCATCGAGCCAGAGCAGCTCATGGATCTTCTCAGTGACACTTCAGGCGCCGCCAATGTCCTCAAAGTGCGCGCTCCCGGCATCGCATCAATGCTCAAGGGCGGCTCCGCCGGAGCGGTCACATTCGATGTCGACAGCGCCATCAAAGACATGCAATCGATGCTCGCCGAAGCCAAATCGCGCGGCATCGAACTGCCGCTGGTCGAGCGGACCCTTGGTTGCTACCAGGAAACTAGGCAGCACCGCTCGGGCAATGCCGAAATCTCTACCGTCTCGGTTTATTGGGCCAATCGCGATCGTCAATAAATTCTTCAAGACAAATTGGAGCTGCCATGTCCATTCTTACGCTCGCACAAGCTTCCATCATCGTTGATGCCGCGCTGAAAAAGGGCCGCGAGAGTAATCTGGCGCCGCTCGCGGTTGCCGTGCTCGACAACGGCGGCCATCTGGTCGCATTCAAGCGCGAAGACAAAGCTGGCATTTTGCGTTTCGATATCGCGTTCGCCAAAGCCTGGGGCGCCCTTGGCATGGGTTTCGGCTCGCGCACGCTGGCGAGCCGCGCGGCCAAGACTCCGCAGTTTTTCACGATGCTTGCAGCAGCGAGCGGCGGACGCATCGTCACTAATCCGGGTGGCGTCTTGATCCGGGACAGCGCCGGCAATCTGGTCGGCGCCTGCGGCATTTCCGGCGACACTTCGGATAAAGATGAAATGTGCGCCGTCGCCGGCATCGAGGCGGCAGGACTGAAAGCGGAGCCGGGAGTGGACTAATAGCCCGCGAAAGCACTCAAGATAGTGGGTTCGCCGGATTAGAACGTTTCACACTGCCGTGGCGTCACACGCTACGGTCGCCACGAGCAAGATGACGAGAAATGAGGAGGAGACTTACCCATGAAGCTTTTTTCGTTTTGGCGTTCGCTCGCGACCTACCGCGTGCGGATTGCACTCAATCTTAAGGGTCTCATTCCTGACGAAATCATCGACGTCAATCTCATGAAAGGCGAGCAACGCAAGGCCGAATTTCGCAGGGTCAATCCGATGATGGCGATACCCGCGCTGGTGGATGGCGACGGACCGGCTATGTTCGAGTCGCTTGCCATCATCGAATATCTTGACGAAACCCATCCCAACCCGCCGCTGTTGCCGCGCGATCCGCACGGCCGGGCGCGCGTGCGCGGGCTGGCGCAGATTGTTGCGTGCGATTCACACCCGCTGATCGTGCCGCGCGTGCGCGAATATCTGGAGCACGAATTCAAGCTCGATGAGGCGGCACGGACCAAATGGTGCCAGCACTGGCACGTTGCAGCGCTCACCGCGCTGGAAGCGCATCTGCGTGGCCCGGCGACGGGCCGCTATTGCCACGGCGACGCAATTACGCTCGCGGACATTTGTCTCGCCAGCCAGGCCGCTGGCGCCAAGTTCTTCAACGTCGACACCACGCCGTTTCCCAATTTTTCGCGGATCGCAAATTCGCTCGCGGCAATCGATGCTTTCGCACGCGCGCATCCGCTGAAGCAGCCGGGAGCGCCTGCGGCAGCCTGACCGCGCCTACCACCATTTGTGGAAGTGGTGCACTGGTCCGGAGCCGGATCCTATTTCAAGCCGGTCGGCCGCCTCGAGCGCGGCCGTGACAAAGGCCTTGGCCTGGCGCACCGCATCCACGAGTGAAAGGTTCTTGGCAAGCCCGGCGGCGATCGCGGCAGCAAGCGTGCAACCGGTGCCGTGCGTGTTGCGGGTTTCGATGCGCGGCGCGGCAAATCGCGTGCGGGACGCGCCTTCGACCAGGATATCGACACTTTCGGACCCGCTGCCGTGCCCACCCTTGATTAGCACCGCGGCGGCGCCGAGCGTCAGAAGCTTTTGCGCTTGGGCACACATTTCGTCTTCATCACGGGCCTCCTCCGCGCCGGTCAGAGCCGCGGCCTCGGGCAGATTGGGCGTGATCAAGCGCGCCTGAGCAATCATGGCGCGCAAGGCATCGACAGCGTCGTCATGCAATAATTTTCCGCCCGAACTTGCGGTCATTACGGTATCGAGCACGACGTTGCGCGCGCGGTGCCGGCGTAGTCCAGCGCCGACGGCAGCGATTGCCGCTGCGCTTCCCAGCATGCCGATCTTCACCGAACGCACATCGAGATCGGGAAATACGGCGTCCATTTGCGCCGCGATGAATTCCCCGGGCACCTCATGAATGGCGAAAACGCCTTTCGTGTTCTGGGCGGTGATCGCCGTCAGTACGGACCCGCCATAGACGCCGAGCGCGGCGAAGGTCTTAAGATCCGCCTGAATGCCGGCGCCGCCGCCTGAATCCGAACCGGCGATAGTCAGCGCGATCGGAACACTCATCACGTGCCTCGTTTGGCCAAGACCGCGTCGACGATTTCGCGGAGTTGGCGCGCGGCGGTTTCTGGGCTGGGCGCAAGCGACACGGCGGAAATCACGGCGACACCATCGGCGCCGGCGGCAATCACCTCCGCGGCGTTGCTGCCGTCAATGCCGGCAATGCCGCATACCGGCAAATCGGGCGCGCGGCGGCGCAGCACGGCGATGATTCGCGTCAAGCCGGCGGGACCGATCGGCACGTTCTTCTGTTGCTTGGAGGAGGTCGCATAGACGCCGCCGCTGCCGACATAGTCTACGAGGTCGAGACGTGCCGCCTCGGCCTCCTCGACCGACTTGACTGACAGTCCGATGATCGCATTCGACCCGAGAAGCCGGCGCGCATCTTCGATTGCCATGTCGTCCTGGCCGAGATGCACGCCGTCGGCGCCGGCCGCCATCGCCACGTCAACGCGGTCATTGACTACGAAGGGCACCGCAAACGGCGTCAACGCCCGTTTGATTGCCCTCGCCTCGTCGATCAGCGCGCGGGTCTCGGCGTGCTTATCGCGCAACTGGACCAGCGTCGCTCCGCCGCGAACGCACCGCATCGCCAAATCGACGAGCTGATGCCCGCCGGCGCGCTCGGGATCGACGATGGCGTTGAGACGAAGATCGAGCAGCATCAGGATGCCTTGACGCGGGCCCGCAGCGTGACGCGATCGAGCCGATGCAGCGCGTCGATCATTGCGACGGCAAAACTGCCCGGTCCCTGCGCGGCTTGTGCGGCAACTTCGCCGGCGACCCCAAATGCCGCTAGCGCCGCCAGCGTCGCCAGCCAAGCGTCGGCTTCGACAGCAAGCGCGGCGCAAACAAACGCCGCGCCGGCGCAGCCCATTGCGGTAACCGCGGCCATCAGCGGGTCGCCGTTCGCAATCGCGATGCGCCGAGGCCCGTCGCTGACGATATCGACATCGCCCGTGAGCGCCACAATAGTCGCATTCACTTCCGCAAATCGCGCCGCCGCGTCACTTTCGGCTTTCTTTCCAGAAAGCGCGGCGAACTCGGCATGATTGAGACGCACGACCGAAGGCCGATCGGCGAGCAATGCACGACCGAATTGGGCTCGCCCCGGCGAGCGGTCAACGAAAACCGGATCAAGCAGCCAAGGAAGTTCTTTCTCGGCCGCGGTCTTTAGTGCCACTTCAATTGCCGACTTGCGTTCGCGATCGAAGGTGCCGAGATTGACGAGCAGCGCATCCGCGCCGGTGACAAAAGCGCCGATTTCGTCTGCCGAAATCGACATGGACGGCACGGCGCCGGCGGCTAGCAGCATGTTTGCGGTATATTGCTGGGCGACCGAATTGGTTATGCAATGCACGCGCGGGGCGCGGTCGCGGATGCGCGCGAGCACATCGGCGGCAATGTCGGCAAGTTCGATCGGTGCATGCATTCTTTATCCAATGACGGCGATCCTACTACGCTTCACCGGGCTCGTGCAGTCCACCCACTTTGGTATAAGCTATGCATCGTTTCGGAGGCGCGCATGGTCCCATTCTTCGTGCAAATCAAATGCCAGCTCGGCAAATCTTATGAAGTCGCGAGCAAGTTGGCCGACGCAGAGATTGCTTCCGAAATCTATTCGACCGCCGGCGATTTCGATCTGCTGGTAAAATTCTATGTCGAGCCTTCGACCGATATCGGTCATTTCATCGCGGAAAAGGTCCAGAGCGTCCCCGGGATCGCCGATACGCGGACCATCATCACCTTTAAGGCGTTCGGAGGGTCGTAGCCGCACCGGCCGCTGCCGTTGCTAAACCGTCGCGGCGCCGCGTCGTTGCGAGCTGGCGTTCGCGCCAGATCACGAACAGTCCCGCCGCCGCGATAATCGCCGAACCCAGCACGATCTCCGACGTTGGCGTTTCGCCGAACATCGCGTAACCGAGCACGAGTGCCCAGATCATTGCGGTGTAGTCGAATGGAGCGACCAGCGAGGCTGATGCAAAACGATAACTTTCGGTGAGGAAAATGTGTCCGGTGCCGCCCAGAATGCCAATACTGATCAGCGCGGCGATTTCGCCGCGGCTCGGCGTGACCCAGCCGAATGGCAACGTCGCCAAGCCGGCCAGCGCACAGCTCAATGAAAAATAAAACACGATGGACGAAGTCGATTCGCTCTGTGTCAGCCGGCGGGTTTGAATGGCGGTTCCAGCATTCGTCAACGACCCGCAGATCGCGTAAACGACGCCGATCAAACCGGTCGCGCCGCCTATCGCAGCCGTTAGCTCATCACCCGAAAGGTGTGGCGATAGCACCACCAGCACGCCGACAAAACCGACGACGACCGCCGACCAGCGGTAGACCCGCACGCGCTCGCCCAAGATCAGCGCAGCAAGCGCGACGGTGAACAAGGGGGAGCTAAACGCTATCGCATTGGACTCCACCAGCGGAAGCCGCGCCACCGCACCGAAATTGAAGAACATTCCGGCAATGCTCAGCACTCCCCTGCCGGCTTGTCCGAGTGGCCGCTCGGTGCGTACGACGGCAGCGAGTTCGCCCCGCCAGGCATAGACAAGCACGACTGGAATGATCGCGAATACCGAGCGGTAAAACACCACCTGGCCGATCGGATAGCGCGAGCCGAGATAGCGGACGAGCGCCTGCATCACGGCGAACAGCGCCGCCGAAATAAGCTTAAAGGCGATGCCTCTGGCGGGGTTCATCGGCCTCATTCCTTCTTCGGCGGCGGTGTGGGCCCCTGCCGCGGCGGTAATGCGGCGACATAAGCGGCAATGGCACTGCGATCTTCGGGAGCGAGCAACGAGGTATTTCTGATCACTTCCGCCATCGCGCCGCCGGCAAAATCGCCGGACGGCGTCATGCCGTCTTCGAGAAAGCTGGCGATATCCTTCTCGGACCAGTCCTCATCACTCCCGTGCAGCCCGAGTGGCGTGATGTTCGGCGCCCACTCGGTGCCATCCGGCGACCCGCCGGCGAAGCGCTGACTTTCAATGACTCCGCCAAGGATGTTGCGGGGGCTATGGCATTCCGCGCAATGTCCCGGCCCGTTCACGAGGTAAGCGCCGCGGTTGTATTGCTCCGACTTGGACCGATCGGGGACGAAAGGCCCCTCGCCGAGAAACAATAGTTTCCACACGCCGAGCAAACGCCGCTCGTTGAACGGAAACGACAGTTCATGGCGGTGCGATTTGCCCTGCGCCGGCGGCAATGTTTTCAGATAGGCGAAAAGATCGCGAACGTCGTCGAGTTGCATGTAGCGATAGGAGGCGTACGGAAAAGCAGGATAGAGATTTGCGCCGTGTTCCGATGTCCCCTTCCACAATGCGGTGACGAAATTCGCCTCGGACCAGTTGCCGATGCCGTCCTTGGAATCGGGTGAGATGTTCGGCGCATAAAAGACGCCAAAGGGCGATTTCAGGGCCAGACCGCCACCGAGCCGCTTACGATCGACCTTTTCGGGGGAATTATTGGGAACGGCATGGCAGGACGAACAGCCGCCAATATCGAACATGGTCTCGCCGTTGGCGAGATTCGGTTTATGCGCCGGCAATGCCGCCGCCGGCACAACGTTTGGCAGCGTCAAAATCCAAATTGCGGCCAAGCCAAAAATAATGCCGGCCGCCACCAGGAATAAAAATGTCCGCAGCCTCGACACCTGCTCGCCTCCGTCACAATGGCGACGTGATACACGTTTCGAGGCTGCCGTGCAGCGCCTTTAGCGCATACCCCATCTTCGAGACCGCAGGTCTTGGATGCGGATTCGCGGCTGCGATTCGTCTCAAGCGTGGAACGCCTGGAGTGACCCGCCGCGAAACGGCGGCGGCAAACAAAAAACGGGCCGCCCGCGCGACGGCCCGCCCTCCGCGGTCGCTCGCCGCGTCAGCTCGTCCTGACGCGGAAGGTTTGATGGCAGTTGCTGCAGTTCTTACCGATGGCCTGGAAATTGGCCTTCAAAGCATCGAGGTCCTTGGTGTTGTCCTGCGCCGCCTTGATGTCGTCGGCGAATTTGGCGATTGCAGCCTTGAAGTCGTCCATTCTTTGCCAGATCGCCGGAGCCGCGGTTGTCTTAGCCCCGGTCTTCGAGCAATCAGGAAACAGTGTGGGCATTTCCTTGGCGTCTTCGGCGAAGGCCGCATAAATCTCCTGCACTTTGGCGGCGTCGAACGGCCTCTCGCCCTTGATCATTGCCGTGCCGATCTTCGCCTCGTCACCGCTTTTTTTCATCAAGGTCTGCCGTTTCTGGATGAACTCCGGACAGCTCTGCGCCGCAACCGCGGTCACGCCAAGCAGAAGAACGGCGAAAGCAACGATCACTTTACGAAACATGGGCGGCCTCCTCGTGACTCCATGAGCTCCCGGTTGGTTCCATATTCGGTATCGAGCCCGCCCATTTAACACCGGGTGTGCGGCGTTATTCCACCGCGATATGACGCGATGGCGGTTGGCCAGTGGCGCGGCGGCGCGTGGCTACTCCGCCGGTTGCGGCGCCTCACGCCGCTTACGCAACCGAGGCAAGAGCTCGGCAAACCAACGCGCGATCACGTAAAAGACCGGCGTGAACACAAGCCCAAATGCGGTCACTCCAATCATGCCGGAAAACACGGCGGTACCCAGCGCCTGACGCAACTCCGCGCCGGCGCCAATTGCCCAGACCAATGGAGTGACGCCGAGGATAAAGGCAAGCGACGTCATCAGGATCGGACGCAATCGCAGCCGGGTGGCATCAATCGCGGCTTGCCAGCGGCTATGGCCGCCATCCTCGAGTTGCCGCGCGAATTCGACGATGAGGATGGCGTTCTTGGCGGCAAGGCCGATCAGCACGACAAAGCCGACCTGAGTCAGAATATTGTTGTCCAAGCCGCGCAAGATCACGCCCGCGATGGCGGCGACAAGACACATCGGTACGATCATGATCACCGCCAACGGCAGCGTCAGGCTCTCATATTGCGCCGCGAGCACCAGGAAAACGAATACCACCGCTAGCAGGAAGGCAAATGTCGCGGTGTTTCCCGCCCGGATCTGCTGATACGCGAGCGTCGTCCATTCGGTGGCAAATCCCTGCGGCAGGGTCTCGGAAGCAAGCTTGTCCATGATCGCGATAGCCTGGCCTTGCGAATAGCCAGGCGCGGCGGCGCCGTCGATTTCAGCGGCCGGGTAAAGATTATATCGGGGCACCCGGTACGGACCTGAAATGTTGTCTACGGTCGTGAAGGAGCCGAGCGGAACGGTATCGCCGTTGGAATTGCGGACACGGATCTTGAGCACATCTCTGATGTGCTGCCGGTCCTCGTCGCGGGCCTGCGCTGTGACCCGGAACGTGCGACCAAACAAGTTGAAATCGTTGACGTAGGACGAGCCGATGTAAATTTGCAGCGCATTGAACACGTCCTGCACATTGATGCCTAAAAGCTGCGCCTTAGTGCGATCGATGTTGAGATAGACCTGCGGCGTCGAGGTCTCGAACAACGAGAATGTAGCGGCGATTCCTGGCGTCTGTGCGGCCCGGGTCACCAGCGATTCTGTGGCCGCCCGCAAAACCTCCGAACCCTGACCGGCGCGATCCTCAATCATCAAGCGGAAGCCGCCGGCAGTCCCGATACCCATGACCGGCGGCGGCAGCACCGGAATGATGAAGGCCTCCTGGATCGACGACAGCCGGCGGAATAGCTGGGCCTGAATTGCCGCCGCCGATTGCCGAGGATCTCGTCCACGCTTTTCGAAATCGTCGAGCACCAGAAAAAGCGCGCCGGCATTGGGCGCATTGGTAAAGGTCGCGCCGGAGAATCCGACAATATTGGCGGCGTGAACCACGCCCGGCACCTGCATCGCTAAGTCGAGCGCGCGCTGCTGTACCACATCGGTGCGCGCGAGCGATGCTCCGGGCGGCAGCTGCACGACCACGATGATGTAGCCACGATCCACTTGCGGAATAAAACCGGTCGGCGTAGTGCGAAATGCGTTCAGGCCGACGCCGATGATGACTACATAGATCGCCACCATCAGGGCCGCGCGGCGTACCGTTCGCGACGCGAGCCAGGTGATTGCCAGCCCCATTCGGTCGAAGGCGCGATTGAAATAATCGAAGAACCGATGTATCGGCCGCGCCCACCAATAGTCGTGTTGGCTTTCCCGATGCGGCTTCAGCAGCAACGCGCACATCGCCGGCGACAATGTCAGCGAAACGATAAGCGAAATGATGGTCGCACCCGCGATCGTCAGCGCGAATTGGCGATAAAACTGACCCGATATGCCGGTGATGAAAATCGACGGGACGAATACCGCGCACAAGACCAGCGCAATCGCGATCAGCGCCGAACCGACCTCGTTCATGCTTTTGCGCGCCGCTTCGCGCGGCGTCAACCCGGTGGCAATGTTGCGTTCGACGTTCTCTACGACGACGATCGCATCATCGACCACGATGCCGATCGCCAAAACCAGACCGAACAGCGAAAGATTGTTGAGCGTGAACCCGAAAGCGGCCATGAAGAAAAAGCTGCCGACAAGCGACACCGGAATGGCAACAAGCGGAATAATTGCGGCGCGCCATGTCTGCAGAAACAGGATCACAACCAGAACCACCAGCACGATCGCTTCGCCGATCGTGTCGATGACCGCATCCACCGACTGCTGGATGAACTGCGTCGGATTGTAAACGATTGCGTACTTGACGCCGGCCGGGAAACGCTTAGCCAGCTCCTTCATCAGCTCGGTGACGCCTTTCGCAGTTGCAAGCGCGTTCGAGCCCGGACGCTGAAAAATCGCGAGCGCCACCGCCGGATCGTGATCGAGATAGGAATTCGAGGAATAATCGAGCGCGGCCAGCTCGATTGTCGCAACGTCGCGGAGCCGCACCACCGCGTCGGAGGTCTGCTTGACGACGATCGCGCCGAAATCATCGGGATTATCGAGGCGGCCGAGCGTTTGTACCGCGATCTGGAAGGCCCCCGAGCGGGCAACCGGAGGCTGATTAAGCACGCCCGAGGCGACCTGGATATTTTGTCCCTGCAGCGCATTGGTGACGTCGCTGGCGGTCAGTCCGAGCGATTGCAAGCGATCGGGATCGAGCCAGACGCGCATCGAATAATCGCGGCTGCCGAACACCGTGATCGACCCGACGCCGTCGACCCGCGTGAGTGGATCGGTAATCTCGAGCGTGGCGTAGTTAGATATGAACAGCGAATCGCGCGACTTGTCGGGCGAATACAGGTGCACGACCATCATCAGGTCAGGCGAAGCCTTGCTCACCGTAACGCCGATATTGCGCACATCGCTCGGCAGGCGCGGCTGCGCGATCGCGACCCGGTTTTGCACCTGCACCTGAGCAATATCGAGATTGGTGCCGAGATCGAAAGTGACTTGGATCGAAAAACGTCCGTCGGCCGTCGAATTCGACGACATGTACAGCATGTTTTCGACGCCGTTGATCTGCTGTTCAAGTGGCGTCACGACGGTCGATGCAACCACGTCGGCACTGGCGCCGGGATACTGGCCGGAAACGTTGATGATCGGCGGCGCGATCTCGGGATATTGCGCGACCGGAAGGCGCGAAAAGGAAACGCCGCCGAGAATGACGAAAACAATCGATACAACAGCCGCAAAGATCGGGCGATCGATAAAGAAATGCGAGATACGCATTTCAGTTCACTCTCGGGTAATTCCGGACAGACGGAAATTTGGACCAGCGCCGCTGCCGCGATAGCAGCAATCAGCGTGCGCCAAGCGCCGTGGATCGGCGGTTCGTTCTCGGGTCACTGAGTAGCCCGTCCGGCTCTTGCTTCGTCGCCGCTTTTGGACGCGGGCGCGGCAGGCTCGTCGAGGTCGCGCGCATTGACTTTGATACCCGGCCGCGCGTGCATCTGGCCGTTGACGATCACACGGTCGGTGGCAATCAGACCGTCCTTGATCACGCGCAGACCCCTATCGAGCTGGCCAAGCGTCACGTATTTCTGCCGGACCACGCCGCCATCGTCGACCACGAGCACGTATTTGCGGGCCTGTTCGGAGGCAATCGCTTCATCGGGAATGAGCAATGCCAGATACGCCGGCGATCCCGGCACCCGAATGCGCCCGAACATGCCCGGCGTAAGCACGTTGTCCGGATTGTCAAACACCGCGCGGCCGCGAACAGTACCCGATGATTGGTTGATGACATTATCGACGAAGTCGATCTTGCCGGTGTGCAGGAAGTCTTTCTCATCCAAGAGCTTGAGCGTGACGGGAACATCGTCGACGCCGCTGCCTTGTTTGCCGGCGAAACGCTGATAGCGCAGATAAGCCGCCTCGTCGAAAGTGAACTCAAACCGGACTGGATCGACCGACACGATCGTTGCCAGCAACGTGGTATTGCCGCCCGTTCCGCCAGTCACGAGGTTGCCGACCGACACGCGCCGATCGCCGATTTTGCCGTCGATCGGCGCGCGCAATTCGCTGTACTCGTTGAGGTCGAGTTCGGCCGAATGCACCATCGCTTCTTGGGCAGCGACCGCCGCTTCGGCCACGTTCTTGGCTTGTGTGCGCTGATCGAAAACCTGTTCGGTGATCGTCTTGTTCTGCAGCAGGCTCTGACCGCGCTCGAGGTCGGCCCTGGCAAAAGCAAGATTAGCGCGGGACTGAGCAAGATTGGCGCGCATCTGCTCGAGCACGATCTGAAACGGTCGACGGTCGATCGTGAAAAGGAGGTCGCCCTTTTTCACCATTTGGCCGTCGGTGAAATGAATAGCGGCAAGATAGCCGGACAGGCGCGAGCGTATATCGACCGAACTCACGGCCACGAACCGCCCGACATATTCGTCGAGATCGACGACTGTGCGCTGGGCCGGTTTGGCCACGGTGACTGCGGGGAGATTTTGCGCGGCTGTCTGCTGCTGGCCCTGGCCGCAGCCGGCCAGACTCGCCGCCATCAGCATCACGGCAACAGGCGCCGACTTCCCCAAGTTCATAATAGTCCCCTCAAGCTTCGGGCATCATAAGCGCTCGCCCTCGCCAATCACACCCGAAGCGGCCTGCCGCCGCCGCGCCGAAGCTCCACCCTTACCGGCCCGCGCTTTGCTTCCCATATGTGGGTCCACTCTCGACAGTCACAACCCGCCGGCGAAAACCGGCCTTCAGGACCTTGATATTGCATGCCAATTATCCCATTAACTGATGCCCTGCGCGCGGGGCGAAACGCCGCGCAAGAAGCCATTCCGCCTAATGACCAAGCACTGCTTGACTCCTATTCGCAGGCGGTGATCGACGTTGTCGACCGGGTCGGGCCCGCCGTGGTGCGGTTGGCGGCCCGTAACGGCAATCCAACTCGACCGGGCCAGTCGCGCGGCGGCAGCGGTTCCGGCGTGATCTTGGCGCCCGATGGTCTCATCCTGACCAATAGTCACGTTGCCGGCGCGGCTTCGCGCATCGAAGTCACGACCGCTGACGGCCAGGATTTGCACGCACGACTGGTCGGCGACGATCCCGATACGGACCTTGCGCTCATTCGCATCGATGAACCCGCAACCCTGCCGTCGGCACGGTTGGGGGATTCTAAACGCTTGAAACGTGGCCAACTCGTGATTGCGATCGGCAATCCGCTCGGCTTCGAATCGACGGTAACCACTGGCGTGGTTTCGGCCCTTGGCCGTTCGCTACGCTCGCGCAACGGCCGGCTGATCGACGACGTCATACAGACCGACGCCGCGCTCAATCCGGGCAATTCCGGCGGGCCATTGGTGTCATCCCGCGGCGAGGTGGTTGGCATCAACACCGCCATCATCATGGGCGCGCAAGGCATCTGCTTCGCGGTCGCCGCCAATACCGCAAGCTTCGTGCTTGGTGAACTGGTACGGCATGGCCGCGTGCGCCGCGCCTTCATCGGAATTGCCGCGCAGCAAACTGCAATCCCGCCGCTGCGCCGTCGCGCGGCCGGATTGGCCCAGGACCGCGCGGTCATGATCAGCACCGTCGAGCCGGATTCGGCCGCCGCGCTCGCCGGGTTGCGGCCCGGTGACATCATCGTCGCGCTTGATGGCGTCACCATTGCCGGCGCGGACGATCTGGTGCGTGCGCTCACTGGAGATAAGATCGACCGCAGCGTCGCTTTCGAAGTGCTGCGCGGGATCGAACGGCTGACGGTTGCCGCCGTGCCGCGGGAGCGGCGAAAAGGCTAGAAGTAGAAGCTAGAATCTCGCGCGGCCACCCAGCGGTCCGGCCGAATAACTACGGTCTCACGCCGGCGCTTCGCCCCTGAGCATGAGGCGGTAGAGATAGCGGCGTTCGTTCATGTCGTAATCGGGATTGGCCTGGTGCATGACGCTGCGGTTGTCCCACAGCACCCAATCGCCGTGCCGCCATTGGTGACGGTACTCGTATTTATTTTGTGTCGCGTGCCGCATCAGATCATCGATTAGCGCTAACGCCGTCTGATCTTCCATCCCGGCGATCGATTCCATGCGTACCGGATTGAGGAAAAGCGCTTTGCGTCCATTCTCGGGATGGGTGCGCACCAAAGGATGAATTCCCGGCGGCGGCAGCTTCTGGCGGCTTTCCTCAGTCAAAAGGCCGAGCGGGCGCGGACTATGTTTGCTGAGATAGACATGCACCGCTTTGAGTCCGTCGATCTTCTGTTTGGTTTCGGCGGGCAGGTCGTCATAGGCGCTGTGCATATTGACGTATTGCGTATCGCCGCCGCTGGATGGCAGCGCAACCGCGAACAGCGTGGTCGCTTTCGGCGGCCGCGGATGGTTGGAGTGATCGGTGTGAAATGTCTCGCCGGGTATGATTCGCCGGCCGTTGACGAATTCGTCGTTTGAAACATACGACACGTCCGGGTGGCCAGGGACATGATGCTCTTTCTTGTCGTGCGGCTGCAGCTCGCCAAATAACTGCGTGGCCGATTTGAATTGATCCGGCGTGAAGCGCTGGTCGCGAATGACCAGCACGTGATGGTTGACGAAAGCCCGGTTCAGGGTATCGCGGTCTTGCGGCTCGATAGGCTTCCTGAAATCGAGGCCGGACACCTCGGCGCCGGTATGATCCGTCAACGGCGTAATGGTGAAGGAGGTCATCGGCTTCGCTCACGCAAGCTTGGCAAGTACGCTATCGCCTCACCAGTACAGGATCAAGGCACTACAACGAGGCATGACGCTTACATTTGCCTTGGTCCGCTCTGCTCGCCGCCCCTGGTCTCGGTCCGCTCGCGCGATTTGATAGGTTGAACATCAATCAACAATCAAACAAGCAGAAAACAAATAATGACCAGCAAATCGCCGCATTTCAAATTACGAACCCAGGCAAGAATGCGGCGCTTACTCTCATCAAACAAATACATGTCATGCAATTTTACATAACAGAAAATTTTACTGAGCTGCTATGAGACCGCCACGCCTCACGGTCCAACGAGGCGCTTTCGTCTTCTAGGCCTCGCCCGGTCATCATCGGCGGGGCCTTTAGTTTGCTGACGAAATAAAAACATCAACGGAAAATCAGGAGTGAGTGTATGAAGTCAACGACCTTAACGGTCGCTGCCGCGGCTATGGTGATTTTTGCTCAATCCGCTGAGGCGCGAGAGCATCATCGTGGTCATCGGCACCATCATTCCCTGGTCGCGAGCCGCGGCACTTTTGTCGGGGAGCGGTCAACACCGAACGGACTGTTCGCTTTTGCGGCCATGAACATCCAGTCGAGCGCAACGGTCTATCGGGGGCGTGACCGGGCGCGTCCGGCCGCCTGGTGCGGCTGGGAGATGCGTCACCTCGTGGGCGCCGATCCGGGGCCGTCATTCAATCTGGCGCGCAACTGGACGCGGTGGGGCAGGCCGGGACCGGCAGGGATAGGAGCCGTCGTCGTGTGGCCGCACCATGTCGGGAAGATCGTCGGTCACCAAAATGGAGAATGGATTATCGAATCCGGCAACGACGGTCATGCGCTTCGCGCCCGCCCTCGCTCGATCGCGGGTGCGATTGCGATCAGGTGGGGTTGATTGCCTCCTCCCCCTGCGTTTTCGAAAGCAAAGGGCCGCTCGTGATCTGGGCGGCCCATTTTAAAAGAAAGCGGCTCGAGCTGTTCGCCTGCCGCTAAACGCGGCCCGTTGTTGAGGACACTCTTAAGTCGCCCGCTACTCCACTTCCGCTCGGCCGATCGGAAGGTAGCGGAACGCCGCGCGTCGCATCTCGTCGGCGCGATAAATGTTGCGCAGATCGACAATCACGGGCTGCGCCATGACCCCTTTCAGGCGGGTCAGATCCAGGGCGCGAAACTGCTCCCATTCGGTCGCGATCACGACTGCATCGGCGCCTTCGGCCGCGCTGTAGGCGCTATGGCAATAGTGCACCTCTGGCAGGAGTGGCTTGGCCTGCTCCATTCCGGCCGGATCGTATCCGCGCACGATCGCCCCCAAATCGTGCAGCGCCGTGATCAGCGGAATGGCCGGTGAATCGCGGGTATCATCGGTGTTCGGCTTGAAGGTCAGCCCGAGCACGGCAATGGTCTTGCCACGCACCGAGCCGCCGAGCGCCTGAACAACCCTGCGCGCCATCGCCCGTTTGCGCTGCTCATTGACGGTGGAAACCGCTTCGACCAGGCGCAACGGCACGCCATGGTCATGGGCGGTCTTGATCAACGCGCTGGTGTCCTTGGGGAAGCACGAGCCGCCAAAACCGGGGCCGGCGTGGAGAAATTTTGCGCCGATGCGATTGTCGAGCCCCATGCCGCGGGCGACTTCCTGCACGTCGGCGCCGACCTGTTCGCATAGATCGGCTATCTCGTTGATGAAAGTGATCTTAGTCGCCAGAAAGGCATTGGAGGCGTACTTGATCAGCTCGGCGGTGCGCCGGCTGACAAAGATGATGGGAGGCGCATTCAAATAGAGCGGCCGATAGATTTCGGCTATGACTTTGCGTGCACGGTCATCATCACTGCCGACCACGATGCGATCGGGATGCTTGAAATCCTGGATTGCCGCACCCTCCCGCAGAAATTCCGGATTTGACACTACCTGGATTTCAGCATCCGGCCGTTTCTCACGCAGAATGTTCTCGATCTCATCGCCGGTGCCCACCGGCACGGTGGATTTGGTGATCACTACCGCAGCGCTGCCGATAAGCGGCGCGATCTCGCGTATCGCCTGATAGACGAAGCTCAGGTCGGCATGACCGTCGCCGCGGCGTGACGGCGTGCCGACCGCGATAAATATCGCCTCAGCTTCCCCGATGCGGGACGCTTCCGTCGCAAATTCAAGCCGCCCCTGCCGCACATTGGATTCGACCAGTTCCGCCAGACCCGGCTCGAAGATGGGAATCTCGCCGCGCTTGAGTGCGGCAATCTTTGCCGCGTCTCTGTCGATGCAGGTGACCTGATGGCCGAAATCGGCGAAGCAGGCGCCCGAAACGAGGCCTACATAGCCGGCGCCGATCATAACTACGCGCATTATCGTTTCCTATTGCTGTCAGGCTTGGTCTACACCGGAGGTCAGCGCGGGCGTCGGGGGGAGTGGTGCGCTCCCACGAAGCAGCGATAGCCAACGCCGGCCGAGCAGTACAATGACAAGGCCGCCGTAGACGACCGCGCCGATTACAACCATTACCGCCAGCGCCGATTCATCACGAAACCTGGACCACGACGATAACATCGCCGTGACAAATGGGGCGGCAAGCGCCAGGACGATGGCAAGCGCTGTGGCGGCGGCGGCGAGCTTGATCAGCGTCATTTTAAGTTCAGTGTCGGGCGCGATGAGCCGCGCGCGAGCGGCGAAATACAGCACCAGGATCAAATTAAGCCAAGCTCCTATCGAGGTGGCGAGCGCCAGTCCAACCTGCGCCAGCGGAAACATCAGCGCGACTTTGCAACCGATGTTGACCGCGGTTCCGATCAAGGCGGCCTTTACCGGGGTGGCGGTGTCGCCGCGCGCGAGAAAGGGCGCCACGATGCTGCGAATCAGGATGAACGGAATAAGGCCGACGGTGTAAGCCATCAGGGTTAGTGCCGCCGCGTGGGCGTCAGCCGCGGTGAAAGCGCCGCGCACGAACAAGGCGCGCATAATCAGACCTGGCACGACCAGGAATGCGACCACGCAGGGGAGCGCAAGAAAAAGCGCAAATTCGATGGCACGATTTTGCGTCGCCTGTGCACCCACCTCATCTCCCGAAGCCAGCCGATGCGTCATTTCGGGAACCAGCACCGTGCCGATAGCAATCCCGATCACGCCGATCGGCAGCTGGTCGATGCGGTCCGCATAGTATAAGGCGGAAATCGCACCAGCCGACAGGAAGCTGGCGATGATAGTGTCGGCAAACAGCGCAAGCTGAGTGCCCGCTGATCCGAGCGTGGCGGGAAGAAGCGCCTTGAAGAAGCGCTGCACGTCTTTATCCCATCGCAGCGGTCGGAACGACGTCATAACGCCCATGGAGAAAGCGTTGCCACCGACTAAGAGCGCCTGCAGAAAACCCGAAATCAGCACGCCCCAGGCCGCGGCGTAGCCCGCGCTCGGGAACCAATAGGCCAGCGCCAGCGTGGCCATCATCGTGACATTGAGCAGGATTGGCGCCGCGGCCGCGGCCGCGAAGCGATGCAACGCATTGAGGATGCCGCTCCACAACGTAACCAGAGTGATCAGCAGCAGATAAGGAAAGGTGATCCGCGTCAGCGAGACTGCAAGCGCGAATTGCTGCGGCTCGCGCGAGAAGCCCGGTGCCAAGAGTTCAATCGCCCGAGGCGTGAACGCGAGCGCCAGCGCCAGCAAGACGATCTGAGAAGCGAAAAGCAGCGTAAAAATCCGATCGCCGAATTGTTCCGCCGCGCCGGCGCCCTGCTCGGTGCGAACGCGCGCATAGGCGGGGATGAAGGCCGAATTGAAGGCACCCTCGGCGAAAATCGCGCGAAAATGATTTGGCAGCCGGAACGCAACGAAGAACGCGTCCGCGACCGGACCCGCGCCGATTATCGCGGCGAGCATAATGTCGCGCATAAAACCGGTGAGGCGGGAAAGAAGCGTGTAGCCGCCTACGGTGAGTATTTTCCCGATCATCGTTGCGTGTTTAGCGCTGGAACTGCCAACCAGCGAAGGCGAGGCCCTTGGGGCGGCTGCCGTTGAGTTCGGATGGCCGAGCGGGCCGGTGAGCGGAGTTAAGTCTCAATTCGCCAGCGCGCGCCGGATTGACTCGATGATGCGATCTTGGACCGGCGGCTCGAGATAGGCGTGCATCGGCAGGCTGAGCACCTCCTCGGCGAGGCGATCGCTGATCGGAACTCCGCCCTCGGCGACCGGAAAGCGCCGATAAGCCGGCTGGCGATGCAGCGGCCTGGTGTAATAGATCGCCGTCGGAATGCCTTGCGCCTTCAACGCGGCGGCAAGCGGGTCGCGTTTGCCCGCCTTGAGGCGGATCGTATATTGCGCCCAGACCGAGGTGGATTCATTGCCGACACGTGGCGCGATCGCGACGTCGGCCAGAGCGGCCGAGTAGCGCGCGGCTACCAGATTGCGGGCCTCGATCTCCTCCGGGAAGATTTTGAGCTTTTCGATCAGTACCGCTGCCTGGATGGTATCCAGCCTGCCGGTGATCCCGATACGCGCGGCCTCTGACCGATCGACGCCCTCGCCGTGAAGCCTGATGCTTTTCACGCGCGCCGCGAGCGCGTCGTCATCGGTGAAAACAGCGCCACCATCGCCATAGCAGCCGAGCGGCTTGGCCGGAAAGAAACTCGTAGCGGTTGCCGCCGCGAGCGTGCCGATCCGCTTGCCGCGATAGTGCGCCCCGAAGGCTTGCGCCGCGTCATCAAGCACCAAAAGGCTATGCTTGGCGGCGATCGCCGCTATCGCATTATGATCGGCGGGCAGACCAAATAGGTCGACCGGGATAACGGCGCGAGGATTAAGCCCTAGCCGCTTGGCGGTGACCACCGCGCGTTCGCAGCTCGCCGGATCGAGATTGAAAGTATCCGGCAGCACATCGGCGATGATCGGCGTGGCGCCGAGGAGCACAACCATTTCCGCCGTTGCGTGGTAGGTGAACGAAGGGCAGATCACCGCATCGCCGGGGCCGATCTCCCAGGCCATCAACAAGAGCAGCAGCGCATCGGTCCCGCTGGCACAGCCGATGGCATGGCGCGCCCCAGAGAATGCCGCAAGTTCGGCCTCAAGCACGTGTACTTCGGGACCTTGGATGAACTGGCAATGCGCCAGCACGCGCGCTACGGCGTCGTCGATGGCACGGCCGAGACGGCGACGCTGCGCCGCCAGATCAATGAAGGGTATCGGCCGCTCTTCGACTCGTGCGTGTTGATTCATGTCCGGCCTAGAGTCCTCTCGTCGAACCCGGCAAAGGAATCAGCCGACGACCCGTCGCGGCGCTTGACGCTGCGCGACCATGGCCGGCATCGCGCGCGCTTCGAGGCAGCGGGTGGCGATTTCAAGGCTGGCGACCGCTTCTTCGCCGGTCACGGCTGGCGTTTCGCCGCTGCGAATCGCGTTTACGAAGGCGATAAGCTCCGACCGCAACGGCTCGGCGTAGCCGACGGACAGGTGGCGCATCGAATAGCTGCCGTCGGGCTGGAAGCCGAAACATTCGGTGACCTGCAGCGTCAACAGATCGCCGATCAAATATTTGTCGCGCGTAGCGATGTGAATGGTGCGGGCCTTGAACGGCGTCAGCCAGTTTGTGTTGATGTGCGCAAGCACGCCCGAGGCGGTGCGGAATTGCAACAGCGCGATATCCTCGCGTTCGGCGACGGCGCTTGAAGTCTGCGGCTGAATTTCCACGATTTCGGAGTCCGTGAACCAGCGGATCAAATCAATGTCATGCACCGCGAGATCGATGACGACTCCGACATTCGACATCCGCGGCGGAAACGGCCCGACCCGCGTGATCGCGATCGAAAGAATATTCTGATCTTTGATGGCGCGTTTTATCGACTGAACCGCGGGGTTGAAGCGCTCGACATGGCCCACCATCAAAGTCACGCCGGCGCGCCGGGCCGCGGCAACGATAGCGCGGCTTTCCTCCACGGTCGAAGCAATCGGCTTTTCGACCAAGACGTGGATGCCGCGCCCAGCGCAGTCGATCGCGATTTCGCGATGCAAGTGCGTTGGCGCTGCAATCGTCACGGCATCGACGCCGCGCCGCATGAGGTCTCCGGCATCGCTGAATGAGGCGCAGCCCAGCGAGCGAGCAACCTGATCGCAGCGCTTACGATCCGGATCGGCGACACCGACCAGCTTTACTCCGGGTAGTTCCGCCAAAACGCGGGCGTGATTGCTGCCCATCACCCCGACGCCGATCACGCCGACGCGTAAGCTGCCGCCGCCGAAATCCTCGGTCTCACCCATAGCGCGAAGAGTCCCCCCGCTGCCCGGCCCTATCCCTAGTTTCCCGTTACCATGTCCGATCCCACCAGGCGACCGCCAAGTGCGACAATTCGTACACAAATTGATTCATAGGCTTACGGCCCATTTCTTCGGCAGCCCGCGCGGTGAGCGCCTAATATATTGAAATTACAGCGAGAATCTGGTCGAAAACGCCGAGGCTTTACGATCGCCGGTAATCGTCCTCGATGCGCACGATATCGTCTTCGCCAAAGTAGCTTCCGGTCTGCACCTCGATCAGTTCCAAATCGATCTTGCCCGGATTTTCCAAACGGTGCTTGGCGCCGATCGGAATGTAAGTCGATTCATTTTCGTGAATTGTCTTGGTCTCGTCGCCGATTGTGACGCGAGCGGTACCCCGGACCACGATCCAGTGTTCGGCCCGGTGATGATGCATCTGGAGCGACAACCGTCCGCCTTGCTTGACGACGATGCGTTTAACCTGAAAACGCGGTCCGCTATCGATCGCCTGGTATGAGCCCCAAGGCCGATGCACCTTCAAGTGCTCCTCGGTAACTGCGGGCGCGACTTTCTTCAGCTGTTGCACGAGCCGCCGCAAGCCGTCTCCATTTTCCCGCTTTGCGACCAATACGGCATCCGCGGTCGTCACCACCACCAGATTTTCAACTCCGAACAGCGCGACCAGATGCTTATCGCTCATCACGTGACAGCCGCGCGAATCGACAAACACGACCGAGCCGTGCGCGAAATTGTCCAGCTTGTCGCGATCTGACAATTCCCAGACCGCCTGCCACGAGCCGACATCGGACCAGCCGTATGAGACCGGCATCACGGCTGCGCGTTTGGTGCGTTCCAAGATGGCGTAATCGATCGACTTTGCGCTGGCGCGCGCGAAGGACTCGTTCTCGAGCGTGATAAAACGGAGATCGGTGCCGGCGCGTTCTACAGCCGCCAGTATGGCAGCGGAGCTTTGCGGTTCGAACAGTTTATATTCGGCGAGCAGCAAATCGGCGCGAAACATGAAGTTTCCGGAATTCCACAGATAGCCTTCCTTCAAATAACGCTCGGCCGTTATCTCGTCGGGCTTTTCGACGAATTCTTCGACCGTAAAAATGTCGGCACCGATCGATGCGCCTTGGCGAATATAGCCGTATTCGGTGGCCGGCCGCGTTGGATGTACGCCGAAGGTGACGATACGACCTGTCGCGGCGGCATCCGCGGCGAGAGCGCAAGCTTTGACGAAGGATGCCGGATCGGAGATCACGTGGTCGGCGGCGAGCGCAACAACAATTGGATTGTCGGCGCAGTTCGCCGCATAAGCCGCGCCAGCGGCAATCGCGGGACCGGAATCGCGCCGCACCGGTTCGAGCAGGATATCGGCCTCGGCTTCGATTTCCGCCAGCTGCTCGGCGATCAGGAAACGATATTGCGCGTTGGTTATAACGATCGGACGACCGAACAGTGCTGGATCCAGAACTCTATGTATAGTGTCCTGAAAGGTCGAATGCGCACCAAACAATGGCAAAAACTGCTTGGGACGGCCCTCACGCGACGCCGGCCATAGCCGGGTGCCGGCGCCGCCACACATGATCAGAGGAATGATCTTTGAAGCCACCTTCACGCCCACGGGCCGGTCGCCACTCTATTTCCGACGCAAGACGCGCCCGGCGACCGCGTCGAGCTTTTTGAGGAGCTTCGGATCACGCGCCTTCGGTGCGGTAATCAGTGCATTGTCGAGGGCGCGATCGGAGCCGATCGGGCAAGGTTCATGTTCGCGCGGGAACTCGCGCGCGAGCCGCGCCACCAGGCGCGCCGCTTTCTCGGCATTGGCCGTGAGCACCTTGATGATGTCCTGCACGGTCACCGCATCATGGTCCGGATGCCAACAATCGAAATCTGTAACCATGGCGACCGTGGCGTAACAAATCTCCGCCTCTCGTGCGAGCTTGGCTTCGGGCATGTTGGTCATGCCGATCACCGAATAGCCGAGGTTTTTGTACGTCAGGCTTTCCGCAAGCGTTGAGAATTGCGGCCCCTCGATGCACACGTAAGTGCCGTCGCGAACCAGTTCGATGCCCTCGGCCATCGCCGCTTCGCCGATGTGAATGCGCAGGCGCGGCGAGACCGGATGCGCCATCGATACGTGCGCCACACAGCCCCTGCCAAAAAACGAGCTCTCGCGCTTATGCGTGCGGTCGACGAATTGGTCGACCAAAACGAATGTCCCGGGCGATAGGTTTTCCTTGAACGAGCCGCAAGCCGACAGCGAAACAAGATCGGTAACGCCGGCGCG
>JBAQBC010000015.1:0-3760 GCA_049286035.1 Xanthobacteraceae bacterium
TCGCTGCGTCAGGGAATAGCCTTAAGCCGCTGCGCACGATTGCGTTGAATGCCGGCTGCGAGTCGGTGGGTGAATTGCTGATGACATCAAGGATTTCCGAGGTCGCTGTCTGCTGCTGCAATGATTCCGTAAGGTCGGCCGTTCGCTGCCGTAGCTCGTTGAGCAGTCTTGTGTTCTCAATGGCGATAACAGCCTGGGCGGCGAAGTTTTGCACCAGCGCAATTTGCTTGTCAGTGAAAGGGCGGACTTCCTGGCGATAGATGACGATGGCGCCGACGAGCTCATTCTCTTTGAGCATGGGTACGACGAGTTCGGTCCGCGCGCCGGCGGTATCGGCAAGCGCTACGATGAAGCGATTGCCGTCGAGATAGCTCTGGTCAAGCCGAAGATCGGGAATATGGATGACTTGTTTGCGTTTAATGACGCGGTCGAGGGGGGTGCCGGGATTCTGGCTAATGTCAACCATCGGCTCCCGGCGATAGTGGTCCGCATAGTGAGACTCGCCATGCACCGCCACCGCGCGCAAGCAATTTCCCTCGCGCAGGAACAGATTGCCCAGCTTTGCTTCGCAGATGCGCGTCGCGTTCTCCAGCATGGCGTTAAAGACTGGCTCCAACTCCCCCGGCGACGAACTGATGACTTGTAGGACCTCTGATGTGGCCGTCTGCTGCTGCAGCGATTCGCGAAGTTCGTTAAGTAGCCGCGTATTCTCGATGGCGATGACGGCTTGGGCGGCGAAGGTTGTCACCAGATCGATTTGCTGGTGGGTGAATGGGTTCACCTTGTCACGGGTTAGCGCAAAGACACCTATCGTCGTTCCTTCTCGCAGGAGCGGCACGCCGAGGATCGTCCTAAACCCAAATGCCTGCTGATAGCCAATAGCGGTGTACTCGAGGTCGGCCAACACGTCGGGGATATGAACGACTTTGCCCTCTAAGGCGACTCGCCCAACCGCGCTTTGACGGCCCGCGCGTTGCGGATGCTCGAGCGCGTACCGTGTCGCAGTAGGCGAAAATCCGTAGTTCGCACCGAGCCGATACAAATCTCCATCTCGCTGAAAGATGACGCCCCTTTCGGCCGCACAAACTTTCGCGGCTGACTCGGTCAGCGTATTAAACACCACCTGCAAATCGAACGTCGAGCGACTGATGACCTTGAGCACGTCTGCGGTGGCGGTCTGCTGTTGGAGCGACTCGCGGACCTCGCTAAGTAAACGCGCGTTCTCGACGGCGATGACGGCTTGGGAGGCAAAGTTTTTGACCAGCTCGATGTGGGCAACGGCAAATGGACCGGATTCATTGCGAGTGATGACGATCGTGCCGATGGGTAAGCCCTCGCGCAGCATCGGCACTGCGAGAATACTCCGCCAATTTCCCGCGTGCGCCATCTCGTGGAGATAATTGGGATCTGACAGGGTATCCTCGACTTGAACTATTGTTCGCGTGAGGATCGCGCGGCCAGAGGCTTGGTCGGACTGCGGCGGTCTGGGATGCGTCCGATGTAGAACCTCAAGCACCTCGGGCGAGTAGTTGTGATGAGCCACCAGGTGTATCAACTCGCCATCGAACCGGAACACCGCGCCCATGCGTGCTCCACACAGGCGCACCGCGCTGGCAACGATCATGTCGAATACTGCCTGCACGTCAGCGGCTGACCCGCTGATTACGCGCAAGACCTCACTCGACGCCGTCCGCTGCTCTAGCGCGTCCTGCAGCTCGCCGCGAAGCCGCGCAAGCTCTGTTTCCTGCGCATTCAGGGAAACCCCGCGACGATTCACGACTTTTGTGGCATTGGTGCGCTTCGGCGCAACCGCTTTGCGGCGTCGGCCTTTAGCTGTTTGGCCGCTAACTCGGAAGCGCCGTTTCATTGCCTGTCCGGAGGCTCAGGAGTCCGCCAAGAGTGGCTGATTACATCAAGGATTTAGGCCGAGCGGAATGGGGTGCAACAATCAATTTGCGCTGCGAATATCCTGACTTGCCCATGTCCGCTATGGGTCAAAAGCGGACGTGACGCTCTTGAATTTCGATGTCCGCTTTACCCCCGAAAGCGGACGTTCACGCGCGATAGTTGGATGTCCGCTAAGTGCCAGAAGCGGACTCATGCACCGCAGCAAACAACCGGCTGTCTAGGACAAATGCTGACGGGTCCAGTACGTCCCTTAACTCCAATCATCAGTGGCGCTCGTGGCGAGGATGCGATTGATCTCCGCAAATGCCTCGTTCTTCTCGGATGGTGTCATCAGCGAAGCCTCGATTCCGTTGCGGACGATCGTGACGACCTCGTCGCGATGAAGCCCCAATGCGTCCGATACCGCGCGGTAGTTCTGGTTTACATATCCGCCGAAATATGCCGGATCATCGGAGTTGACCGTCACCATCAGTCCCTTGTCCAGCATCCGGCGCAGCGGATGCTTTGCCAGGTCGTCGACCACCCGCAGCCGCAGGTTTGAAAGCGGACACACCGTCAACGCCGTTTTTTCCCGCGCCAGCCTTCCAACCAGGACCTGATCTTCCATCGAGCGAATACCGTGATCGATTCGTGCGACACCGAGCACGTCGAGTGCTTCCCAGATGTAGCTCGGCGGCCCTTCTTCGCCGGCATGGGCCGACAGAAAGAAACCTGCGTCGCGGGCACGGTTGAATACACGTTTGAATTTGCTTGGCGGATGTCCTGTTTCCGATGAATCCAGGCCAACGCCGACAATTCGGTCCTTGAACGCCAGCGCGGCATCCAGCGTCTTCTCCGCATCTCGCTCGTCGAGATGGCGCAGAAAGCACATGATCAGGCTGGCCCGGACGCCCAGTGCTTGTCGGGCATCCACGATCGCGCGATGGAGACCATTGATCACGGTGGAGAATTCAACGCCTCGGGCCGTATGGCCCTGCGGGTCGAAGAACATCTCGACGTGTACGAGATTGTCTGCGCGCGCCCGCTCCAAGTAGCTCCAGGCTAGATCATAGAAATCCTGTTCCGTGATTAGCACGGACATGCCTTGATAATAGATGTCGAGAAAATCCTGCAGGTTCGAAAACTGATAGGCTTGGCGCAACGCCTCAACCGACGCGTAGGGCAACGAAATGCCATTGCGATGCGCCAGCGCAAACATCAGTTCGGGCTCGAGGCTGCCCTCGATATGAATGTGCATTTCGCATTTGGGCAAACGCGTAATCAGGGGGTCAATCATCAGCATTGTACCGGGTGTTGTTGCCTGGATTGGCGGCATGGCACACACTCCGATTCGTCACGCCACTTTCCGTTGGCGCAGGGACCCGCGCTTCGGCGATAGCGTCGAAGACATTGACGACCAGCCTTCCAAACGCTGCGAAGGCTTTGCGTAAATGATCTTCCACTTGTGCAAATCCATCCGCGCCTTTTGGGTTTCAATGATTTCTTGGCGAAGCTCCACGTGTTCCTCCTTCCATTAATTCCAGCTCGGCCGCGAGCAAGTTGTATTCCAAAACCGCGTTCGATGATGAGTTCCTTCGATAAAACCTTACCATATCGCGTCGCCTGAGAGGCCCGGGTTGGGCACCACAGCAATTGGGACCACTCGACTTCCGACGAGTACCGCAGGTCCAAACGGCGAAGCGCAACGCTGTGCAACGCAACAAAACTGATGGCCGAATGGCAGAGATGGGTCATTCGCGACCGACCCATCTCGCGCCAGCGATGAACAATGTCTGCTTTGCGCCGAAAGCTACCATCATCCATCCCGGGACAGACTGACGCTATGCACACCTCCAGACATCGCGCTCACTGC
>JBAQBC010000016.1:0-2664 GCA_049286035.1 Xanthobacteraceae bacterium
TGCCAGCTTTTGTTGACAAGCTGACGCCGCAGGGCCGCGTTCCCACCGATGACGAGATTGCCCGGTTCGGTGCCTGATCTTACAGCCGTAATTGGCGCGCAACTAAACAGTTGGAAAAAGTAAAGCAGACATCGCAGCCGCCTAGTCAAAACACCTGATCGGATTTCGGAGAGACCGCCGTGAGGCGGTCTTTCTTTTTGTGCTACGATTAAGAAGTGAGACTTGGCTGATGTCGCCTATTGGCCCTTAACTGCCGCGACGGCGAACAAATGTCGCGGCAGCTTCGGGGGTAAAGCGGACGCGACACGGGACAAGTCGCGTGGCAGCTAATGACCCAAAGCGGACATGAGCGGCGGACCGGGCAGTGACTCCCGATAGACGATGGTTCGATCAACCCCGCTGGAATGGGCAAGGTCGAACCATGCAAGTTCGCACCATTCTTGTGCCCAAACAGCGCCGGCTAAACGCCGCATTCGACCCCTATTTGCAGCCGCTTGGGGTGTCGAAGTTTTCATGGGCGGGCTTCCTACTCGAAGGTTTTTCGCGTTTGGCCTCGCGGCTGCCGGAGCAGTTCCTCTCGCGAGCCGGTTGCGATTTAGTTCGGCCAACGCGGTTGCAGCGGCGGTACGCGCCGTCCCGGTTGCGCCTGTCGTACCGAAGACGTTCAAGGCATTCGGCGGTGTGCGCATCGATAATTACGACTGGCTGCGCGACCGCAAGGACCCGCGTGTCGTCTCTTATCTCGATGCAGAGAATGCCTACGCCAACGCGCGACTTGAGCCGATCAAGCCGCTGGTAGATGAGCTTGCCGCGGAATTGAAGGCGCGTGAGGCGCAAGAATATGCAAGCGTCCCAGCAACATACAACGGCTATATCTATGAGCGCCGCTTCTCCCGAGGAGCGCAGTACCCATACATCGTGCGCCATAAGGATGCGCCCGGGGCGCAGGAAGAAATCGTACTCGATGTCGGCGCGCTCGCGGCCGTTCATCCGCAGCAATACCAGCTCGGCTCCTGGACCGTGAGCCCCGACAACACCCGCGTTGCTTTCGCGGTCGATTTCACTGGTGGTCGTGATTTCCGCATCTTCGTGCGATCGATCGCGACCGGCGAAACCGTCGATCAGGGTATCGACAATGCGAGCTCCGATCTCGTGTTCGCCGCCGACAGCAATGCGCTCTTCTATGTCCGTAACGACCCGACGACCTTGCGCTCCTACCAGGTCTGGTTTCATCGGCTGGGCACCAACCCGACGAGCGACGTGCTGATCTACGAGGAGAACGATACGACCTTCAGTGTTTCGATCGGTCTGTCGAACTCGCGCAAGCTCGCCCTAGTCAGCATCAGTGAGGAGCGCACCAGCGAGTTTCGCTATCTGCCGATCGATCAGCCAACGGGAGAGTTGAAGGTCATTGAGCCGCGCCGGCGAGGCGTGATCTATGAAGTCGATCACGTCGGTGATGCGTTCTTCATCCGCACTAATCTTGACGCGCCTGACTTCCGGCTGATGAGCGCACCGCAGGCAACGCCGACGGCGTCGCATTGGCAGGAGATTGTTCCAGAGGAGCCAGGGCATCATCTCAGTCATTTCGAAGCGTTTGAGACATTCGTGGCCGTAGACGTGGAAGACGAAACTGGGACGGCAATCCGCGTATTCACCATCCCACAACTCCGCGAAATTCCGGTGCCGCGGCCAGCCGCAATCGGCGTCGCCTCGAGCGACGACAACGAAGCCAATCTCGATCCGGCTGCAACGGTGCTGCGCTTCCATTTCAGCAATCCGGTGGAGCCGCAATGCGTTTACGACTTCGACGTGGTGAGCGGCGTGCTGACCTTGCGCAAGCAGGACTCGGCAAGCCGCTGGTTTGATCGGCATCGCTATGCGCTCGATCAGTTCAGTGCGACTGCGCCCGACGGTGAGCGTGTTCCGATCACCATCGTCTACCGCAAGGATATGCGGCGCCCCGGAGGCAATCCGACGTTGATCGTTGGTTACGGCGCCTATGGTTCGAGCTCGCGTGCAACTTTCACGCGCTCTGCTTTCAGCTTGATTGATCGCGGCTTCGTCTATGCCATTGCCCACGTGCGCGGGGGACACGAAAAAGGCGAGCGCTGGTACGCCGAAGGCCGCATGCTCAATAAGCGCAACACATTCACGGATTTCATCGCTGTGACCGAGGCGCTGATCGCAAAAGGCTATGCCGATTCGCGAGCCATTTTTGCGCAGGGCGGCAGCGCCGGCGGCCTACTCATGGGCACGATCGCCAATCTGCGTCCCGATCTCTATGCTGGGATTGTCGCGGAAGTGCCGTTCGTGGATCTCGTTACCGCGATGTCCGACGCCTCGGCTCCGCTCACGACACTCGAATACGACGAATGGGGCAATCCGGCCATAGAGCCGGAATACGATTACATGCTGTCTTATTCGCCGTACGACAATGTCGCGCGAAAAGGTTATCCGGCGATGTTCGTTACCGCAGGCTTCTATGACAGCCAGGTGAGCTATGCCGAACCCGCCAAATGGGTCGCAAAGTTGCGGGCAAGCAAGACCGACACGCATGACCTCGTGTTCAAGACCGATATGAGCGCCGGCCATGACGGACGCTCAGGACGACTCAGTTCGATCGAGGAAAGCGCGGAGATCATGGGCTGGCTCATCGCGCAT
>JBAQBC010000017.1:0-2296 GCA_049286035.1 Xanthobacteraceae bacterium
GGCCATGGCCACGATCAGTATCCGCTTCATTCGGATAGCCCCGAGTCCCCCACCACCTGGCCCCACCTGGTTCGGTCTCTGAGTTTACCGATTTGGAATGTTCAACGCTGTGTTGAAAAAGATACACTTCACGGAAATTATCTGTCTCATCGGGTCGGGGTGCCGACTTCCAGATAGGGTTCGTTGCGCTCGATCCACCCTACACGCTCGCCAACGACCAGACCGCTCCACCGCTCGCGGTGTGGAGGGTCGGCGAATTTCACGCCAGTGAAATGAGCCGGGGTGGGGGCGAACTAACAAAGTCCCCCCACCCCTGACCCCTCCCCACCGCTACGCGGGAAGGAAACGCGACCGAATGGTCCGGTTTATTCGATCAGCTCGTCAGCGCGATCGAGCAATTGCGGCGGGATGCTTAAGCCAAGCGTTTTTGCGGTCTTCAAATTGATGACCAGCTCGAATTTTGTCGGCTGCTGAATCGGTAAATCCGCGGGATTGGCGCCTTTCAGAATCTTATCGACGTAGGCCGGCGCCCGGCGCCACGGCTCGTTGAAATCGTGCCCATAAGACAGCAGTCCACCTTCAGCCGCGTAGAACCGATACGCATAAATTGCGGGTAAATGATAACGCGCTGCCCCCGAAATTATCAGACCACGATTAGAAACGGTGAAGGAATCTGGACTGACAATGAGCGCACCTTTCGGCTCCCCTGAAACCGCGCCAATGGCGCGGTCGATGTCAGCAGCGTCACGCGTTGGGGATACGATCAAATCTATGCCAGACGAACGCGCAAGCGGTGCAATCGATGCTACATATTTCTCCGCAAATGGGCCTGCTTCCGGGTTGAAAATAAGTGCAACGCGAGCGATGTCTGGCGCAATTTCCTTGATGAGCTCCAGCCACTTGCCGCTAATCGCGAACTCGAACCCGGTAAATCCGGTAATATTGCCGCCAGGATGCGCCAAGCTGGTGACAAACCCTTGTCCGATAGGATCACCAACGACCACGAACACGATCGGGATTGTGGTGGTCTCTTTGTGAACGGCCGCCAGTGATAGCGTGCTATTCGCGATGATCACGTCAGGCTTTTGACTGACGAGCTCTGCGGCATTGATCTTCGCGCGGGCGGCATCGCCGCCGTTCCAGCGATAGTCGAAATGAACGTTACGGCCCTCGGTCCAGCCGAGGTCTTTTAGGCCCTGTCGAAGCAAAGCGGCGTGCGCTTGCCCTTCCACGTCGTTCTCACTCGTCGACATCAGCACACCGACCGTCCGGACCCGCTCGGATTGCGCGCGCGCCGCGAATGGCCAGTCTGCAAAGGCAAGACCGCCGCATAACCTGACGAAATCCCGTCGCCTCATAATTCGCCACCCCAAGCCAAATATGCACTCAAATCTACCACACGGCAGATGCCGACGAGCTATGGTCTAGGTCACAGCGAGCGTAGGGTGGGCAAAGGCGCCAACGGGTCCGCGCGAAGCGCGGCCCGATGACAGGCACCGCGCCGTGGCCACGTCATCATTGTCGGGCGTCACGTTTATGCGTGGGCTTCGCTGCGCTCAATCCGGGCTACGCAAGCCAAACGGCACCGCATCGGCGGCGACGATTTCCTTGCCGATCGGCCAGAACGCGATCCCGGCAAGCTTCAGGTGCGCCCAGGCAAACGGAATGCCGATGATCGTCACCGCAAGCATGATCGCGGTGAGAAGGTGGCCGAACGCCAGCCACCAGCCGGCGAGCACGAGCCAAATGATATTGCCGATCAAGCCGAGCGGTCCGGTGCCGAGATCGTGCCGGCCGGAATATTCGGCGCGCGACACCGCTTTGCGGCCGAACGGCAACAGCGTGTAGCAGGCAATATTGAACGCGGAGCGCGCCCACGGCAGGCCGACAATGGTGATCGCCATGATGACCGCGGCAAAGACCCAGCCGATAGCCATCCACAGACCGCCGAACACGCTCCACAACAGATTTAAGAGAAAAGCCAGCGGCGACATGTGTTCTGACCTGGCTATTATGTAAACAGTCTCGGGCCAATCGCAATCGAGGGACAGCGATCCGGTTATTTGCCGTAAGCCTGCGCGATCTGCCCGACGAGCTTCGCCCAGGGCATGTCCATGGCGCCGTAGACGGGCCCCGCTTCGGGGCGAGCATTGTCCTTAAGAATTTCCACCATCAATGTGGCGTAATCGGAGGGGATCACGCCGGCTTGTAGCATGCGCAGAAGCCCGACCTGTCGTTTGGTTTCGCTGAAAGTACCGGAGGCGTCGACGGCCACGTAAGCGTCGAGGCCCTTACC
>JBAQBC010000018.1:0-7981 GCA_049286035.1 Xanthobacteraceae bacterium
ACGCGCAAGACATGATCGGTGTAGCTTGCCACGACCTCGCCGCCGGTGACGCGCGGCTTAAAACCGAGCGGCGCGCTCTGGATCGACGGCGCAATGCCGGCGGGGCATATATCGGCGAGCACGCTGGCGACATTCATGGTGTAGCGGGTGCGCTCCTCAGAACGCCAATCCGGTTCGTAAACCTGCTCCTTCACCACCGTGCCTTTGAACGCCCCATACGGGAACGCGTTCACCGTGTAGAGATACATGTCGTTGTCGCCGAGGAATTTCTTCAGCCGATCGCGCTCGGCTTGGCTATTGACCAGCGTCTGCGCGGAATCCGCCGACAGCCGCAACGATACGCCGAAAGGTTTATTGCGGGCAAAGCGCGCCTTCACCTTCGGCAGGTAAGTGTTCAGGCTCGTCCACATCTGCTCCCAATTGTCACCGGGATGCACCAGCGTCGAATAGGTCAAATGACCGAGGCCGTTGCCGAGATCCATGGCGGTATTTCCTTTTAATTGACCTTTTCGACCTTGCCTGAACCCGCCGAGCGCACGATGGCTTCCGTCACCGCCACGCCGTGGATCATCTGATCGTAGGGAATAGGATATGCCGGCCCGCCGGCCGCTGCTTTGGCGAAGGCCTCCAGCGCCGCGCGCGAAATGTCCGTCGTCGCCGCTTGCCAGGTCTTGGGCTCGCCCCGCACCGGCTGGAATTTACACGGGCCGAACAACCGCGTGCGCCGCTCGTCCGAAGAGGCGCCGGCGACATGGGTGACGCCCTCGAGCCGCAACCAGCCTTTCGAGCCGAACACCTGGAAGCTGAAGCCCGGACCGGTCGTCGTCATGGTGCCGAGATAGCCGGACATGCCCTCTTTCATGCGAAAGAGGATCGATGTCGTATCGTCGGCATCGATTGTCGCGGCGCGGCGAAAACTTTGCGCGAAGACATGGTCGATCGGACCACACAGATCGATCATGCCGTCGATAGCGTGGACGCCCATCGGCATCAGGCCACCGCACGGCGTTTCCGATTTGTCGGCGCGCCAATGGCTCGGGTTGATGAACAACACATTCGGAAATGTCATCGTCGCTTCGACGTGCAGGATCGTGCCGAGCTCGCCGGCGCGGATCATATCGCGCAACTTGATCATTTCCGGATGCAGGCGGCGATTATAACCGAGCGCCAGGGTCACCCCGGCTTTGCGGACCGCCGCCACCGCATCTTCGGCCTCGCGCTTGGTCAAGGTGAACGGCTTCTCACAGAATACATTCTTCTTCGCCGCGGCCGCCGCGATCACCTGTGCACCGTGCATCGAGTGCGGCGTGGCGAGCACCACGGCGTCGATCTCACGATCGGCAAGCACCGCGTCATAGTTCGCCAGCAGCCGGAAGCCGTGCTTCTTTGCGAACGTTTCCACTTCGGGCGTGACGGTGCGGGTGGCGCCGGCAACAACGCGGATCGCATCGCTGTTGTCAGCCGATTCTACGAGCGTCTTGCCCCACCAGCCAAGGCCGATAATGGCGGCATTGATCATCGGCGAAACTCCTTTCAACGGCGCAGAATAATGTCAGGGGCGGTTTTGACCCGGCGCCCGCGAACTATGCGCTATCCCAGCCCAGCGTAGTACATGGCCACGATCAGGCAGCAAATCGCCCAGAACAGGCAGTATTCATAACCGCCGATATTCCATAGCCACTTGCCTTTGGTCACTTTCCACACTGCGCCCCCTGCAACCAGCAAGTGAACGAAACCGAGCGCGCCGGCCACGACCGGAAGGATCGCGAAAATGAGCCCGATAGCGAGAAACGTCTCGATAACACAGGCGGTGTACGTCCACGCCGCCGGCGGCCTGAACTTTGCCGCAACGAAGAAACCGAGCGCCTCGGGGACGAAGAATTTCGCGTAAATATGCGGGATGAAAAACAGTCCGCAGATCAAGCGCAATATGTTGATGCCGTGCGTGAGATCGAAATTCTGCAGATATCCCGACATTGCCCTCCCCGCATTTTCCTTCCCAATTAGCCTGAGCGCCGAACAATAGCCATCGCCACGAAGGCTCAAGCATCGAGCTCTTTGAAATAGCGATAGATGCCCCACTGACTGGGCGATGCCAGATAAGCGGCTATCCGCGGCCGTCGCGACGAGCCCGGGAATCTTTCTTTCGAAGCGTTTCATGCGTTTGGGGAAAGCGTAGCGCAGGCCTTCGACGATCTGAAACAGAGACAGATCGACATAGCTGAGGCGGCGGCCGACGATGACTCTGCCGCCATTCTTTTTCAGCACGCGCTCCAAATAGCCGAGATATTTCGGTACGCGGTAGCGCCAGAAATCCTTGGTTCGCCGCCGCGCGGCCGGGCGTTGCTCCTCGAAATAGAGCCAGCTCGAGACCGGATGATGGGTATCGTGGATCTCATCGACGAGGTCGGAAATGGTGAGCTGCAATTGATGCGCCCACAGGCGACCGGCTTCATCGCGCGGAGCAAGTTTCAAACGCGGACCGAGAAACAGTAAGACATTCGCGGTCTGCGCCACGATGGTCTTGCCCGCTTTCAGAAATGGCGGCGCATAGGGCGGACGCACCTGCCGCCGATCCTCCATAAGTTCCATCACCGAAGACATGCCGGTTTTGCCGCGGCGCGCCACATCGACGTACTTGGCGCCAGCCTCCTCCAGCACCAGCCGAACGAATTCGCCGCGGCCCTGGATGGTCGGCCCGCATGATGTAGTTTTTACCTGCGCATGATCTTTTCTGAAAACCGGTTCCGACTTTTCGGGGTCGTGCGCTAGCCGCCGACCGGCGCCTTATATTGCTCGTCGCTGACGTGCTCCATCCAGGCGACGTGCTTGCCGTCGAGTGCTTCTTGGGTCGCAACGTGGACCATGCTCGTAGTCGGCGCGGCGCCATGCCAGTGCTTCTCGTTCGGCGGAATCCAGATCACGTCGCCGGCCTTGATCTCGCGCACTTTGCCGCCGCTGCTTTGTACCCGGCCCGCGCCAGAGACGACGAAGAGCGTCTGGCCAAGCGGATGCGTGTGCCAAGCGGTGCGCGCACCCGGTTCAAACCGCACCAAGCCGGAGCGTACGCGCGCCGGCGCCGGGGCTTCAATAATAGGCTCCTGCCAGACCGTGCCGGTGAAACTGTCGGCCGGTCCACGACGGGTTGGCCGTGAACCGCAGGCGTAAATGTCCATGGTCCTGTCTCCCTTGCGATGCGGCCGGCGCGCTAGGCTGCGCACCGCCAAAAGCATCACGGTATAGGATAGTGGAAATTTCCGCGCGATACTGCGGAGCAAGGAGCCGCCGCGGACACTACGGCGCGCTACAGCGGCAAATGCGCCTGATCAGCAAAGGAGTCTTTGCCATCCGTCGTGGACTCGGCGTTCGCGCCGCTAACATTTGGCAATGTCTCATTCCGCGCCCGTCCGTAGGCATCAGCCAATTGCCGCGGTGACAATTGGTTCACGCCAGCCGTCTTGTCGGCACGCCACCACCCCCAGGCCAGCCAGCCAAGTGCGAGCAGCAGCGCGAACTGAAAAATCAGACCGAGAATCGATGGCGCGCTGCTCAGTTCCCCGATCAAGCCATGGCCAAACAGAAGCCCGAAAATGCCAGCGCCCAAGAAGCCGGCCGCGAACCCGCCGATCAAACCGGGGCGGCTGAACAAACCTTCCAACGAACCAGTGGGATATGCGGGCTGCGCTCCGCGGGGAGAAATTTCCTCCTGGTGCGCCGCGAGCGCCGGCTTGGCCAATCCGATCGCGCGCACACCGTCGGCAAAACGCCAGTCGCGGGCTAGCCGTGCATCGGCCTCTTCGGCCGATAACAAGAGTCCAAATGCGAGAAAGAAAAACGCCGCCAGCGGACGTAGCCATCGCGCGCACGACACTATCCCGATGGGGGCTGCGGCAGACACGTGCACGGCGGCGCCCTTTCGCCTGCGCCGAGCGCAACGTCGCGGCGATTGCTGCACGGCTCGCGGTGTACTATTGAACGAGGCGTTATCTACGCCGCGGGCCCGCAGCCCGATCTGTCGCAAAGCGTCGCACGCGCTCATGCCGCAGGGCAGTCCGTGAACACGGAACCGCCCGGATCAGGCTGCCAGCGTCTCTTTCACCGCGTTGACCAGCTGCTTGAGCGTAAAGGGCTTTGATAAAAACATGAATTGTTCGCCGTCGGCCGGTAGATGCTTTTGGAACGCGTCCTCGGCATAGCCGGAAACGAAAATGATCTTCAGGCCAGGATTGCGACGGCGCAGTTCCCGCAACAGCGTCGGCCCGTCCATTTCCGGCATGACCACGTCAGAGACGACCAGATCCACTTCGCCATCCAACTTCTCCAGCATCTCGATCGCCTCGATGCCGTTTCCGGCTTCGAGAACGGTGTAGCCGCGCGAAGCAAGTCCGCGTGCGTTGAGCTGACGCAACCCCTCCTCATCCTCGACCAACAAGATCGTGCCTTGTCCGGTGAGATCGACGCTCTCCGGCAATTTGCGATCGGCCACGGCCAGTGCGCCCGCCGGGCTCGGCGCTGCGGCAAAATCGTCTCGCTCCGCCGCGACATCCTGCGCGCTCGCCACGTGCCGCGGCAGGAAAATGCGAAACACCGTGCCTTTATGTTCAACTGAATCGACGTAAACGAAACCGCCGGTCTGCTTGATGATCCCATAGACCGTCGAAAGCCCTAGCCCGGTGCCTTTGCCGACCTCCTTGGTCGAGAAAAACGGCTCGAAGATTTTGCCGATGATATTGGGCGGGATGCCCACGCCCGTATCGGCGACCTCCACTAGCACGTAATCAGCCGCCGGCATGCCCTTGGCGTTGAAGCGTACGGATTCTTGCGCCGTCACATTGGTGGTGCGAACAGTCAACCTGCCGCCGTTTGGCATAGCGTCGCGGGCATTCACCGCCAGGTTCACCACGACCTGTTCGAATTGCGAAATGTCGACCTTTACCGGCCACAAATCGCGCCCATGCACCACGTCGAGCGCGACCTTTTCGCCGATCAGGCGCCGCAGCAGCATGGTCAGGTCGCTCAAGGCTTCGCCGATATCGAGCACTTGCGGGCGCAGTGTCTGCTTGCGCGAAAACGCCAACAGATGCCGCACCAGGCTCGCCGCCCGGTTCGCATTCTGTTTGATCTGCATGATGTCGCCGAACGACGGGTCGGTCGGCTTGTGCGCGTTGAGCAGGAAATCGGTCGCCATCATGATAGCGGAGAGCACGTTGTTGAAATCGTGCGCGATACCGCCGGCGAGCTGCCCGACCAGCTCCATCTTCTGCTGCTGCGTTACCTTGTTTTCCAATTCGCGCTGCGCCGTGGTTTCGAGCGCATAAACAATCGCGGATTCCTGGTCGCGCTCTTCCTCCTCGACCGCGGTGACATAGAATCGGCCGAAGCGCTCGCCCTCTCCGGCCAGCATGGCGTCGACCGGCGCGATTTCGGTCTTGCCCAGCGCCGCCTGCCGGATTGCGCCGTACAACGCTTCGTGATCGCGCGGAGCAACGGTGGCGAGGATTGAACGATCCTTTGCCTCGCCGCCGCTGGCGCCGCGAAACAGCCGTGCGAATAGCGGATTTGTGCGCACCACACCGCCGTGCTTGTCGATTGTGGCGATCGCCATCGGCGTGTGATGAAAGAAGCGCATGAAGCGGATCTCGGCGGCGCGCTGTGGATCGCTGCGGTCGTCGCGCGCCCGATTGAGCACGAGCGTCCGCGAGGCTCCGGGCATGCCGTCGGCGCCATAGGCGACATTGTGCAACACCCGCACCGGCACCGTGCCGCCGCTGCGAGTGCGCAGATCGAGGTCGAGTACTTCGGTCCTTACCTCGCCCGGCGCGGGCGGCAGCGTGGTGAGCAGCGCCGCACCATCGCCGGCGATAATCTCGCCGAGCTTGAGCCCGCCGGAGCCGACCTGGCCTAGATCATGATCGAGCCAATTGGCGAGCGTGGCATTGAGATAGACGACTTCGCCCTTGTGGTTGACGGAAAAAAAACCGGCGGGCGCGTGATCGAGATAATCGATGGCGTGCTGCAATTCCTGGAATACGTTCTCCTGCCGCTCACGTTCTCGCGTGACATCCGCAAGCGACCAGACGGTCAAGCGCCCCGCGCGCTTATCGCCGCCGAGCGGTCGGATGCGAAATCGCAGCCAGCGTGCGGGCCGGCCTTTCACCCCGGTGACGCGCACCTCCTCCTCGAGCTGCCGGCCTTCCCGCGCCCCTCCGAGCAGCCGATATATGGCTTCCGACGCATCGGCATCGCCGATGAACGCGCGTTCCACTGGCTGCGTTTCCTTGCCATCGCTCGCTTCGATCAGATCGAGGTAAGCCGCATTGGCATAGAGGACGCGACCGTCATTGGCGGTGACGACGACAGCCTCCGGAGCGCCGTCGACCGCTGCTTTGATCAGCGGATTGTCGCGATAGGCCGCGCGCACTCGCAAGATTCCGCAGGCAAAGGCGAACAGCGAGAACACGCCAATGCTGGCGAGGACAGCGAGAAAAGCGATGGTGTATTGCTCGGCATTGCTGCCGCCGAGCGTCATGATCGCGCTAAGTGCCGCGACCAGCGCCACCGCGACAAGCAGCACCATAACGATGCTGCCGCCGCGTTCGCCGCCGGCGGCACCGTCAGCCGCCGAGCCGACCTCTGCGCCGCGCCCCTCCCCTGAAACAGACACGGCGGGGACCTTGCTGATAGCAGGCACCGACATGAGCTGCTCTGTCATGCCGGTTTCCAGTGCCCTGTGCGACTGAATCGCGCAAGAGGTTTGGCGGTGGCGTGCACAACTGAGCCACCTACGCCAATTCCCACGCTCGTTTCGCCAAATCGCCAAAGTTCCACCGGGTTTGCCTTCAAACCGCCGTTAACCATGAGAATGCTGCAGGCATCGGCTTTGCGGGAAATCGGCTATCGTTATTAAATCATTGCTTTTGGTCGGGCGGGCGAATATCGCCGGCATTATTAACCTTTAAAGGCAACCGTTAGCCGCGGTCGGCCACCGCCATCGAGACGGGGAGTAGCGCGGATGTTTGAGAGCTTATTCGGCGCGGAAATGCCGCTCGCCGTGCGCTTTTTCGTGGCGTTCCTGATCGTACTCGGTGTGATCGGTGCGATCTGGTGGACTGTGCGCCGGTTCGGCAGCGGTCGGCTCGGCTCTAGTGCGCACGGGCGACAGCCTCGCTTGGCGGTGATCGATTACGCCAGCGTCGACAACCGCCGCCGGCTTATTCTAGTGCGGCGCGATAATGTCGAGCATCTCTTGATGATCGGCGGACCGACCGACATCGTGGTTGAGCCTAATATCGTCCGCGCCGTTCCGGCGGCGCGTGATGTGGGGCGCGCTCCTGCGGGGATCGAGGCAATCACACGCGCTATCCCGCTGCCGGAAAGCGGCGGCGGTTCATGGCCATTACAGCCTGAGGCCAATGGTGGAGCGCGGCCCGGCGCACGGCCGGATGCGCAGCATGACGACCTCCCTGGCCGTCCGCAGTCAGAGTCAGGACCTCGCCAACGCGACACTCTGGCCGCGCTCGCTGACCAACTCTCAACGCGGATCACGCCGCCGTCGCGTAACCGCGGCAATGCCGGCGAGCCGCCGCGCCAAGACCAGCGACAAGACCAGCGACCAGACCAGCGCGCAGAGCCACGGCTGGAACCGCGCAAGCCCGTGCAGCCGGCCGCGCCATCTTCGCCGCCTTCGATCGCCGCCGGCGGTGGTGAAAATGCGGCCGCTGGGGACCAAAACCTTGCCGATATGGCTCAGCGGCTTGAAGCAGCGCTGCGCAAACCGGCAGGCGAGGCGCGCACACCCGCCACACCGACACGTCCGCCGGCCTTGCCCGATCAGGCAGCGCGCAGCGATTCGCTACCGCCTCCGCCACGCAATCCGGGTGGCAGCGAGCAACGACCGGCAACGCCCGAGGCCAATAAGCCCAACCAAAACAAGACCGCCATCTACGACACCCTCGAACAAGAGATGGCGAATCTGTTGGGG
>JBAQBC010000019.1:0-25693 GCA_049286035.1 Xanthobacteraceae bacterium
GCAAGGGCGGCGGCGGCCGGCCCGACATGGCGCAGGCCGGCGGCCCGGACGGCTCGAAGGCGGACGCGGCGCTTGCGGCAATCGAGGCGGCTTTGGCCGGCTGAACGCCGCAATTCTTCCCGGATGCGGGGTGACGATTGAGCACGTCGTGTAAGCAACCATGGCCGAGATCCATTTCACCAGTCATCTCCGCAACCTCGTTCCGGACGGACCGCTGTCGGCCGCCGGCGCGACGGTTGGCGAAGCGCTGGCGAACGTTCTCACCGCGCAGCCGCATGTGCGCAGTTATGTGCTCGACGACCGCGGGGCTTTACGCAAACATGTCTGCATATTCGCCGACGGCGAGCGCCTGGCGCACGAGGGCGCGCTCGCACGACGCATCGGTCCCGACAGCAAGCTCTACGTCATGCAGGCGCTTTCGGGCGGCTAAATCTCGAAGCCTAGCGGGGAATCATGAGCGATCATTTGCTGATAGCGACGCGCAAAGGGCTGTTTGCGATTGCGCGCAAGAATTCGGGTTGGGCCTCGACACTCATCGGGTTCGATGGCGTCGCGGTGACCAATGCATTGGTGGCCGATGGCGTGATCTATGCCGCGCTCAAGCACGGTCATTTCGGCGCCAAGCTGCATCGCTCCGACGATGACGGCGCGACTTGGCGCGAACTCGCCGCGCCGGCCTTTCCCGCCGATGCCGCCGATGCGCCGTCTTTGTTTCAAATCTGGACCATGGAAACCGGCGGACGGACGCATCCGGACCGGCTCTGGATCGGCGCCATTCCGGCCGGATTGTTTCGCTCGGACGATCGCGGCGAAAACTGGCAGCATGTTTCGTCGCTGTGGAACGTACCGGAGCGCAAGCGCTGGTTCGGCGGCGGCTATGACGCTGCCGGTATTCACAGCATTTCGCCCGATCCGCGCGATGACGATCGCGTTTTCCTTGCGATTTCCTGCGGCGGTGTCTGGGAGACGATCGACAGCGGCAAGAACTGGTCGGTGCTCGGCAAAGGCCTGTTCGCCCCCTATGTGCCGCCGGAGCAGGCCGAGGACAGCGCGATCCAGGATCCGCATCGGGTCGTGCGCTGCGCGTCCGCTCCTGACGTGATGTGGATGCAGCACCATGCCGGCATCTATCGCTCGGCCGACGCCGGCGCGCATTGGACGCGGCTGTCGCCGCCGACCGACGATTTCGGTTTCGCGGTGGCGGCGCATCCGCGGCAGGCGCAAACCGCGTGGTTCGTTCCGGCGATCAAAGACGAGATCCGGATGCCGCGCGACGGCGCGCTGTGCGTGACGCGAACCGACGACGGCGGTCAAAGCTGGGAGATCATGCGCCACGGCCTGCCGCAGCGCGACGCTTATGACCTGATCTATCGCCACGGCCTTGAAGTGGACGACAGCGGCGAACGGCTGGCGATGGGTTCGACCACCGGCGCGCTGTGGACGAGCGACGACGGTGGCCGCAGCTGGCAGCTCGTCAACGCGCACCTGCCGCCGATTTACGCGGTGCGCTTTGTCTAACGGCGCCCACACTCCTCTCGCGGCAGTCCCAGCGAGAGACAAGAGCAAGCGACAATGAGACGAAAAGTCTTAGGCCGGCTGGGTCCAGATAACTCCGCCGTTGGCCCCGTTGTCCAAGCAAACGATGTTGGGAGTCCAGAATAACAAAGACGGAAGCTCCGGTGCCGGGACTCCCGCCCCGATCACGCCCCCAGCTACCGACTCTATTTCATTATTGCTCAATTCACGGACTGAGTTCACGTCATCCCTGTTCATGAGAAAGCTCTTCCCTAAAGTTGCCCTGACGCAAAACGCGTCACTGCGTAGTTTAGCCCGTCGGCTTATCGGCAATAAGACAATCGTTGCGATCACATAATGTTGACCAACATACGTCAATCAAGCTCACGAGAATAAATATCCGTATCCCGGTTATCGACCTCAATCACCTTTCGCCCCAGAGTTAAGTTGAGGTTGGTCGGATATCGTCGCTTTATTTGAAGTCAGATTTCCGCGGTTTATTGCAATATGACCGCGCACAGATCGTTTAGATTTCAACCACCATGCCGTCTTCGGCGGTCTCGTAATGCAGCTCGCCGCGGCGCGCGAGCATGTCGTTGCTCATATGCGTGAGGATGAGACGTTTCGGCTTAATCTGATCCAAGTGGCGCTCCAACAGACTCAGCGCCATGTGCGTGGCGATCGGCTTGTCGCGCGTATAGGCCTCGCAGATAAACAGATCGGCATTGCGTCCGACGTCGATCAGCGAATCGGTCCACTGCGAATCGCCGGAATAGGCGACGACCTTGGCTTCGGCTTCGATCCGCAAACCGAGACAAGGTCCGGCGCGTTCGTCGTGCAGCACCCGAAACGGCGTGACGCGCATGTCGCCGACGTCGTTGCGTTTGCCGATCTCGAATTCGCGAAGCGTGACGGGAAACGACCACTCCGTCGCCTGCGCGCCGGGGAAGGCATTTTCCATGAACGCACCGTAGCGCGTTTTGAGTCCGGGCGGGCCGGCGATGGTTAGGGGGCGCTTGCGCTTGAGCACGTAATTGGCTTCGAGGATGAAGAACGGCAATCCGCCGATATGGTCGGCATGAAAATGCGTGATCAGAATCGTATCGATGTCGTTGCGGTTGATCGCGAGTTTGTTCATGGAAATGAGCGAGCTGGCGCCACAATCGATCAGCGCATTGACGTTGCGCCCGACGAGATGAAAGCAGGTATTGAATCGTCCACCCGAGCCGAAGGCGTCGCCGCATCCGACGAATTGCAGCTGCATTGAAACTCCTCAACGCTTGCGGTGGAGCCGTCGCCGGCGAAGGGCAAACCGCACAAAGCGATTGATTGCCGGAAATGAACGCAAATTTTCAGCCGAAGTTTTGCGTCGAACGGCGATCAAGTCTGTGACCGGCGTCACTAATGGGCTGCCCGGCTCATTTTATGATAACGATCATAAAATGTTGTTTTCTGGGGCGTTTTAGCCATCACCGGGCGATTTGCGATAGCTATCGCCGAAATCGCGATGTCTCGTTAAAATAGCCGCGTTGCCATGCTGGCAACACAAACCGGCGCATTCTGCTCGCCATTGGGGCTGCGAGGGGACCGTGGTGCAGTTTCGGGCTAACGAAATTGGCGTTGTCGGAGCGCTGGCCATCGCCGTTGCGCTCGGCGGCTGCGCCAATGTCGATTACGAGAACAAGGACGCCTGGTTTTCCAGGCCGTTCGAGTTCGTCAGCCGTAAGGGCGGCTATGCTTTCTCCGAACTTCAAGAAAGCAAGGATCGCAGCCGGCCGATTACTGCCAATGATCTCGTCGCGGCGAACGGCTCATGCCCGCCGCCAGCGGTGCAGCCAGTGCCCGCAGGCGCCGCGGCTAACCAGCCCGGCAGCGCGCCGGCCGCGCCCGATACCAGTGCCTTGTTGGGCGGCGGCATTTCGCTCGGCATGAGCGAGTGCGACGTGGTGTTTCGCGCCGGCGCGCCGAACGCGGTTCAGATCGGCAAAAATCCAAACGGGGACCGCACTGCGGTCCTGACATTTAACAGCGGTCCGCGCTCCGGCATTTATCATTTCGAAGCCGGGGCGCTCACGGAGGTCGAGCGGATGCAGACGGCGCAAGCGCCGGCCCAGACCGCAAAGAAGAAGCCGGCTTCCCCCTCTAAGCCGAGCAGCAAGCAAGCCACCAAAGAGTAAAGCCTGTTGAGCTTTGCATGAATCGTCATGGCCGGGCCTATCCCGGCCATCCACGTCTTTTAGCGCCGCGAAAGCCTAAGACGTGGATGCCCGGCACGAGGCCGGGCATGACGATGAGAGATCAGGCGAGGTCGAAGCGGTCGAGGTTCATCGCCTTGGCCCACGCCGCCACGAAGTCTTTCACGAACTTTTCCTTCGAGTCCGCGCAGGCATAGACTTCCGCCAGCGCCCGCAGCTGCGAATGCGAACCGAAGGTCAGGTCGACACGGGTGCCGGTCCACTTGACCTCTTTGGTCTTACGGTCGCGCCCCTCGTACACGCCGTCCGAACCGACGGGCTGCCATTCGGTGCGCATGTCGAGGAGGTTGACGAAGAAATCGTTCGTCAACGTCTCGGACCGTTTGGTGAAGACGCCATGCTTGGACTGCCCAGCATTGACGCCGAGCACGCGCAGGCCCCCGAGCAGAGCCGTCATCTCGGGCGCAGTCAGTCGCAGCAGCTCCGCCTTGTCGACCAATGCTTCCTCCGGCGTCATGAGCGGCGCACCGCGGTAGTAGTTGCGGAAGCCGTCAGCCTTCGGTTCGAGCGGCTTGAACGAGTCGACGTCGGTCTGCTCTTGCGACGCGTCCGTGCGGCCCGGCGTGAAGGGCACCTTCACGTCGTGACCGGCCGCCTTGGCTGCCTTCTCGACCGCGGCGCCGCCGCCCAGAACGATCAAGTCGGCGAGCGAGACTCTCTTGCCGCCGGCGGCCGAGGCGTTGAACTCCTTCGCAATCGCTTCGAGCTTCTGCAGCACCGTCGCGAGCTGTTTCGGCTGATTGACGTCCCAGTCCTTTTGCGGCGCAAGGCGAATGCGCGCGCCGTTTGCTCCGCCGCGCTTGTCGGAGCCGCGGAACGTCGAGGCCGATGCCCAAGCGGTCGAGACCAGTTGCGACACCGATAGGCCGGACGCGAGGATTTTTGCTTTCAGCGCCGCAACATCCTTTTCTTCGACTAGGGGATGATTCACCGCCGGGATCGGGTCCTGCCAAATCAGGATCTCCCTCGGGACAAGCGGGCCGAGGTAACGATGGATCGGACCCATGTCGCGGTGCGTCAGCTTGAACCACGCGCGGGCAAAGGCGTCCGCGAACTGGTCCGGATGCTCGTAGAAGCGCCGCGATATCTTCTCGTAGGCCGGGTCCATCCGCAGCGACAGGTCCGTGGTCAACATGGTCGGTACATGCTTCTTGGACTTGTCGAAGGCGTCGGGAATCGTGGCTGAGGCGCCTTTTGCCTTCCACTGCGGCACGCCGGCCGGGCTCTTGGTCAGCTCCCATTCGTTTTCGAACAGGTTCTGGAAGAAGTGGTTACTCCACTTGGTCGGCGTCTGCGACCAGGTGACTTCCGGGCCGCCGGTGATGGCGTCGGCGCCGATGCCCGTGCCATGTTTGCTTTTCCAGCCGAGACCCTGCTCCTCGAGGAGGGCGCCTTCGGGCTCCGGGCCAACCAATGACGCATCGCCGGCGCCGTGGGTCTTCCCGAAGGTGTGGCCGCCGGCAATCAGCGCGACGGTCTCCTCGTCGTTCATCGCCATGCGGAAGAATGTTTCGCGGATGTCCTTTGCCGCCGCGACCGGATCCGGTTTGCCGTTTGGCCCTGCTGGATTCACGTAGATCAGGCCCATCTGCACCGCGCCGAGCGGATTCTGGAGCTCGCGTTCGCCGCTGTAGCGTTCGTCGCCGAGCCACGTGCCCTCGGGACCCCAGTAGAGCTCTTCGGGCTCCCAGACATCGGCGCGGCCGCCGCCGAAACCAAATGTCTTGAAGCCCATCGACTCCAGCGCGACATTGCCGGCGAGAACCATCAGGTCGGCCCAGGAGAGTTTCCGGCCATATTTCTGTTTGATCGGCCACAGCAGCCGGCGTCCCTTGTCGAGGTTTGCGTTGTCCGGCCATGAGTTGAGCGGCGCGAAGCGCTGCTGGCCAGCGCCGGCGCCGCCCCGGCCGTCGGCGATTCGATAGGTTCCGGCAGCGTGCCACGCCAGGCGGATCATCAAACCGCCGTAGTGGCCAAAGTCGGCCGGCCACCACTCCTGCGAATCCGTCATCAAGTCACGCAGGTCCTTGATCACGGCGTTGAGGTCGAGGCTCTTGAACTCTTTGGCGTAGTCGAACGCCGCACCCATCGGATTCGATAAGGCGGAGTTGCGATGAAGAACCTGGAGGTCCAGTTGGTTCGGCCACCAGTCACGGTTGGTCCTGGCCGTATGCATCACCGGGCACTTGCCCGCGCTCTTGTCATCAGTTTTTGCGTCCATGTTACTCTCCAACTGTTTCTCTGGATTTTCGTCGTTCCGTAAGCCGCTCTTTGATTTCTGGTGTTGCCGACACGTTTTCAATTGTCTCAGCCGTGCAAAAGCGCGGCCCCCACCGAAATGCGCAGGCCCGCATCCGCATGCCGGAGCCGGTGATGAGGATCGGGCATTGGCTTCCGGGAAGTTTGGACGCGAACTATGGCCCCAGGTCTCCATCAGGTCCAGTCGTATTGACTGACGACCATGATAAGAAATACTTATGACCGATGGTCACCTTGCGGCAACTCCGTTATCTCGACGCGCTCGCGCAGTATCGGCATTTCGGTCGTGCTGCCGAAGCCTGTGCGGTCACCCAGCCGGCTTTGTCCATGCAGATTCGGCAGCTCGAAAAAGAGCTCGAGGTCGAACTTATCGAACGCCGGTCCGGTGAAGCGGCATTGACTGACATCGGAGCCGAGGTGGCGCGGCGCGGTGAGCGAGTGCTGGCAGCGGCGCGTGACTTGGTGGATTTTGGCCGGCATCGCGGTCGCGTGCTCTCAGGCCGGTTGCGGCTCGGCATCATTCCGACACTTGCGCCCTACGTGCTCCCAAAAGTGCTGCCGGATCTGCACGCCGACTATCCGGATCTGATCATCGAACTGCGCGAGACACAGACCAAGGTCTTGCTTGAGGAGCTTACCGGCGGCGATCTCGACGCGGTCATGCTGGCGCTGCCGCTGCCTGAGGGCGACATTGAAAGCATCTCCTTGTTCCACGATCCGTTTCTGCTCGCTGTGCCAGCCAGCGATCCGCTGCCACGCGAAGCCCGCGTCAATCCGCGCAAAATCGATCAACGGCGGCTGATCTTGCTCGAAGAGGGCCATTGTCTGCGCGACCAAGCACTCGCCTATTGCGCCACGGCGCGCCACGAAATGCCGCTGAGTCTTGGTGCCACGAGTCTCGCCACCGTCATGCAGATGGTTGCGAGCGGCTATGGCTTGACATTGGTGCCGCAAGTTGCGGTCGATGTCGAAGTGCGCGACCAACGCGTGAAGCTCTTGCGCTTTACCGCGCCCGAACCAGGACGCTTGATCGGCTTAGCATGGCGGCGAACGTCACCACGCAAAGCGGATTTCTTTGCGCTGGGGCAGCTTATTACCCGTGTGCTTGAAGCGGCGAACCAGCCGCGGCCCGCGGCAGCCCATGCTGGTTGAAGTGCTCGAATAAAAAGGTGACCGGAGGTGCGAACACAACGCCCCGGCCTTGGGCCGGGGCGTTGGGAACGCGCGAAAGTTGCCGCTCAATAGCAGACATTCACCCAACGCGCCGCCGGGCCGTAAGGTGTCCAGACCACCCGGCGCACGAAGCAGCCGCCATAAATCGGACCGCCATAGACGCGAACCGCCGGCCGGTAGAACCAGCCGTGATGCCATCCATGCCAGCCCGGATGTCCGCCCCACCACGCCGACGCGCTGGTGGGCGCGAGTGCGGCAGCGCCGAGCGTCAGCGCGGCGGCTCCGGCCAAAATCGTCTTGCGCAGCATTTGCGTTTCTCCTGATTTGCCTTGTTCAACTCATGTCGGCGAAACCCGAAAGCCCGCCATTTCGCGACCGAATTTATCCGCGCGCGCCTGAACCGGTGCTGAGGGTTGAATTAAGCGGCGATTTAACAAGCTGAATGGGCGCATCTAGCGACATTCAGCCGACATTCATGCCGCATCCGCGCTTGCCCGCCGCGCGCGCGACGGTCTATAAGCCCGCGCAGTCTCACGGCCTTTCGTAATCCCAAAGGATGATTTGATGGCGATCGAGCGTACCTTCTCGATCATCAAGCCCGATGCGACCGCCCGCAATCTGACGGGGGCCATCAACGCGATGATTGAACAGGCGGGTTTGCACATCGTTGCGCAGAAACGCATCAAGATGACCCGCGAGCAGGCGGAAATCTTTTATGCCATTCATCGCGAGCGCCCGTTCTTCGGCGAACTGGTTGAGTTCATGATCTCAGGCCCGGTGGTGGTGCAGGTGCTTGAAGGCGACAACGCGGTCGCCGCCTATCGCGACATCATGGGCGCGACCGATCCGGCCAAGGCCGCGCCGGCGACTATTCGCAAGGCGCACGCCAAATCGATCGGCGAGAACTCGGTTCACGGCTCCGATGCCCCTGAGACTGCGGCCAAGGAGATTACGCAGTTTTTCGCCGGCAACGAGATTGTCGGCTGAGGTTGAAAGACGGTGGCCGCGATCATCGAATTTTTTAATCCGGCGCTGTGGCGCGAATGGCTTAGCGCCGGAGTCGATCAGCTTGGCTATACGGCTTTCTGGTTCGCCGTTGGCCAGATCATTTTCATCAACGCATTGCTCTCCGGCGATAATGCCATCGTGATCGCGATGGCCTGCCGCGGACTGCCGCAGCCGCAACGGCGGTGGGGCCTGGTCATCGGCGCCGGACTGGCCGCGCTCCTGCGCATTCTTTTTACGGTAGTCCTCGCCTCGCTTTTGATGCTGCCGTATCTCAAGCTGATCGGCGGCGCGGGGCTGTTGTACATTTCAGCCAAGCTTCTCGTCCCCGAACCTGCCGACAGGAACGAAATCGAAGCCGTCGCGCATTTATGGCGCGCGGTCGTTGTGGTTGTGGTCGCCGACATCATCATGAGCTTCGATAATGTGGTGGCGATCGCAGCCGCCGCACGCGGCGATTACCTTCTGCTTGCGATCGGGCTCGCCATTTCGATCCCGCTGCTTATCGCCGGTGCGGCGCTCGTCGCTGCGCTGCTCGATCGGTTCCCGGTCTTGGTATGGCTCGGCGCGGCGCTGCTCGGCTGGATCGCCGGCGAGACCATGGCCACGGATCCGGCCGTGGCTTCGCGTCTGGCTCCGCTTGGCGACGCGGCGCTCAGACAGGTCGAGTTCGCAGGCGCGGCGGCCGGTGCTGCACTCGCTATTGCGGCGGGCGGATTGTGGCAGCGCTTGCGCGAAGCGCATGCTCACGGTCGGCCCAGACGGGACGGAGCAAAAACAGTTCTCATCACAAAATTTTTTCAGATCTGGGCAATCCGGCGCTAAAGCGAAATTGATTTAGGTTGATTTGGTAGTTCGCTTTGGCTTGTCGTTTGAGCATGATCTTTCCCGAAGACCGGCGTCCACTTTTCGGGATCATGCTTTAGTGCGTGTTTGCTTCAAAATTGAATCGAGTCGCTCCAGGTTTTTGGTGGAGGCGTGATCTTTTCGAGAAACCAGTTCACACTTTTCCAGATCGTGCTGATTTTTTTGGTGGAGCATAATCTTTTCGGAAAACCGGCTCCCACTTTTCCGAATCATGCTCTAACGCAGCCATGCTTGCGCCGTATTTCTCCTGCTTGTTGTAGGCGCAATCGGATTTTGGCCTTCCGGCCGGTGCTGCCTTGCCGACAAGATCGCCTTGGACTTCCCCGCTTCGGACTTTCCCCCAAAATCTGGCTTGTGGCGCGTACTGCAGAAATGCACGCGATGTGCGGCGTCTGCGTCCGTGTCTTCGCTGACATCTGGAATGACTTAGGAGACGGACGATGCAGAAGGGCACCGTCAAGTGGTTCAATCCGACCAAGGGCTACGGGTTCATCAAGCCCGCCAGCGGCGACAAAGATGTGTTCGTTCACATCTCGGCCGTCGAACGCGCTGGCTTGCGCACGCTCAACGAGGGCCAAACGGTCGAGTACGAACTTGTTACAAACCGCGGCCGAACCTCGGCGGAAAATCTGAAAGTTGCGTGAACCAAGGCCGACCGGACCGGCTTCTCGTAGCCCCCGGTCTCACACCCGGGGGTTTTTTATTTCAGGTTGCGGCGTTGCAAGCTTCGCTCGCCCTTCGGCGACCAAACGCAAGGCTTCCGGATAGATCCGGTGCTCGATCTCTAGAACGCGCGCGGCCAGCGTCTCTTCGGTATCGCCTTGCAGCACCGGAACCGATTGCTGGCTGATGACGGGACCGGCGTCGGTCACCTCGACCACAAAATGAACCGTCGCGCCGTGCTGTTTCACGCCCGCTTCTAGTGCACGGCGGTGCGTGTGCAGCCCTTTGAACTCCGGCAGCAAGGCCGGATGGATGTTGAGAATGCGGCCGCTCCACCGCCCAATGAACCAGGCCGTCAAAAGCCGCATGAAGCCGGCGAGGCAGACGATCTCGATCCGGAAATTGCGAAGTTCGTCATCAAGCGCGCGTTCGAACGCCTCGCGGTCGCCGCGGAACGGCCGGTGATCGATCACCGCCGTGGCGATTGCGGCTTCGCGCGCATGCGTAAGCCCGGTGGCGTCCGGTACGTTCGACACGACGAGCACGATTTCCGCCGGATAATCTTTGGCTTTCGCGGCCTCGATCAGCGCCGTCATGTTCGAGCCGCGCCCGGAGATCAGCACGGCAACGCGCTTCTTGCTCATGGCGGCCAGGAGAGATCGAGATGTCCCGAGAAACTGATCGCGCTGCCGCCTTCTGCCGCCACGACTTCGCCGAGGTGAACGATTTTCTCGCCGTGCTTGGCGAAAGATTCGACAGCGGCATCCGCTCTGCCACGATCGAGTATGGCCACCATGCCGATCCCGCAATTAAACGTGCGCAACATTTCTTGTTCGGCGATCCCTCCGGTGGCGGCGAGCCATTTGAACACCGGCAAAACCGGCACGCGCTCAAGCGCTACGCGAATCCCAAGCCCGGGCGGTAGTACACGGGGGATATTTTCGATGAAGCCGCCGCCGGTAATATGCGCGAGCGCCTTCACCGCTTTGCTCTCGCGGATTGCGGCGAGGCAGGACCGCACATAAAGCCGCGTCGGCGTCAAAAGCGCTTCGCCGAGATTTTGCCGCGGCGCAAACGGGGCAGGACGATCCCAGCCTGATCCGGCGTCGCGCGCGATCTTTCGGACCAGCGAAAAACCGTTGGAATGCACCCCGCTCGCCGCCAGTCCCACGACGACGTCGCCCGCGGAAATGTCGGTGCGTGGCAAGATTTCATTGCGGCCTACCGCGCCGACCGCAAATCCGGCGAGATCGTAATCGCTTCCCTGATAGACTCCCGGCATTTCCGCGGTTTCGCCGCCGATCAGTGCGCATCCGGCTTCGCGGCAGGCCTCGGCAATGCCCTTGACCACTGCCGCCCCGATTGCGGGATCGAGTTCTCCGCACGCGAAATAATCGAGAAAGAACAAAGGTTCTGCGCCCTGCACCACAAGATCGTTGACCGACATCGCCACGAGATCGACGCCGATCGTGTCATGACGCGATGTCTCGATCGCAATCTTGACTTTGGTGCCGACGCCGTCGGTCGCCGCGACCAGGATCGGATCGACAAACCCGGCGGCTTTCAAATCGAACAACCCGCCGAAGCCGCCGATTTCAGCTGCGGCGCCGGGACGCGCGGTTGCGCGCACCAGTGGCTTGATCAAGTCCACCATGCGGTTGCCGGCATCAATGTCGACACCGGCGGCCGCGTAGCGAGCGTCTTTCACGAAATCACCAATGCGGATGGCCGAACCTGGCTCGGCATTGCAGGCTGTCGCGGGCCTCCTACGTCGGAATCGCCGGGTGTGCAAGCGCGCCGGCGCCGTTATATTGTGACCACGGATCGAGCGCCGGGAATGGCGGATTCGCTTAAGCCGGCGCGGGTTCGCAAAAGGGGGCGGCACGGCAAGGAGGCTGCGCCGGCGTTACTACAGGCTGGGGGCGGTTTGAGTATCCCAAATCTCATCACCTTGGGACGGATTTTGCTGGTGCCCATCGTGGTCTGGGCGATCACGCTCGGGGAGATGCGCGTCGCATTCGCGTTGTTTCTCGCCGCAGGCATCAGCGATGCCGTGGACGGCTTCCTCGCCAAGCGCTTCCACATGAAGAGCGAGCTTGGCGCTTATCTCGATCCACTGGCCGACAAGGCGCTGATCGTCTCCATCTACATGTCGCTGGGAATTGTCGGCATGCTGCCGATTTTTCTGGTCATTCTTGTCGTCTCGCGTGACATCATGATCATCAGCGCCTTCCTGTTGGCTTGGCTCGTCGGCAGGCCGATGCCGGTGCGGCCGCTCTTGGTGTCGAAAGCCAATACGGTGGCCCAGATCGTGCTCGCTGTTCTGATCCTGGCCGAACAGGCCTTCGGTTTTGACTTCGGATTTGTGTCGCGGCTTACCATGGCCGCCGTGGCGCTGCTGACGCTGCTTTCGATTGCTTTCTATCTCGCCGAATGGGTGCGGCACATGAACTCGTTCGGCGCGGGGCATTGAGGTGTCATGAGGTTCGAGCCCAACATCGTGTTCTGGGTGGCGGCGCTCGCCGTATTTGTCGCGTTGCTCTGGCTGCTCAGCCCCATATTGCTGCCGTTCGTGCTCGGCATGGCGATCGCCTATGTGCTCGATCCGCTGGTCAAGCAATTGAGCAAGCGCGGCGTCAGCCGGCTCTTGGCCGCGGTTCTCATCCTGGGTGGCTTTGTCGTGGCGCTCGCGCTGTTGGTGCTGCTGATCGCGCCGGTCTTGGCAAAACAGCTGTCCACCTTCATCGATTATGCTCCGGGTTACGTGGTGCGCCTGCAGGCCTTCATGAGCGACCCGAGCCATCCCTGGATCAAGCGCATCATCGGCGACAATCTGACCGGCGCCGACAAATCCGTCGGCGATCTGATGAACCAGACGTTTGGATATCTGACCGGGTTGCTTGCCTCGCTTTGGGCCAAGGGCCAGGCGCTGATCTCGATCTTCTCGCTTCTGATCATCACGCCGGTGGTGGCTTTTTACCTGATCTGCGACTGGGATCGCATGGTTGCCGAGGTTGATCGGTTGGTGCCGGTGCCGCAGCGAGAAACCGTCCGCCGTCTCGGTCGTGAAATCGACGCGACAATCGCCACCTATGTCCGCGGCCAGAGTGGCCTGTGCCTGATCCTTGGCTCGTACTATGCGACTGGGCTCACCGTCGCGGGCTTGAGTTTTGGGCTATTGATCGGCGTGATATCGGGCCTGATCAGTTTCATTCCCTATGTTGGTTCACTGACCGCGCTTATCCTGTCGTTGGGCGTCGCTTTGGCGCAATTTGCTCCGGACTGGAGCCGCGTCGCGATCGTCGCCGGCATCGTTCTGTTCGGCCAGTTTCTCGAAGGCAATGTACTGGCGCCGAAGCTGGTCGGCGAAAGTGTCGGATTGCACCCGGTCTGGCTGATATTCGCGCTATTCGCGTTTGGGTATCTATTCGGTTTCGTCGGACTCTTGTTGGCGGTGCCTTTGGCGGCCGGCTTCGGAGTGCTCATTCGCTTCGCGCTAGCGCGTTACTTCGCCAGTCCGCTCTATACCGGCTATCGGCCGCCATAATGTCACCCGACGATAGCGGAATGTCTGCGCAGACACCGGCTTCGAACGGGATTGTGTCTCATCCCCGCCAGCTTGCGCTCGCGCTTGATCATCCGGAAAGCTTCGCGCGCGAAGACTTTTTGTCCGGGCCCGGCAACGCGGCGGCGCTGGCGCTGGTCGATTCGTGGCCGGATTGGCCATCGCGCGCCGTCGCACTCATTGGACCGGAGGGTTCGGGCAAGACGCATTTGGCGACGATCTGGGCGACAGCGGTGGGCGCCCGTGTCATTTCGGCAAACAAGATCGGCGCATTTGATGTTCCGGGCATGCTGGCGACCGGCGCGCTCGTGATCGAGGACGCTGGCGCGACCACCGACGAACGCGTGTTGTTCCACCTGATGAACCTCGCGCGTGAGGAGCAGGCTTTCCTGCTCTTCACGGCGCGCATCGCACCGTCGGCTTGGCAAATATCGACCCCGGATGTGGTTTCCCGGCTGCGGGCCATGCCGACCGCGCTGTTGCACGCGCCTGATGATGCCCTGCTGCGCGGCGTCATGGCGAAACTTGCCGCCGATCGCCAGCTTATCCTCGATGATAGCGTCATCAGTTACCTTGCAAGCCGGATCGAGCGCTCGTTTGCGGCCGCACGCGCCGCAGTCGTTACGCTCGATGAAGAGGCGCTGCGGCGGGGGCGCCCGCCGAGCCGGGCCTTGGCGGCGGAACTGTTCCGCGACGGCGGTTGAGGATATGGCCGCCGCCGGGATTTCGAGCGGATAACATGATGAATGCGCCGGGCTTGACGGAACGGCTCGCCGCGCCGCCTTATATTCGTTGGCGGCATTCATTGGATTGTAACGAAAGTGGCCAATCTAGCTTTAGACGAACACGGATCGGCAATGCCGGAAGCAAGTCAAGTTGCTGTTTCACCTCGGGAATCGGTCGCCGCCCGGCGGCTCGAAATGCCGCGCCCGCAGGAGCGGGAGCCGCGCCAGGCCGCGTCCGATCTGGCCGCGAGCCCCGATCGCTTCATCAACCGCGAGTTGTCCTGGCTCGTTTTCAATCGCCGCGTCCTTGAGGAATCGGCGAACCGCAGGAACCCACTGCTCGAGCGGCTCAAATTCCTGGCGATCTCGGCCAACAACCTCGATGAATTTTTCATGGTGCGCGCGGCCGGCCTCGGCGCGCAGGTGCGCGAAGGCATCAGCACCAAAAGCCCGGAAGGGCTTACCCCCGCCGAGCAGCTCGTGCGCATCGCCGAAGCAGTGGCGGTCCTGGTGCAAGACCAGCAGGCGCAATGGCGCGAGTTGCGCGCCGAGCTGGCTGCGGCTGGCATTGTGCTGGTCGACGGGCCCGATGTGACGCGCACCGAGAAAGTCTGGCTCGAAGATTACTTTCTGGCCCACGTCTTTCCGTTGCTGACGCCGCTCGCGATCGATCCGGCGCATCCGTTCCCGTTCATTCCCAATCTCGGCTTTACCATCGCGCTGCAGCTTGCCCGCGGCAAAGACGGCAAGGCGATGAACGCGCTCATTCGCATTCCGAACCGGATCGAGCGGTTTGTGCGACTTCCGGAAGCGGGCGAGGGCGGCGAAGCGCGATTGATTTCGATCGAAGGCGTCACCAGCCTGTTCATCGCCAAGCTGTTCCCGGGTTACGCCCTAAAAGGCCTCGGCGCGTTTCGTGTCACCCGCGACTCCGAAGTCGAAATTCTCGAAGAAGCCGAAGATCTGGTGCGGCTGTTCGAAACCGCGCTCAAACGGCGCCGCCGCGGGTCGGTGATCCGGCTCGACATCGAGGCGACCATGCCGGTTGAATTGCGGCGTTTCGTGCAGCGCGCGCTCGATGTGTCCGACGACAGCGTATTTAGCGTCGACGGCGTGCTGGCGCTCAACGAGATGGGCCAGATCGCCGGTCTCAACCGGCCAGATCTTGAATTTGAGCCGTATGCGCCGCGCTATCCCGGCCGGGTTCGCGATCACGGCGGCGATTGCTTCGCGGCCATCCGGCAGAAGGATATGGTCATCCACCATCCGTTCGAATCGTTCGACGTGGTGGTGCAGTTCCTGCAGCAGGCGGCGCGCGACCCCGATGTCGTCGCCATCAAACAGACGCTTTATCGCACCTCGGCGGATTCGCCGATTATCAAGGCGCTGGCCGAAGCCGCCGAAGCCGGCAAATCGGTAACTGCGCTCGTGGAATTGAAGGCGCGCTTCGACGAAGAGGCCAACATTCGCTGGGCGCGCGACCTCGAGCGCGCTGGCGTGCAGGTCGTGTTCGGCTTCATCGAATTGAAAACGCACGCCAAGCTGTCGCTCGTGCTCCGGCGCGAGGGCGCTGCGCTGGCTTCTTACGTGCATGTCGGCACCGGGAATTATCACCCCGTTACCGCGCGCATCTACACCGACCTGTCTTTCTTTACCTGCGATCCGATCATCGCCCGCGACGTCGGCCGCGTCTTCAATTTCGTCACGGGCTATGCCGAGCCGGCCGAGCTCGAACGCATGGCGGTCTCGCCATTGTCCCTGCGCAAGCGCATCCACGAGCACATCGATGAGGAAATCGCGAATGCCAAGGCCGGTCGCCCGGCGGCGATCTGGATGAAGATGAACTCGCTGGTCGACCCGGACATTATCGACGCGCTCTATGAGGCCTCGAGCGCCGGCGTACCGATTGATCTCGTGGTGCGCGGCATCTGCTGCCTCCGCCCGGGTGTCCCCGGACTGTCCGACAATATCCGGGTCAAATCGATCATCGGCCGTTTTCTCGAGCACGGCCGGATTTACTGCTTTGGCGCCGGACACGGGCTGCCGCACGCGAAAGCCGCGGTTTACATTTCGTCGGCCGACATGATGCCGCGCAACCTCGACCGCCGGGTCGAAGTACTGTGTCCGATCCTCAACCCGACCGTCCACGAGCAGGTGCTCGACCAGATCATGGTCGCGAATCTGAAGGACAATCAGCAGAGCTGGCAGTTGCTGGGCGACGGTGCATCCTCGCGCATCGTTCCGGGGCCGGGCGAGGAAAGCTTCAACTCCACGACTTATTTCATGACCAATCCAAGCCTGTCCGGCCGCGGCAAGTCGCCCAAGGATTCCATCCCCCGCCTGCGGCATCGGCCGGAGCGCATGTGAAGGTTCGGCGAATCGCGTAGGTTGCACCCGCCGGGCCGAACGGCAGGCAGATATATTCGTTTACAGGGCCTCGCTTGTTCCGTGAGGCACAGCCCCGAATAGCTTCGATTCATTGAATTTTATGCCGCGCGCCACTTCCGATGCCAGTTCAAGTGCGCAGGGACGCCTCGACCACGGGCCGCCGATTGCGGTCGTCGACATCGGTTCGAATTCGGTGCGGCTTGTTGTTTATGAAGGGCTGACGCGCAGCCCGACCGAACTGTTCAACGAAAAAGCCCTGTGCGGTCTGGGCCGGGAAGTGCAGTCGACGCGATTGCTCGCCGCCGACGCGGTTCAGCACGCGCTCGCCACGCTCAAGCGCTTTCGCGCTCTATGCGAAACCATGAAAGTGAAGGAAATTTTTGCCATCGCCACCGCCGCGGTCCGCGATGCCAAGAATGGCGGGCCGTTCATCAAGCTCGCCGAGCGCACCATCGGCGCCGATATCGAGGTCCTGTCTGGCGGGCGCGAAGCGGAGTTCACCGCACTCGGCGTGATTTCGGGCGTGCATCGCGCCGACGGCGTGGTCGGCGATCTCGGCGGCGGCTCGCTCGAACTCGTCGATGTGCGCGGCACGCGCGCGCGCCACGGTCTGACCCGCCCGCTCGGCGGTCTAGCGCTCGCCGACATCTCGGCAAAATCGCTGAAGAAAGCGGAGAAATTCGTCAAGAAGTCGCTCGGCGGATTGCCGGTGCTTAAGGCCTGCGAGGATCGAAACTTCTATGCGGTCGGCGGCACCTGGCGTTCGCTCGCGCGGCTGCACATGTGGCAGACCGGCTATCCGCTGCACGTCATGCACGGTTATGCGATTCGCGCCGATGAGGCGCAGGAATTCGCCCGCCTCGTGCATCGCGTCGACGTCGATACGCTTTCCAATATCGAGGTGGTCAATAGCGCGCGGCGTCCGCTTTTGCCTTACGCGGCGCTGGTGCTCGAATACATTTTGCGTGTCGGCAAGCCGCGGCAGGTGGTGTTCTCGGCGCTTGGCATTCGCGAAGGCCTCTTGTTTTCGCTCTTAAAGAACAAGGAGAAGGAAAAGGACGCGCTGATCGAAGCGGCGCAGCATCTCAATCAATTGCGCTCGCGCTCGCCGCGCCATGGCGAGGAGCTGATCGCATGGACCGACAAGTTCATGGCCACTTCAGGACTCGATGAGACCGCCGAGGAGCGCCGGCTGCGGCACGCGGCCTGTCTCCTCGCCGATATCGGCTGGCGCGCCCATCCCGATTACCGCGGCGAGCAATCGCTCAACATCATCGCGCATGGCAGCTTTTCCGGCATCGACCATCAGGGCAGGGCGTATCTGGCGCTCGCCGTGTTCTTCCGCCATGTCGGCCTGGTGATGGACGATGAGCTGTCGCCGCGGCTGCGCGAACTCGTTTCTACGCGGCTGCTGGACCGCGCGCGTGTGCTCGGCGCCGCGCTTCGGCTCGCTTATGTCGTCTCCGCGGCGATGCCCGGCGTGCTCAAGGCAACCCCGCTTGCGATTCAGCGCCATCGACTGGCGCTGCGGCTGCCGGATGAGTTCGCCGCATTGGCCGGCGAGCGCGTGCTCAACCGGCTGCGGTCGCTCGCACGCCTGATCGGCCGCGAGCCGGTGCTGTTGATGGGGTGAATAAGCCGAACTTGGTAAGTAGGACGGGCAAATAGGACTTGGGACAGTTCTTTATCGAAGGGGGCGGTCAACAATGCTCGAAACACCGATACTTGCTGCAATCGGTTTGCTGGTGGTCGTCGGCGTTGTGTGGTGGCTGTACCGCTCTGGTTAGAGACACACCGGCTTTCTATATTGCGTCGATGATCGGGCGGCCCTGCAGACCGGACGCGGACGTGCAATGGCTGTGGCAAACGCTGCTGCCGAATACTCCTTTTTCGGCATGTGGTACGGCCAACGATCAGTCTGCGGGCATTATCGACGAGGAACCTGGTCGCCAGCGGCTCGCGCGCGAGCAGGCCGGACGGTCCTGGCTCCGCAAATTTTGGCCCGCAAAAGCTAAAGCATGATCCCGAAAAGTGGACGCCGGTTTCCCGCCTGCGCGAAGCCGAGCTAGCGGCTTCTCACTTTAAGCGATGCTTCGGCGGACGAAGCCAGGTCGGAAAAGATGATGCTCAAACGACAAGCTAAAGCGAAATGCCAAATCAAACCTAAAATCATTTCGCTTTAGCGCCTAGCCGCGCTCCACCACCGCGACGTGGCCACCTTCAATCGCGAGTGCAAGCTTGCCGTGTTTGAGCGCAAGCGCTTTCTCGCCGAATAGTTCACGTCGCCAGCCGGTGAGCGCCGGCACGTCGGCGCCATCGTCGGCGGCGATGCGCTCGAGATCATCGACAGTGGCGATGACCTTGGCGGCGACGTGATGGCGTTCCGATATCATCCGCAACAGCACTTTGAGGAGTTCAACCACCGCCGCGCCGTTGGCGGCGGATTGGGTTCGCACCAGGCGCGGCAGGGTCTTTGGATCGCGCGCCAAGCCGCGCACAACCGCCGCAACGATCGCCTCGCCCCAGCGCGAGCGCTCGAAGCCTTTCGGCAGCGAGCGCAGATGCGTCAGCTTCTCGGCGCTGGTCGGAGCCTGCACGGCAAGGTCAGCGATGACTTCATCCTTGAGCACCCGCGAGCGCGGTACGTCGCGCGCCTGCGCTTCGCGCTCGCGCCAGGCGGCGACTTCGATCAGTACCGCGAGCTCTTTCGGCTTGCGCACCCGGGTCTTGAGCCGCTGCCAGGCATTCTCCGGCTCGAGCCGGTAGGTTTCGGGCGAGGTCAAGATGCGCATCTCGTCTTCGACCCATTCGGCGCGGCCGCGGTGGCACAGATCATCAACGAGTTTCAGATAGACTTGACGCAGATGCGTGACGTCGGAGATCGCGTAGCGCAACTGCGCTTCCGATAAAGGCCGCCGCGTCCAGTCGGTGAAGCGGTGCGACTTGTCGAGCGCGTCGCCGGTGATCCGCTGCACCAGCTGGTCATAGGAAATCGAATCGCCATAGCCCAGCACCATGGCGGCGACCTGGGTGTCGAAGATCGGATGCGGAATAAGCTTGGCGGCGTGCCAGACGATTTCGATGTCCTGGCGCGCGGCATGAAAGACCTTCATCACCTTCTCATTGGCCATCAAGGCATAGAACGGCGACAGATCGATTCCGGGCGCCAGGGCGTCGATGACGACCGCTTCCTCGGCCGAGGCCATCTGCGCCACGCAGAGCAGGGGGTAATAGGTGGTCTCGCGCAGGAATTCGGTGTCGATGGTGACAAACGGCTCTTTCGCCATCCGCCGGCAGGTGTCGGCCAACTCGGAAGTCGCCGTGATCGGCTGGATCGGCTGGAGCGGGGCGGTGGAAACGGACTGGGAAACCATTGGCGATTCTTGGTTCTTAATGTCGTTCAGGCGGCGGGCGGGGGCAAGCCCATCGCTGTGAGTAATGTGGGACTTACTTTCCGCGGATATTGTCCATGAAAATGAACTCCCACGGGCTCGGCATGGCGCCGACCGGCACTTCGACGACGGTCGGGACATCGCGCCGCACCAACGCGCTCCGCAATGCCGCGCGTAATTGTTCCGGCGTGGCGGCGCTTTCCGCCGCGGCACCGAAGCTTTTGGCGAAGCCAACAAAATCGGGATTGCGTAAATCACTGCCGATCAGCCGGTTGCCGTAGCGTTCCTGTTGGATACGGCGGACATTGCCGTAGGCACCGTCGTTGAACACGACCGTTGTGAGTGGAATCTTATGGCGCATGGCGGTGGCAAGCTCGGTGGCGGTGAACAGAAAGCCGCCGTCGCCCGAGATTGCGACAACCGGCACGTCGGGCCGCGCGTGCTGCGCGCCGAGTGCGGTGGCAAAACCCCAGCCGAGCGGATCCTGATAGCCCGGCGAGAGAAACGTGCGCGGTCGATAGACCGGAAACAACAGCCGGGCGGCAAAGCCGATCTGCGTGACCTCATCGACAAAAATGCCGTCCTCGGGAAGCTCGGCGCGGATCGCGTCGAGGAATGCAATTTGCGGGGAAAGTTTTTCCAGCCGCTTGCGCCAGACGGCCTGCCGCTCGCGCATTTCCGGCTCGCGCGATGCGCGCTTGTGATTGTGCGCCGGCAGTTCGGCGAGGAGAGCTTTCAGGATCGGTTTGGCGTCGCCGGTCAGCGCAACGGCCGGTCTGTGTAAACGATTGTGTTCCTTCGGGTCGGCGTCGACCCGGATGACGGCAAGATCGCGATCGACGCCCCAATGCGTTATTGGCCAGAGGAGCCGCGTGCCGACGGCCAAGACCACATCGGCTTCGCCCCACAGGTCGCGGCCGAGCGGCAGCGTCACGCTCAACGGATCGCGGCTGTCGAGCACGCCGCGGCCGCGGCGAAAGCTGAGCACCGGCGCTTGCAGCACGGCGGACAGCGCGGTCACTTCTTCTGCTGCGTCTTGCGCGCCGCCGCCGCAGACGATGAGCACGCGCTTGGCGGCACCGAGCCGCTTGGCGGCGCGGCGGATCGCCGCCACATCGATCTTCGGCGGCGGAACAGATAACGGCTGCTGCACGGTGACCGGCGCGGACCGACTCCAGACGTCCATCGCGCATTCGATCGCCGCCGGACCGGGCCGGCCCATGCGCATCGCGCGCAATGCCAAAGCCGTCGCGCGCGAGGCGTCGCGTGGCTTGGCGATCCGCGCGACATGATCGACCAGCCGCTTGATGACGCCGGTCTGGTCGCGGATCTCGTGCAAATGGCCGAGCCCGCGCCCAATGTCCTCGTGCGGAATTTGCCCGATCAACGCCAGGACCGCCGCGTTCACGGAATACGCCGTGAGCAGCGCCGCCGCCGAATTGAGAAAACCCGGGCCTGGGACCACCGCATAGGCCGCCGGCTTGCCGGTCGCGAGCGCGGCGCCGAGCGCCATATAGGCGGCGCCTTGCTCGTGGCGGGTGTGGATGGTGGAGAGCCGGTCGGAAAAACGGAACAGCGCATCGAACAGCGGATCGTTCTGCAGTCCGGGCAGGGCGTAAATCGTGTCGATGTCATGCGCCACAAGCGTCGCAATCACGGCGTCGGCCGCCGTCATTTCGGTCGCCGCAACCATGGTCTTGCTGGTCGATTTCCGCTTCATTTTCACCGGCTGCGCCGGAGTGTGCAGATCGCCGCCGTCCTGTCGAGGCAGTCATGGCGGGCGCGCCAGAGCCCTGTTCACGCGCCAGTGCCACGAACCCGACACGAGTTGCTTGACAAAGCGAGCACGGCCATGCGCTTGTGCGCCGCCTTTCATCTATTTTGCGTAAGCGCAATGAGCATGCATCGCTATCGCACCCATACCTGCGGCGCGCTCCGCGAGAGCGACATCGGCGCCGAGGTCCGCCTGTCCGGCTGGTGCCATCGCATCCGCGACCATGGCGGCGTTCTGTTCATCGACCTGCGCGACCATTACGGGCTGACCCAAGTGGTCGCCGATCCTGACAGCCCGGCGTTCAAGATCGCCGAGACGCTGCGCTCGGAATGGGTAGTGCGGGTCGACGGCAAGGTGCGGCGTCGGCCGGGCGGCACCGAAAATCCCGACCTGCCGACTGGTGCGGTCGAAGTCTATATCCGCGAGATCGAGGTGCTGGGACCGGCTGGCGAACTGCCAATGCCGGTGTTCGGCGACCAGGAATATCCCGAGGACATAAGGCTCAAGTACCGTTTCCTCGACCTGCGTCGCGAGCACTTGCACAAGAACATCATGAAACGCGGCGAAGTCATCGATTCCATTCGCCGGCGCATGAAGGCGCAAGGGTTCTTCGAATTCCAGACGCCGATCCTGACCGCCTCGTCACCCGAAGGCGCACGCGATTATCTCGTGCCGTCGCGGCTGCATCCCGGCAAGTTCTACGCGCTGCCGCAGGCGCCGCAGCAGTTCAAGCAGCTCATCATGGTGGCGGGATTCGACCGCTACTTTCAGATCGCGCCATGCTTTCGCGACGAGGACGCCCGCGCCGACCGCTCGCCAGGCGAGTTCTACCAGGTCGACATCGAGATGAGCTTCGTCACCCAGGACGATGTTTTTGCTAGCGTTGAGCCGGTGCTGCGCGGCGTGTTCGAGGAATTCGCCGACGGCAAACCGGTGACGCAAACCTTCCCGCGCATCTCGTATAGCGAGGCGATCGCCAAATACGGTTCCGACAAGCCGGACTTGCGCAACCCGATTGTCATGCAAGACGTGTCGGATATTTTCCACGGCTCGGGATTCAAGCTTTTCGCTCGCATCCTCGAGACCAACCCGAAAGGCGCGGTCTGGGCCATTCCAGCGCCGGGCGGCGGCTCGCGCGCCTTCTGCGACCGGATGAATTCCTGGGCGCAAGGCGAAGGCCAGCCGGGGCTTGGCTACATTTTCTACGTGCTCGACGGCGGCAATGTCGTCGGCCGCGGCCCGATCGCCAACAATCTCCGCGCCGAAAAGACCGAAGCGCTGCGCGCAAAGCTTACGTTGAAAGACGGCGACGCGGTATTTTTCGTCGCCGGCGATCCGGCAAGCTTCGTCAAATTCGCAGGTCCCGCGCGCAACAAGATCGGCGACGAGCTCGGCTTGATTCGGAAGGACCGCTTCGAGTTCTGCTGGATCGTCGATTTTCCGATGTACGAGTGGAACGAGGAAGAGAAGCGGATCGACTTCTCGCACAATCCGTTCTCGATGCCGAACCTGCCGGTCGATCGATTCCTGGCGCTCGATCCGGCAGACCACGACAAAATTCTGTCGCTCAAGGCGATCCAATACGACGTCGTCTGCAACGGCGTGGAATTGTCATCCGGCGCGATCCGTAATCATCGCCCCGATGTGATGAAAAAGGCCTTCGCCATTGCCGGCTACGAGGAGGCGATGCTCGAGCAACGCTTCGGCGGCATGCTGCATGCGCTCTCACTCGGCGCGCCGCCACACGGCGGCATCGCGCCCGGCATCGACCGCATCGTCATGCTGTTGTGCGGCGAAGAGAACTTGCGCGAAGTGGTGCTGTTTCCGATGAACCAGCGCGCCGAAGACCTGATGATGGGCGCGCCCTCGGAGGTCTCGCCGAAGCAATTGCGCGAATTGCACATCCGGGTGGTGAAGCCCGCCTGAGCCGTCGGCTGCGGCATCGGTGACGCGTCACTGGTGCGGTGGGTTCGCTTCGCCAAGCCCGCACGAAGCGGTTGTGCTGGTCTGCGGCCGCACTAGATCATCGATCCAGCACCTTATTGTTACAGCGGAGCGGAAATTCTGGCGCTGTGTCGAGAGCGGCGAACAACCACAGCTATTCGGGGTCGAGCCGCCCAAGCCGCGGCTTGAGGCCGTACGCATCATTGACATGACCGCCTCCAATGCCTGGGCCGAGTTTGCCGCGATCTTCAGCCGGACCCGGGAGGCCCACTTTGAACACGAGCAGGCCAAGGCCGAGCTCAGAGGCCTGATGCCGGAGGATGCCAAAGAGGCGGTCGGCCATGGCGTCCGCGCCAAGCGCTCCAAATCGGGGGCGGTCAGCTTTGACGTTCTGACCACAGCAACTGAAGAGGCGAGCCATGCAGCGGTCTAGTCCCTCGATCGCCGCACTCGCCACGGCGCTGGCCAAGGCGCAGATCGAACTCGCCAACCCCGAGAAGTCGCTCACCGGCACGATCGAACCGGAAGGCGGGGAGGGCGCGGCACGGCAGTTTCGCTATGCACCGCTCTCAAGCGGGCTTGAGATCGTGCGCGAGACGCTGGGCCAGCACGAGATCGCAACGGTCCAAACCACCGCGGTCGATCAGGCTTCGGGCATCGTCAATCTGACAACGATCCTCGCGCACGCCTCAGGCGAATGGATCGCCTCTGACTGGCCAGTCTGTCCGATTGCGGAGACCGAACGGCCGCACCGCATGGGCGCGGCGCTCACTTACCGACAGACGCCAGGCATATCGAGGAAGCGTTTCGCGCCAAGCTCTTGAGCTTTGCCATCCACCACGGCGAGGGTGTGCCGGGATCGAAAAATGGCAAACGAAGCTCCGACACCACGGGCGGACACAAAAGGAAGGCAAACGGGCCGTCAGCGTCGGTCGACAAGTCTGTGTTGACGCACCCTGAACCGCGGCGCATTCGCGATCGCGAGCATCTAAGATTTGTCTCGCAGCAAACCTGCCTGGTCTGCGGACGTCAGCCATGCGACGCCCACCATCTGCGCTTTGCGCAAAACCGCGCGCTCGGCCGCAAGGTCAGTGACGAATTCACGGTTCCGCTGTGCCGGGGACACTATCGCGAAGTTCACCGTCACGGCGATGAAGCGGCGTGGTGGCAACAGCTTGGGCTCGATCCCGCCGGCGCCGCGCGCGCCCTTTGGCTTGAAACGCATCCGCGGGGCCTCAGCTAGATTCCGGTCGCGTACACACAAAGACATTTACTTCAAGCGACGGCGACGCGAATACAGCCACGCTTTCGTTTGGGCATTGGCACATGATCAGTGACGAAGCCCCGATTCCATCTAGCAATTTTTCACGGAATCGGTGACGATTGCCCCAAATGGCACGCAAAGCAAAATCTGAGTCGAAAAAAACTGGCCTCTATCATGCCCGCGAGGCGCGCCGCATGAGCCGCAGCGAACTGGTGCGCCGCTCTGGCGTCTCCAAGCAGCAGCTGTCGCGGCTGGAGAATGGGCTCATTCGGCTGCGCCTCGATCACTTAAAGCCGTTTGCCAACGCGCTCGGCTATTCGCCTGAGCAAGTTCTGCTTTGGGGTCGGTATCCGGGCACTTCCGAGAATGAAGTCCAAGGTGAAGTTCTGCCGCCAAGTGAGCATGTGCCGGAGCTTGCGGCGCGCTCAGAAGCGGACCATGCAGAACTTAACAAGCGCAAAGATGGTCGTCATCTCGATCGCATCAGGTCGGAAGGCTGGCAGTTTCCGCCGAGCTTCGTCAGCAAGCAATTGCAGGCGTCGCCGAAGCAGCTTCTGGTGGTCGAGGCCGAAGGCGACAGCATGGCACCGACGATCATGTCGGGGGACAAGGTGATCGTGGATACTGGCCACAAGACGCCATCCCCAGATGGTCTTTATGCTATTCGCGATCCATTCAATAATGTGATTGTTCGACGTCTACAGCTGCTGCGCGCGGCGCAGCCGTCGCGGGTCAAGATAATTTCTGACAATCCCAAACATGCCGCCGAAGAGGTGGCGCTAAAGGAACTTGAAGTTGTTGGTAAGGCTTTGCGCGTTTTGAAGCAATTATAAGCGCTACAGGCCGTTGCCAGGAAGCCGACCCGCTGACTCTTAATCAGCGGGTCCAAGGTTCGAGTCCTTGT
>JBAQBC010000020.1:0-12979 GCA_049286035.1 Xanthobacteraceae bacterium
GTGGTGACCGCGAGCGCGCGCAGCCGCCCGCCTTGGATGTGCCCGATCGAGGACGGCAAGTTATCGAACATCACCTGGACTTGATTGGCGAGAAGATCGGTCAGCGCCGGCGCGGCGCCGCGATAAGGTACGTGCACGAGTTCGACGCCGGTCACCATCATGAACAGTGCGCCGGACAGGTGTACCGAAGTGCCGATACCCGAAGAGGCAAGATTGACCTTGCCCGGATTGGCCTTGGCGTAATCGATGAATTCCTTGACCGTGCGCGCCGGCACGTTCGGGTTGACCTCCATGACATTCGGCACCCGGATGAAGCCGGCGACCGGCGTCATGTCGCGGATGAAATCGAACGACAGGTTCTTATAGAGGCTTGCATTGATCGCATTGGCGGGGTTGACCAGGAACACGGTGTAGCCGTCGGCCGGCGCATGCACCGCGATTTCGGTGGCGAGATTGTTGCCGGCGCCAGGCTTGTTCTCGACCGCGAATTGCTGATGCAGATGTTCGGACAGGTATTGTCCGATCAGGCGCGCGCAGATGTCCGTCGAGCCGCCCGGCGGATAGCCGACCAGCCAGCGCACCGGACGATTTGGATAGTCGTCGTCGGCGGCACGCGCGGCGCCGGCCATCACCATCGCCGCGCAACCAAGCGCCAGCGCCGCAATTACCCGACTTGAACCCTTCATTCCGATCTCCTGGTCCGTTCTCCCGCTAATTTTTTTCTCGCGGTAGGCGAGCCTACGCGGCCTTGGCGATCTCATACAAGTGATCGTTGCACCGCGCTGGTCCGCCATGCCATGCCTTGTCGCGCCTGTTCGGGACCGCTAGCTTCACCGCCTTCACAAATCTCTCAAAGCCGAATTCGAGGGCATTGTCATGATCGACCTTTATTCGTTGACCAGTCCGAACGTGCAGAAAATCTACATCATGCTCGAAGAGACCAAGCTTCTGTACAAAGAGCATTTCGTCGATGTATGGAAGGGCGAGCAGTACAATCCGGATTTCATCAAGATCAATCCGAACTCGAAAATTCCGGCGATCGTCGACCACGAAGGCCCCGGCGGCAAACCTTACGCCGTGTTCGAATCCGGCGCGATCCTGATGTATCTCGCCGAGAAGACCGGAAAATTCCTGCCGCAAGACATGGCGAAGAAATACGATGTGCTGCAGTGGCTGATGTTCCAGCTCACGGGCGTCGGGCCGATGTTCGGTCAGTTCACGCACTTCAAGCTGTTCTCGCCCAAGGACAAGGATATCTCCTATTCGATGTCGCGCTATCAGACCGAAGTGAAACGGCTCTATGAGGTTCTGGAAAAGCGGCTGGCGCACTCGCCCTATCTCGGCGGCGCCGAATATTCGATCGCCGACATCGCAACGTTCCCGTGGACGCGCAATCATGATGCGCAAGGCGTGAAATGGGAGGACAATCCCAATCTGGCGCGCTGGTTCAAGGCCATTGATGAACGGCCCGCGGTGAAGGCGGCGCTGGCCAAGGTTGCGGCGATCAAATCGAACCGCGATAGCGCGAGCGAAGATCAGAAGGATCGCTTCTTCAACCGCGGTCGCTACGCGCGAGCGTAGCCAATATTCCCTCCCCCTTGCGGGAGAGGGTGCTTCGCGAGCACTAGCGAGCGAAGCGGGTGAGGGGTGAACAGTTCAAATACCCCTCACCACTTCACCGGTCGATGGTAGCGCTACTTCGCCGGAATGACCTCCTTGGCCGGCGCCTCGTCGCTCTTTCCGGGTTGCTTGTTGGCTTCGCTGAGGAGCTTTTCGATCACTTCAGAACGCCGCTCTTGCCTGGCTTTGGTCTCTTCCGCCTTCTTCTGCTCGGCGAGCCAGCGGTAATCCATTTCCCAGCACATCGGATTCTCCATCGGTGATGGAATGACCGCTGACAACGCGGCGAGCTGTGCCGCAGTTCCGCGCCCCGTTCCACCCCTTGCGCGGCGGCCCCGGCGGTCGATCATTGCTGCACTAAGCAAACATCCTGACGCCGTTGTTCCGAATAATTCAGCTGCTGCCGAGGCGCTGTGCGTCTCCCCGCATCCCACCGATGCGGTTGGCGGTTTGCTCAGCGAGCCGGCCAAACGCCTCGGAGTGATGATCGAGCCGCAAGGTCAGACAGCAGGCCGAACCGCCACTGCGCAGAAACGCGTGCAGCGGCGTCTCGACTACGGCGTAGCCACGCTCATTGAGTATTGTCCGCAGTGAACTGCCGCAGCTCGAAAGCACGATCGTGTTGCGAATACAGACCGCATTGGCGGCGAAACGTTCGGCATCGGCGCGATCGAGCGCGATGCGGTGTTCCGGCGCGACATGCGCTTCGATGGTGGCTCGGGCGGGCGGCGTGAATGCGCCTGGATAGTACATGACGCTTCCGCACGGCAGCGCGCAGAGCGCCGTATCCAGGTGATAAAAACAGGCGTCGGCCAGCGGCAGCGGTAGGCAGCGGTGACCCAATTGCCGCTCCAGGAATGGAGCCGCCGCAACGTCTGAGCGGAAACCGCACCCGAGCCAGAACAAGCGCCGCCTCGCGTCCCAGATGCAATCGCCCGCACCTTCCAGGATGATTCCCTCCGGGATCGGCAAAACCTCGTCCATCAGGCCGCGCGCAGCAAACGCAGCAAAACAGGCCGCGAAGATCGGTTCCTCGTTGCGCCGTTCGGGATGGCGGAACCGCGACAGCACCGCCTTGCGATCGAGCACCACGGCGGCATTGGCCGTGAACACCAGATCCGGCAGATCGGCTACGGGCTCTATCGTCTCCACCGCCGCGCCGGCGGTGATCAACGCATCGCGCAGCGCCGTCCATTGACGCTCCGCCTCGGAGTGCAAACGGCCATCGCCGGCCCAAGATCGCGGGTCCATCCACGGATTGATGCTGTAAGTGACGGCAAAATGGCGCGGCGAGCACATGAGAAGTTGAGGCCGCGCATCGATCCCGGCGGGCGTCGCCTGAACGTTCATTGCGGTCGGTTAGTCCCCTCAGCCAGTCACCTCAGCCAGTCCCTTCAGCCATGACCGCTCGATTCGAATCGAAGCGGTTGCAATTTGCGTCGTCCCATATCATGGCGTTGACCCAGTGTGCAAAAAATTCACCCGTTTGGCGACGCGACGTCGTTGACTGCGCCGCCAATCCACGAAATATTTTTGTTTATTACATTGGGGATGGGGGAACGCAGCCATGGACATGACACTTCGTGATCTGATCGCTGACGAGCTTGAACGTGTGGTCGGCGGTGACGCACACCTTGGCGAGGGAATATGCACGGCGCCACAGTTGATATTCAAGGTCGCCAACGTAGCGGTTCTCGTAGCGTTCGATGCGTGTGATTATTTGTAGGGCGGCATCGGTCCGAATAGAGACCGCGAGAAATTAGCGAAAACTTCAGTCGCCCGGCTGCTCCAGCATCGCGCGCATGAAGCGCACGGCGGCGGGACCTTTCAGCGCGCTGGACCATAGCTCGCGCGCCATCTTCTCGTGCAGCGCCAGCGCTTCCGGCGCCGATGTAATCATCGCGACGCCGGCGCGAATATTCGGCTCTTCACCGAGGCGAAATGGACTTAGCGCCAAGATCTTCCGGTCGGGTTGACGGAAAATCTGGAAACTGGTGTGCGGCAGCGTGTCGAGCACGATGCCGATCTGCACGCCGATCGGCTCGTCTTGCATCAGCCCGATGAAATGCTCGGCCTCGGCGCGGGCCAGGCGCCGGCGTTCGCGTCGCACCGGCTCGGGAAGATCGAGGCGGCCGACCAGGCCATTGCGCAGGAAGCGCTGCATTTCGCCGGCGGCGATCAGATTGACGATGGCGGGGCGCCGGCGGCGATAAGTTTCCTTGCGGTTGCGCAGTACCGTCATCAGCTCGTCAATCTGCGCCAGCGCCTTTTTGTTTTTCGCCACGGCCTCCGGCACCGATTCACGCAACACTTCGCCGAGCGCGCGGTCGAAGCCGTCGGAAGCGAGCACATAGGAGATCGGGCCGGCCAGCACGATGATGTGCTCGGCGCTCTCCTCGATCTGCCGCATGCGCTCGAAATAGCTGACCGCCGACGCGATATATTCGACACCGACCCCAAGCAGCGTCGGCACCGACACCTGTAGGAGTTCGGCGAGCTTCTCCAGCGTCTCGATCTTAGCGAGCTCGCCCTTTTCGAAACGATAAAGCGCGGTGCGCGAAATGCCGAGCTTAGCAGCGATGTCTTCGGCGGAGAGTCCGGAGCCGAGACGAAACGCTTTGAGCCGGTTGCCGATATCGTCGAAGCGGAGCATTCGGAGAACAGGTGTCGGATGTCAGAGGTCGGATCATAGTATTCGGAGCTGCTCTTTTCGTCATCTGACCTCCCACTCCCGACATCTAACATCCGTCTGCCGTCTTTGACTCCGCGCCGGGAACGGTGCATCCATACCGCGATGAAGCCTGCCGCATTCCGCTATCACGCACCGAAAACGATCGACGAAGCGGTCGCGCTGCTGGCCGAATTTGCCGCGGACGACGGCCGCGTGCTCGCCGGCGGCCAGAGCCTCGTTCCGACCATGGCGTTCCGGCTCGCCAAGCCCGCGCACCTCGTCGATATCAACGGCGTCGATGCGCTCAATCGCATTGCCGTCACCGGCGGCAAGCTTGTCATCGGCGCCTGCGTTCGCCACGCCGCATTCCATCGGCCGGTTTGCGAAGGACCGCTGGGAAAGCTTTTGACCGACGTGGTGCGACACATAGCGCATTATCCGATCCGCAATCGCGGCACGTTCTGCGGCAGCCTCGCACATGCGGATCCGGCCTCGGAATGGTGCCTCGTACTTGTGGCGCTTGACGGCGAGGTGGTGGCTAAAAGCGCGCGCGGCGAGCGCGTCATCGCGGCACGCGATTTCTTCAAGGGCATCATGACAACGGCGCTGCGCGACGATGAGCTTCTGGTCGAGGCGCGCTTGCCGCTGCTGCCCGCCGATACACGCTGCGGCTTCTATGAATTCAGCCGGCGCGCGGGAGATTTTGCACTTGCCGCGGCGGTCGGCCTCTATCGTCTTGACGGCGGCAAGATCGCCGAGCCGCGGCTCGCGCTCGGCGGCGTGGAAGTCAATCCGCGGCGCGTCGCGCAAGCCGAGCGCGCGCTCGACGGCGCGCCGCCGGGCGACCAAGCATTCCGCGCCGCCGCCCAAGCGGCCATGTCCGCCATCGATCCGATGGAGGACATCATCAACAGCGCCGAGTTCCGGCGCGATCTCGTCCTTGCCGTGGCACGCCGGGCGCTCGAACGCGCGGCGGCATGAATTCGTCCGTTCAGAAAACACCGTGGATCGGGCAATCGGTCGCGCGGCTGGAGGATCCGCCGCTTGTGACCGGACGCGGTCAGTTCGCCGGCGACATCAATTTCCCGCACCAGCTGTTCATGCGCGTCGTGCGCTCCGCGCATGCCAACGGCCGCGTCACGTCGATCGATACCGCGCCGGCACGCGCACTGCCCGGCGTGTTCGCGGTGTGGACCGCCGAAGATATTCCAGACGTGCCGCCGATCGATTTTCGCGAGGGCTCGATTCCGGCGCTCGATCCTTACCGCCAACCGGTGCTGGCGAAAGCGCGGGTGCGCTATGTCGGCGACCCGGTCGCGGCGATCTTTGCCGCAGACCCATACGTCGCCGAAGATGCCGCCGATTTAGTCACCGTCGAGATCGAAGAACTGCCGCCGCTCATCGACGCGCAGGTGGCGCCGGTCGAATTCTCGCCGGGACATTCGAGCGAAGCGGCGGTGATCCGCCAGGGCTATGGCGACGTCGATGCCGCCTTCCAGCACGCGGCGCATGTCGTTGAACTGGAATTGGCGATTGGCCGCCATTCTGGCGTGCCGCTCGAGACCCGCGGCGCGATCGGACGTTATGACGCCGCACGCGGCATCCTTGAGCTGCACGGCGCGGCCAAGGTCCCGCATCGCAATCAGGAATTGCTGGCGCGCATGCTCCGGCTGCCGCCGAGCGCGATTCATGTTCACGAATCGCATGTCGGCGGTGGGTTCGGCGTCCGTGGCGAACTTTATCCCGAGGATGTGCTGGTCTGCGTCGCCGCCAAGCGCTTCAACCGGCCGGTGAAATGGATCGAGGACCGCCGCGAGCACCTGATCGCAGCCAATCATTCGCGCGAGCAGCTGCATAAAGTCCGCGCCGCGGTCGATGCCAGCGGTGTGATCCTCGCGATCGACGATCGCTATTTCCACGATCAGGGCGCTTATGTGCGCACGCACGCTGCGCGCGTTGTGCATATGACGGCCGGGATTTTGCCGGGACCGTACCGGGTGCCCGCCTACCGCGCGATCGGACATTTTCGCCTCACCAACAAGACCCCCGCTGCGACCTATCGGGCGCCGGGACGTTACGAGACCACCTTCGTGCGGGAACGGCTTGTCGACGCGATCGCGCACAAGCTCAAGATCGATCGGATCGAGCTGCGCCGCCGCAATACGATCGGGCCGCAGGAAATGCCGTATCCACGCCCGCTCGAAGCGCTCGGCGAGGAAATCGAATACGACAGTGGCGATTATTCCGGTCTGCTCGATAAACTCCTCGCCAAGATCGGCTGGGACGCGTTGAACGAAACCGTCAACAAGCGCAAGGCCGTCGGCGAACGCGTCGGCATCGGGCTGTCGATGTTCGTCGAGAAGAGCGGGCTCGGTCCGACCGACGGGGTGAGAATTTCGGTCGACACCGCCGGCATGGTCGAGGTCCTCACCGGCGGCGCCTCGCTCGGCCAGGGGTTCGAGACAGTGATGGCGCAGGTTGCCGCCGATGCGCTTGGCGTCGACTACCGGCGCTGCCGCGTCATTCACGGCCAGACCGATCGCATTCCGTTCGGCATCGGCGCACATGCTTCGCGTGCAACGGTGATGACCGCCTCGGCAACGCACATCGCGGCGTTAAACCTGCGGCGCAAAGCGCTCGCGATGGCGGCCGAACTCCTGCAAGCCTCTCCGGAGGCGCTCGACATCGTCGCCGGGGAAGTGGTGCGCAAGGACCACAAGCCCGGCCCCTCGATCAGCCTCGGCGTCATCGCGCAAAATCTGGCCCCGACCGCGAAAGCAAGAGGCGACCGCGAGCCCGGACTTGCCGCCGAGGGCTGGTTCAAGACCGAACACCAGGTCTACCCCTATGGCAGCCATGTCGCCGTGGTGCGCGTCGATGCCGAGACCGGTCGCGTCGTCGTCGAACGCTACTGCATTGCCTACGACATCGGCCGCGCCATCAATCCGGCGCTGGTGCGCGGCCAGATCGTTGGCGGCTATGCGCAAGGATTAGGCGGCGCTCTGTTCGAGGAATTCAGCTACAGCGAACGCGGCGATCCGTTGGCGGCGACATTCGCCGATTACCTCTTACCGGCGCTGCACGAAGTGCCCGCTCCGGACGTGCTGTTGCGCGAGGATTACACCTCGCCGCTCAATCCGCTCGGCATCAAGGGCGCCGGTGAGAGCGGCATCACCGCAGTCGGCGCGACCATCGCTTCCGCCATCGATGACGCGATCGGCGTGCCCGGTGCGGTGCGGCAATTGCCGATCACGCCGCAGCGGCTGCGACGGCTGTTGGCAAATAAGATTTAATCCAGCCGAACCCCGATCGCCCTCACCAGCGGTGTCCAGCGCGCGAGTTCGTTGCGCATAAACTCGTCGAATTGCGTCGTGGTCCACTCCGGCACCGGAATCACGCAGGCATCGACCAGCGATTGGCGATAGGCCGCGTCCGCCATGGCGCGATGATTGGCCTCGTCGATCCGAGCGATGATCGGTTTCGGCGTTCCCGCCGGAGCAAACAAACCTAAGACCTGCTGCGAGAAAAGCCCCGGTATGCCGGATTCAACGGCAGTCGGTATTTCAGGCGCAACCGGGATACGCGTCGGATTGGTAACCGCCAACAGTCGAAGCTTACCGGTGCGGTGAAATTCAAGAACCTGATTGGTCATGGCCGGGATGATCATCGGGATCTGGCCGCCGATGGCGTCGGCGATGGCCGGACCGGCGCCGCGGTATGGCACATGCGGCAGATCGGTGATGCCGGCCAGGGATTTCAGGAGTTCGCCGCTGAGATGATTCAAAGTGCCGGTGCCGGCGGAGCCAAAGGTCATCTTGCCGGGGTTGGCTTTGATGTAATCGACCAGTTCGCCGAGCGTATGTACCGGCACCGTGGGATTGACGACGATGGCAAAGCAAGTGATCGCCACCATCGATATCGGCGTCAATTCTTTCATTGGATCGAGCAACGGATGTTCCCGCAAGATCATCTCGGTGAGATGGATCGTGGAGCCGCCGAGAAAAATCGTGTAGCCGTCGGCCGGCGCATGCGCGACAAGCTGCGCCGCGAGCGATCCGCCCGCGCCCGGCTGATTGTCGACAAAAACCGAACCAAGGCTCGTCTTCACCTTGTCGGCCCAGGGGCGGCCGACAATGTCGAATACGCCGCCGGGCGGAAACGGCAGAACCAGCCGGATCGGCCGCTCCGGATAGAGCGCCGCGGCGGCCGAATGCGCGCCACCCGCGAGCGTGGCAGCGCCTGCCGCAACAGCAAAAAATTCCCGGCGTGCCAGTTTCATGGTCATCCCTCCCCCGATCTGGCGCAATCGCATCCGTACGCTGCTCGTCATTTGCTCCCCTCCCCCACAAGGGGGGAGCGATCATTTATTAGTTCACCTTGGCGCCTGAAAACTTGACGACCTTCGCCCATTTCCTGGTTTCGTCGGCGATGAAGCTTTTAAATTGCGCCGACGGCATCGGCTCGGTGTCGCCGCCGAGATCGTTGATCCGCGCTTTGAGCTGCGGGTCGGCCAACCCCGCGACGATATTCATGCTGAGCTTGTCGATGATGGCCTCGGGCGTACCGGTGGGCGCGCCGATTCCGTTCCAAGCCGACGCCTCGAAGCCAGGAAGCGTTTCGGCGATGGGTGGGACTTCCGGCAGCACATCGGTACGTCTGGCGACGGTCACCGCCAGCGGACGTACCTTGCCCGCGCGGATGAAACCGATCGCGGTGGAGACGGTGATGATGAAGGCTTGGACCTGTCCGGAGAACAAATCCGGCCATACGGCCGCAGGACCGCGATAAGTGATGTGCACGAGATCCACGCCGGCCTGTAGCTTCAACAGCTCGATACCGACATGCATCGGCGTACCAATGCCGGGCGAGGCGATGTTGACCTTCCCCGGATTGGCTTTGGCATAGGCGATGAACTCGCCGAACGTCGTTGCGGGAACCGATGGATTGACCAAAAGCACCATCGGCAGCCGAACCACGCCGGCGACTGGCGCGATATCGCGGATGAAATCGAAATCGAGTTTCTCGTAGAGCGTCGCATTGATAGCGTTGGTCGTGACGACGGTTAGGAGCGTATAGCCGTCCGGCGCGGCGCTCACCACGGCTTGGGTGGCAATATTGCCGCCAGCGCCGGTCCGGCTTTCGACGAAGAAGGGCTGGTTCAAATGCTCCGACAGCCATTGCCCGATCAGGCGAGCCACCAAGTTCGGCGTGCTGCCACCGCCCAAGCCTTCGAGGATGCGCACCGGTCTGGTCGGATAATCCTCCGCATAAGCGATGCGCGTCGTTGCCGGCGCAATCGCGGCCGCGCCGGCAAAGCGCAGAAATTTTCGACGTTGCAGCGGCATTTGGGAACAGCAGTCTCGGCGCGGCGTCACTATCGCCGGGCCGCGACGACCCGGCACACACCGAGAGCCTACCGTGCTCGCATCGGCGCGAAAAGCGCTGTTCTGAGGCCCCCAAGATGCCGTGGAATTAGGGTCAAAACTCATTATTTCCACGGCCGCGACGCTGGGCATTTCGGCCGCTGGCTAGGCGAGAGGAGCGATGTGATCTATCCGATCATGAGCGACGAGCAACGACGCCACCGGCCGAAAGGCCCGCGTCCCTTCGGGTTGCGGCGAAAATCGCTGCCGGGTTCGTCGAAGGGGCTCGACCGTATTGCCGATATGCTCTTCGCCCTTCTCCTGCCCGGCGCGCGATTTCGGCTGCAACGCGGCTCGTGGAAATAATGAGTTTTGACTCTAGGCGCTGCTCTTTCTCGGCACGCGGTTACCTTTCTTGCGCGCTTTCGACAGGCCGATGGCGATGGCCTGCTTGCGGCTCTTCACTCTGCCACCGCGGCCGCCTCTTCCGCTTCGTGCCGTACCCCGCTTGTAGCGGTGCATCTCCCGCTTCACTTCGCTTCCCGCGCCACGGGAGTATCTGCGTTTTCTTCGCTTGGCCATCTAATTTCCTCCAACAGTTTTGTTTCGCAATGCGCTTGCGCACAATCTAATAACCGTTGCAGGTGCGATAAGTTGCTTAGCCGCTTATTGGAGCAGCTCAATTGTAATTCGGCTCCGCATCGAGCCGCGCCACCCAGCCTTCGAGCCCGGGTTTAGCCGCCGGGTAACGCTGCAGCACCAAGGGATCGTGACCCGGCACGACGTGTCGCGGCGACGTCGCGAGGCGCTTTAAGGTCTCATAGCCCTCGACCACCTCCTCGACATTGTAGGTGATCGGAAACACGCGCCAGCCGTCGATATGGGCATAGAGGTGCGTGGCATCGGCCGCCAGCACCACATAGCCGCGGCTCGTCTTCACCCGCACGCATTGCAGTCCTTTGGAATGGCCGCCGATATGATGCACGGTGACGCCGGGCGCAATTTCACTTGTGCCGTCGTGAAAGCTGGCGCGACCTGAGAAAACCTTGCGCACCATCGCGACCACGTCTTCGACCTCGAACGGCGCCCGCAAGGCTTGATGGCACATGCAGCGGCCGGTGGCGTAAGCCATCTCGCAATCCTGCAAATGATAGCGCGCCTGCGGAAACAGATCGTAGTTGCCGCAATGATCGTAATGCATGTGGCTGATGATGACGGTCTTGATCGCGTCGGCGGCAATGCCGAGCGCTCCGAGCCCGTCGCGTGCCGGCTTGATCATTTCGCGCTGGCGTTTTTTACCCATAGCTTCGTCGAAGCCGGTGTCGACCACGATCGCACCGGACGGCCCGACGATTGCCCAGACGAAGAAATCGAGCGGCTGGAGGATATCGTGCGGGTCGCCGTCGATGAAATTTGCCGGCGAACGGCGCGAATGATGACCGTAGCGAATGGCGTAAACTTCGTGAATGTCGTCGGGCATGAATTCACCCCCTCATCGATTTGACGATGTTAGAGTGAAATCTGATCAGGTCGAGTCAGTTATCCGCTCGTCCCCGCGAAGGCGGGGACCCAGTTAACCTTCTGGATTCCCGCTTGCGCGGGAATGAGCGGCAGGGGCCGATGCTAGCCATCGTCGGCACGCGCCCCTCAAAATAAAAACCCTGGCGCAATCGCCGGGGTTTTTTACGCAAACGCCACCGCTAACCAACGCAGACGCTACACACGCAACAAAAAAGGTTGGTGCCCCCTGCGATTACAGTTGCCCGTATTTGCGAAGCACTGCGCGGCACTCATTGCCGACGCGCCAGCTGTGAGCGGCCAGCGTCGCTCCGCAGCGCAATAGGTTGGTCCAAGTCATGCCGCCCCCATGATCGCACATCCGTGCCGCGGCCGGCTTGCATGGGGCGAGTTCGGCAAGATCGATGGCCTTCGCGGCAGAGCCGGAAAGCGCGACCAACGGCCCGATCAACAGGCATGCGAAAACCACTGGCTTCATCCTCAATCGTCCCTCGGCGTTTTTGGGAAGGGCTCTGCTTAACGGTTTCGTGACGAAAAGGCCAGCACTTTTGTGCGACGCACAAAGTGCGGTTAATGCACTGAACCCGCATCGAAATTAGTCAAACGGCCGTATGAATTTTGGCGGCCTTGCCGCGCTTGTGCCGTAATTGCCGCGCGAGTCGGTTGGCGGCTCATTCCCAAGTGGGAATCTAGCTGCGGGGGTCCCCGCCTTCCGCCTTCGCGCTGTGCGCTCCCGCCTTCGCGAAGCCCCCCTCGGCCGACCTTACTAATTTCGCATGCCGGCTCGGCGGGCGAAGGAAGATTGGCGGACTCCAAACCCGCCGAAGCTCGTCCAGCGAGCGTAGGCGGGTCGCGGGGACGAGCGGACGGGGGAAGCGTACAGTTCGCTGATTAGCGGCACGCGCCTTGAGCGCGCGCGTTGCTCAGCTCGGCCGAGGCCGTGAGCCAATCGGGCATCCCGATCGCGATCTTGGTCCAGCCGACGCCCCAGGGCGTGCCGCCAGAGTCCCACCAGATCCGGCACCAGCCGTCCTCAAAGCGCACCAGCGCGTAATCGGCTCGCGCCGGAGACACTGCGAGCCCGATTGCCAACGCAACAAGAGCAAAGGCCAATCGTTTCATCGCCAAATTCCTTCTGCGCCGAGTCGCATGAACGTTAAAGAGAGGAGCGAAGTAATTCCCCCACCCTTCCCTCCCCACAAGCGGGGGAGGGGTTAGGGGGCGTTCAGGCCGCGGCCGCCAGATTGCCGAAGCGCGTGAGATTCTCTTTCTGCTTGTCGTTGCGCGGTGGCAGTTTAAACAGCCGCGCCGCGGTGCCGCCGAGAATATTGTGTTTGGCCTTTTCCGACAGGAACGGCAGGTCCCAGATCGTCGACGGCAGGTCGAAATCCCAGTGCGGATAGTCGGACGAATAGAGGAGCTGCGTCTCGGCGTTCATCATGCGGAAAGTGCACTCCATCGCCTCGTAATCCTGAATCTCCATCGGCTGTGACGAGTAATACATGTCGCGCATGTAATCGGACGGTTTCTTTTTCAGAAGCGGCGCCTCGGACGGGCGGATCATGTATTCATGATCGAGCCGCTGCATCAGAAACGGCACCCAGGCGACACCGGATTCGATCCAGATCACCGGCAGCTTGGGGAAGCGCTCGCCCATGCCGTTGATCACCCAATTGGTGCATTGCAGGATGTTGTACCAGGTGAAACCGAGCGCGTGCGCGGAGAGGAAGCGATTGCAGCTCTTGTAGATCGGCTCGCCCCAATTCGGACCGGAATGGAACGACAGCACCAGGCCGCGCTCCTCCAT
>JBAQBC010000021.1:0-20366 GCA_049286035.1 Xanthobacteraceae bacterium
TGATCGCCGACGAAGCGCGCAAATTCTACGCCACGCAATTTCATCTTGAAGTCGTGCACACCCCGCACGGCGCCGCCATCCTGCGCAACTTCGTGCGCAAGATTGCCGGGTGCACCGGCGACTGGACTATGCGCGCGTTCAAGGAGGAGGCGATCGACAAGATCCGCCGCCAGGTCGGCAACGGCAAGGTGATCTGCGGATTGTCCGGTGGTGTCGATTCCGCCGTCGCCGCGGTGCTCATCCATGAGGCGATCGGCGAGCAGCTCACCTGCGTCTTCGTCGATCACGGGCTGCTACGATTAGGCGAGGGCGAGCGCGTCGTCGCGCTGTTCCGCGATTCCTACAATGTTCCACTCGTCCACGTGCAGGCGGAGGACACTTTCCTCAAAGCGCTCGCGGGCATCGACGATCCCGAGCAAAAGCGCAAGATCATCGGCAAATTGTTCATCGACGTGTTCGAAGCCGAAGCGAAGAAGATCGGCGGCGCCCAGTTTCTGGCGCAAGGCACGCTCTATCCCGACGTGATCGAGAGCGTCTCGTTCACCGGCGGGCCGTCGGTTACGATCAAGTCGCATCACAATGTCGGCGGGCTTCCCGAGCGGATGCATCTGAAACTCGTCGAGCCGCTGCGCGAATTGTTCAAGGACGAGGTGCGAGCGCTCGGCCGCGAGCTCGGGCTGCCCGAAGCTTTTGTCGGCCGTCATCCGTTTCCGGGTCCCGGTCTCGCGATCCGCTGCCCTGGTGCGATCACGCGCGAGAAACTAGACATCCTGCGGCTCGCCGACGACGTTTTCATCGAGGAAATCCGCCGCGCCGGCCTCTACGACGACATCTGGCAGGCTTTCGCGGTGCTGTTGCCGGTGCGCACGGTCGGCGTCATGGGCGATTTCCGTACCTACGATTATGTCGTCGGTCTGCGCGCGGTGACCTCGACCGATGGCATGACCGCGGATTTTTATCCCTTCGACATGAATTTCATCGGCACGGTGGCGACCCGGATCGTCAACGAGGTCAAGGGCGTCAATCGCGTGGTCTATGACGTGACCAGTAAGCCGCCGGGCACGATCGAGTGGGAGTGAGTAATGCCCATCACCATCTACGGCATCAAGAACTGCGACACGATGAAAAAGGCGCGCGCCTGGCTCGACAAGCGCGGCGTCGATTACGCCTTTAATGATTACAAGACCGCCGGCATCGAACGCGCGCAGCTCGAAGACTGGTGCAAGAAGGTCGGCTGGGAAGTGTTGCTCAATCGCGCCGGCACAACCTTTCGCAAATTGCCGGACAACGACAAGAACGGTATCGACGCCAAAAAGGCGATCGCGCTGATGCTGGCGCAGCCCTCCATGATCAAACGGCCGGTGCTCGATCTCGGCCGCGGGAAGCTGCTGGTCGGCTTTGCGCCGGAGACCTACAGCGCGGCAATCGCAGCACGTTGACGGGAGCGGGGAGCGGATTTGGCCCCCGTGTGAATCGCTCGCGGCAAAAATTCGTCGCGCGGAACTTTTCCGTTCGTGACGCCCGTGCGGCACGCAGAATCATTTTCCAGCCATCGATTGACCATGCTTTGTCCAAGAGCCTTGTCCAAGAGCTTGGGCTTGTTAGCGCCGCCAATGCGCCTTGGGGCGGGGGCGGGTCGGGGAAATAAGGCTGGAGGTCTGCATGAATTCGCGCGCATTCGTCGGCGGCATTGTCTTTGCCGCCGGCTCACTGCTTTGTATTTTTTCCGCTCAAGCCGCCGATCTGCCGCCGGCCCGCAGACCCGCGGCGGTGGCTCCGGTCGCCTATGCGCCGCCGGTTTACAATTGGTCGGGTTTCTATGTCGGCGGCAATCTCGGCGCCGGCTTTGCCGATTCCTCGTGGACCGATCCGTTCACCGGCGCCCACAACACCTTCAACAAGACCGGCTTCATCGGCGGCGGCCAGGTCGGCGCCAATTGGCAGATCAACGCGCTGGTGCTCGGCATCGAGGGCGACTTCGACTGGACCGGGCTCAAAGGCAGCGGTCACGACTCGGTCGGCAACACGATCAATACCAACACGCAATGGACCTCGACGGTGACCGGACGCGCCGGCGTCGCTTTCGATCGCCTTCTGATCTACGGCAAAGGCGGCGTTGCCTTTGCCCATGACAATGACAGCCTGAACGACATTTTCGGCAGCACCGCCAGCGCGAGCGCGACGCGGACCGGCTGGACCGCCGGCGCGGGCCTTGAATATGCATTCGCGCCGAATTGGAGCGCGAAGATCGAATACGATTATCTCGGCTTCGGCTCCGAGACGCTCAATCTGCCTACCGCCGGATTCTCCACGTACAGCTCCAACGCGTCGCTGAACGTTCAAGAAGTCAAAGCCGGCATCAATTTCAAGTTTGGGCCGTGACGCAGGTGAATAGCGAATGGTGAGTGGCGAATACGGCGAATAGAATTTTCTATTCGCCATTCGCTTACTCAATTTTGATCTTCGCTGCCGCGATCACCGGCGACCAGCGCGCGATATCACCATCAATTCGTGCCCGGAATTCGGCCGGAGTGCCGGGTATCGGCGTCATGAATTGCGCGGCGAGTTTGTCGCGAACAACAGGCGTAGTGACGGCCTGGGCAACGAATTGACCGATCCGCGCCGTCATCGGTTTCGGGATTCCGGCGGGCGCGATCAAGCCGCTCCAGGCATCGGCCTCAACATCGATGCCGGCTTCCTTCAGGGTGGGGATGTCGGGCAATAGCGGCGAGCGTTCGGCGGTTGATACGGCAAGCACTTTGATCGCGCCGGAGCGCAGCTGCGGCATGATCGAAATCGCCGGCAAGCAGACCATCTGCACATCGTTGCGCAGGAGGGCGGTCACCGCTTGCGGCGACGACGCATAGGGCACGTGGACGAGCTGCGTGCCGCTTTTAAGTGCAATCGCTTCCATCGCGAGATGCGAGAGCGAGCCCGCGCCAATCGAACCGAAGGCGTATTTGCCTGGGGCACGCCTGATCACATCAACCAGAGCGCGCGCGTCGGCCACACCGAGCGCGGCATTGACGGCAAGCACGCTCGGTTGTGTCACCAGAAGAGTAATGAGCGTGAGGTCCTTGCGCGGATCGTAGGGCAGGTTGGGAAAGAGCAGCGTGTTGATTGCGAGCGGGCCGCCGATGCTCACGCCGATCGTGGATCCGTCCGGCTCGGCCTTGGCGACGGCATCCGTCCCGGTATTGCCGCTGGCGCCCGGCCGGTTTTCGACAATGAAAGCCTGATTGAGCCTGGTCTGGAGGTCATCGGCGATCAGCCGCGCGACCACGTCCGGCGTGGCGCCGGCGGCGAACGGGACGACGATCTTCACGAGCTTGGTCGGCCAATCCTGAGCGGCGGCGAAAATCGTGCCCAGAAGAATGACCGTTGCGGCGATGACGGTCCGCTTCATACCCATTCCTTCGCGTTCCCAGCGCTTCGTCCAAGACGTATCATGCCGATAACATAAGGCGAAGCGAGAGGATGTCGTGCGGGCCACAGTGAAACTGAGGGCGCTGTTGAACTCGGGTCAAATAACGGTGGCGCCGGGCGCCTATGATGGGCTCTCGGCGCGGCTGGTGGAGCAAGCCGGATTTCCGGCGATCTACGCCAGCGGCGGCGCGATTGCGCGTTCGGCCGGCGTCCCCGATCTCGGGCTCTTGTCCGTGAGCGCCATTGCGGACCGTTTCGCCTCGATGGCCGATGTCACCGACGCGCCGATCATCGCCGATGCGGATACCGGATACGGCAACGCGCTCAACGCGCAGGCTGCGGCGCGCGCCTTCGAGCGCGCCGGGATCGCCGCGTTTCATCTGGAGGACCAGACCTTTCCGAAGAAGTGCGGCCATTACGACGACAAGAGTCTGGTGCCGACAACGGAGATGGCGCAGAAACTCAAAGCTGTCCGTGACGCGCTGCACGACGCCGATTTCGTCGTAATCGCGCGGACCGATGCGATCGCCGTCGAAGGCTTTTCCGCCGCGCTCGACCGGGCCGCGGCCTATCTCGAGGCCGGCGCCGATGTGAGCTTTGTCGAAGCGCCGACCTCGGAAGCCGAGATCGCTGCAATCGCCAAGCGTCTTCCCGGCTGGAAGCTCATCAACATGTTCGAGGGCGGCAAGACGCCGCTGTTGCCGGTGCCGCGATTGCAGGCGCTCGGCTATCAGCTTGTGATCATCCCGAGCGATACGCAGCGCGCCGCGATCAGGGCCATGCAGCGCGTGCTCGCCGCCATCTTGCTCGACGGCAGCGCCGCCGCGATGCGCAGCGATATGGTGTCCTTCGCCGAACGTGAGGCGATCGTCGATACGGCGGCTTATCTCGCGCGCGGCAAAGAATACGCGCCGTGAGCAGCCAGTCCTGTCATTGACAATCGGCAGGCGGCGGCCATGATCCCGCCCCGAGACCGCGGCGCCAGGCGCCGGGGCTCGATGTGGAGCAGTACCGCCGGATGGGTCTTACGCTCGAAATTCTCGGTTTGGTCATTTTCCTCGGCATGCATGTGTTTGTGACCATGCGCGACCACCGCGCCGCGCTCGTAGCACGGATCGGCGAATTGCCGTATCGCGGATTGTTTTCGCTGGTCTCGATCGTCGGCATCGTTCTCATCGGATACGGATTTGCCGCTTATCGCGCGGCCGGTCCGATCATGGTGTGGTATCCGCCGGTCTGGACCCGCCACATCGTGGTCGCGCTGATGTGGCCCGCCAGCATCATGGTCGCGGCGGCTTACATTCCCGGCAATATCAAACGCACGCTCAAGCACCCGATGCTGGTCGGCGTGAAGACCTGGGCGTTTGCGCATTTGTGCGCCAATGGCGATCTCGGCGGCATAATCCTGTTCGGATCGGTGCTGGCCTGGGCGGTGTACGATCGGATCACGCTCAAGCGCCGTAAAGATGCCGGCGCGCCGCCAATTCCGGTCGGCGGCGCCAAAAACGACATCATTGCCATTGTCGTCGGCACGATCATCTATTTGGCGCTTGGCTTTGTCTTCCATCCAATTGTGATTGGCGTCCCGGCATTCGGAACGCCGGCGCTGGGGCACTGATCGTGTCGGTACAGAATGCAATCCGGCGCTTGACCGCGCCCGATATCCGCGCCCGCAAGGGCGGCGAGCCCATCGTGTCGCTGACGTCCTATCACGCGCACACCGCGCGGATTGTCGACGCCTATTGCGATGTCATCCTGGTCGGCGATTCACTCGGCATGGTGATGCACGGCCTCGAGACCACAATTCCGGTGACGCTCGAGATGATGATCTTGCAAGGGCACGCGGTGATGCGCGGCTCCAAGCGAGCGCTGGTCATGGTGGATTTGCCGTTCGGCAGTTATGAAGCGTCGAAGGAGCAAGCGTTTGCGTCGGCTGCGCGAGTGCTCAAGGAAACCGGTTGCGGGGCGATCAAACTCGAAGGCGGACGCCGCATGGCGGAGACCATCGCTTTTCTGGTCGAGCGTGGCGTGCCGGTCATGGGCCATGTCGGCCTCACCCCGCAGGCGATCAATGCGCTGGGCTCGTTCCGGGCGCAGGGCCGCGAAGAGGCGGACTGGGCGCCGATCGAGGCGGACGCGCGCGCGGCGGCCGATGCCGGCGCCTTTGCAGTCGTCCTGGAAGCCATTGCCGAACCATTGGCGCGCCGCATCACCGCCCAAGTTCCCATCCCGACCATCGGAATCGGCGCCAGCGCTGCCTGTGACGGCCAGATTCTAGTGCTCGAAGATATGCTCGGCCTGTCGCCGCGCGTGCCGAAATTCGTCAAGCGCTTCGGCGAACTCGGACCCTCGATCGAAAATGCGGTCAAAAGCTATGCGGCGGAGGTGAGGGCGCGCAGCTTCCCAGGCAACGAACATGTCTATCCGATGCGCGAGGCTGCGGTTACCAAATTGGCGGATCGCGGCAAGGGGCCGTCCCGGGCCTAGGCTACGGTCCGGCTGGCCAGGCTCAGCCACAGCCAAACAGGCCATTTTGCCTTGCTCGCGCCACAAGATTACACTAGTTCCGCCAAGGGCTTCCGTGAAGGACTTGATTTTATTCGGGCTTGCCGCGGTCGGGGACCAACTGGGCCGCGTGACGCCGAGCGGAACAGCGCCTCGGCGATCGATCCGTTCTGCGGGGGGTTAAGGCGATACCGTGACCGACATATTTCAAGAAGTCGACGAAGAAGTACGCCGCGAACAGCTGAAAAAGCTGTGGGAGCGTTACGGTACTTATTTCATTGCCGCCTGCATCGTCATCGTGATCGGCGTCGGCGCCTGGCGCGGTTACGAGTGGTGGCAAGCGAAACAGGCGGCGCAATCCGGCGCGGCGTTTGAGCAAGCCGTCAAGCTCGCGGAATCGGGCAAGCATCAGGAGGCGGCGGCGGCTTTTACCAAGCTTTCGGCCGACGCTACGCCGGGATACCGAGTGCTGGCCCGTTTGCGCGAAGCTGCCGAGCTTGCGACCACCGATCGCAAAACCGCGGTTGCGGCTTACGATGCGATCGCCGCGGACAATCGCGCCGGCCAGGTCGTCCGAGACCTGGCGGCGGTGCGCGCCGGTTACCTGCTGGTCGACACTGCGCCATATTCGGAAATCTTGCAGCGGCTCGAACCCGCAACCGCCGCAGATCGCGCGTTTCGGCATAGCGCCCGGGAGATTTTGGCGCTTTCGGCATGGAAGACCGGGGACATGTCGGCGGCGCGGCGATGGACCGAGATGATCATGGGCGATCCGCAGACGCCTCCGGGTCCGCGCAGCCGCGCGGAAATGTTGAGCGAGCTGATCGCGGCGAGCGCGAAAGGCTGACATCATGGCCCAGCGCGCGCGCAGCTATTTCTTTCGTACCGCTTCGGCGCTCGCGCTTGCGCTCCTGATTGCCGGCTGCACCAAGGGCGGCCAATTCGATCCTACCGAGATTTTCAGTTCCGACGTGTTCGACAGCAAAAAGAAACTCAAGGGCGAGCGCCAGCCGGTATTTCCCGAAGGCGTGCCGGGCGCGAGCACTGGTGTGCCTGCGGACCTGGTGAAGGGTTACGAACCACCCCCGGAACAACCCGATCCCGACGCTGCGGTCCCCGGACCGACGCCGCCCGAGGCGGCGGAAGCGGCCAAACCCAAGCCGAAACCGAAACCCAAGCCGAAGCTCGCCGCACAGAAACCGCCTGCTTCCCCAGCCGCGGCGGCGCACGCAGCGGGGCCGACTCGGATCACAGTCGGCCCGGCACAGAAGCCGGCACCGCAGCAACCCGACGCGTCGGTTTGGCCGGCCGCGCCGTCGACGAGCTCGCCGCAATCCCAAACATCTCAGTCGGTTTGGCCTGCGACACCGCAGACCACATCGTCACCGCCGGCACAGCCCTCGCACTCGATCTGGCCTGATTCGCCGTCCGCGGGATCTTCGCGATAGGCGGTCTATCCTCGCGGCTCCTGATTGCGCGTAAGCGTCGCCGCCATCAGCTTTTAAAGTGGTATAGAGGCTAATTGCGGAGCCGTTGGCTTACCCGAGCCGCTTGTCATTGTTTTTTTCATCGTTGCCCACGTCCTTTATCATGTCCTTCGCCATGTCCCTTACTGTTGCGATCATTGGTCGGCCGAACGTTGGCAAATCGACGCTGTTCAACCGGCTCGTTGGCCGCCGGCTTGCGCTGGTCGACGATCGGCCGGGCGTGACACGGGACCGTCGTGAAGGCGACGCGCAGCTCGGCGATCTCGCGTTCAAGGTGATTGACACGGCCGGCTTGGAAAAAGCCGAGCGCGATAGTCTCTCGGCGCGAATGCAGGCACACACGGCGGCGGCGATCGCGAAGGCCGATGCTGTTTTGTTTTTGATCGACGCGCGAGCCGGCGCCACGGGGCCGGACCAGATGTTCGCGAACCTGGTTCGCAAGTCGGGCAAGCGCGCCATTCTCGTCGCCAATAAAAGCGAGGGCCGCGCCGGAGAGGCTGGTGCACTTGATGCCTATATGCTCGGTCTTGGCGATCCGGTTGCGATCAGTGCCGAACACGGCGAAGGCCTGGCGGAGCTCTACGAGGCGCTGCGCGCGGCTTTGCCTCAGGCGATTGTCGAACAGAAAGACGAGCCGGATCGGCACGCCGCGCCGGATAAGGCTCCCATTCGCATCGCCATTGTTGGCCGGCCGAATACCGGCAAATCCACGCTGGTCAACCGCCTCCTCGGCGAGGAGCGGCTGTTGACCGGCCCGGAAGCCGGGATCACGCGCGACGCCATTGCGGTCGAGCTGAACTGGCGCGGGCAAAAATTTCGCGTTCACGACACTGCCGGCTTGCGCCGCCGCTCGCGCATAAGCGAGAAGCTGGAAAAGCTTTCGGTCGCCGATGCGCTCAACGCGATCCGTTTCGCCGAAGTCGTGATCGTGCTGGTCGACGCTCTAGCTCCGTTCGAGGAGCAGGACGTTCGCATTGCCGATCTGATCGAGCGGGAAGGCCGCGCGATCGTGATTGCGGTGAACAAATGGGACTTGATCACCGTGGAGCTCGGCGCAATGGGCCACTTGCGCAATGCGGTCGATCGCCTGCTGCCGCAAATCAAGGGCGTTGGCATTACCGCCTTGTCGGCGAAGATCGGCCAGGGCTTGGACCGTCTCATGCAGGCGGTCGTCGAGGCGCATGCCATCTGGAATCGCCGCGTGCCGACGGCGGCGTTGAACCGGTTCCTGGCCGAGTCAACGAGCGCGCATCCGCCACCGGCGTTGCGCGGTCGACGATTACGGCTTGACTATATGACGCAACCGAAGTCGCGTCCGCCAACTTTCGTTTTGTTTGGCTCGCGCACCAGCACGCTGCCGGATGCTTATCGCCGCTATCTCGTCAACGGATTGCGCGAGCGGTTCGACTTTCCGGGCACGCCAATCAGGTTGACGCTCCGCACAAAGTCCAATCCTTATGCGCGGCGCAAACGCCGGTGAGATTTACCCGTTTGAACCGTCAGGCGGGCAGAGCGAACTGCAAAAACTTGCCGGCGGGAAAGTCATAAAGCTTGCCGGTTTCGGCGCAGCTCGGCAGGCAAAGGGGCAGGATCTTTTCAGCCACGGCCTCGGGCGTCGGCAGCGTCATCGGGTCTTCTCCGGGCATCACCTGCGCTCGCATCCGGGTCCGCGTCGGTCCCGGATTAAACAAGTTTACTTTGACCGCGGTCGACTCGGTTTCCGCTGCATAGACACGTGCGAGCGCGTTGAGCGCGGCCTTCGATACCGAATACGCGCCACTATAGGCGCGCGCGTGGGTGGCGGCTCCTGAGGTGACAAGAATCGCGCGTCCGGCGGCTGAACGCTTGAGCAAGGCATCCATGGCGCGGATCAGATGCCAGTTCGCGGTGACGTTCACGGCTATGACCTCATCCCAGTTCTGCGGCTCAATGTGATCGAGCGGGGACCGTTGCCCAACCACCCCGGCATTGCCGATCATCACATCAAGCCGCTGATAACGTTCGTTGACCGCCGCTGCCAGCCGATAGATGCCAGCATAGTCGCGCGTGTCGAGCGGGACCAAGGTCGCCGAACTGCCGGCCGCGCGTGCCGCATCGTCGATTTCCTCGAGCGCGCCTACGGTGCGCGCAACCGCGACGATGTGGGCGCCGGCGCCCGCTAGCGCAAGCGCTGTCGCCCGTCCGATGCCGCGCGATGCGCCGGTGACGAGCGCAATGCTCCCGGCCAGCGGTTGCGGCATTGATCAGCTCGCTTCCGCGAGCAGGGAGAGCTGACGCGGTGTCGCGTCCTGGGCGGTCCGGTCCGTAAGCGGCGTCGGATATTCGCCGGTGAAACAATGATCGGTGAATTGCGGACGAGCCGGATCGCGGCCCTTTTCGCCCATGGCGCGATAGATGCCGTCGACCGAAAGGAACGCGAGCGAATCGGCGCCGATGAATTTCCGCATGCCCTCAAGATCGTGCGTCGCCGCGAGCAGTTTGTCGCGCTCGGGCGTGTCGATGCCGTAATAGTCGGGATGCGTGATTGGCGGAGAGGCAACCCGCATGTGCACCTCGGTAGCGCCCGCATCGCGCATCATCTGCACGATTTTCACCGAAGTCGTGCCGCGCACGATGGAATCGTCGATCAAGACGATGCGCTTGCCGGCCACCACCGCGCGATTGGCATTGTGTTTGAGGCGAACGCCGAGCTGGCGGATGTGCTGGGTCGGCTCGATGAAGGTGCGGCCGACATAATGATTGCGGATGATGCCGAGCTCGTAGGGAAGCCGGGATTCCTGCGCATAGCCAACGGCGGCCGGGACGCCGGAGTCCGGCACCGGCACGACCACGTCCGCGGTCGCCGGCGCCTCACGCGCCAGTTCCGCGCCGCATCCCTTGCGCACGCTGTAAATGCTGCGGCCGCCCAATATCGAGTCGGGCCGGGCGAAATAAATGTATTCGAAAATGCACGGCCGCGGCGGCATTGGCGGGAACGGCTTATGCGTATGCGCGCCGTCCTCGTCGAAGACGAGGACCTCGCCGTTTTCAACGTCGCGCACATATTGCGCACCGATAATGTCGAGCGCGCAGGTTTCCGACGCCAGAATCGGGCAGCCATCCAGTTTGCCGAGCACGAGCGGACGAATGCCGAGAGGATCGCGAGCGCCGATCAGTTTCTTGTTGGTTAGGCCGACGAAGGAGTAGGAGCCTTCCAGCATGCGCAAGCCTTCGACCAGGCGGTCGACAAAGCGATTGCGATGCGAGCGGGCCACCAGATGCAAAATCACCTCCGTATCGGTGGTGGATTGCATCATCGCGCCGTCGCGCACCAGCTGGCGCCGCAGCGTCAGACCGTTGGTGAGATTGCCGTTGTGGCCGACGGCGAAGCCGCCCGCGTTCAGTTCCGCGAATAGCGGCTGAACGTTGCGCAAAATGGTCTCGCCGGTCGTTGAATATCGCACATGGCCGATCGCTGCATTGCCGGGGAGCCGATCGATCACGTCACGACGGGAGAAGGCATCGCCGACCAGTCCAAGCCGGCGTTCCGAATGGAATCGTTTGCCGTCGAATGTGACAATCCCAGCTGCCTCCTGACCGCGGTGCTGCAAAGCATGGAGGCCGAGCGCGGTAATCGCGGCCGCGTCGGGATGGCCGAATATGCCGAATACGCCGCATTCCTCGCGAAGCCGATCTGCGTCGAGGTCGATGGCGGCAGGCACGGTCATGATCTCGGTACCTCCACCCGGTCGAGCCCGCTCCGCCGCTGGTCCGGCGCGGCGGGAGGATTGTCGGTGTCCTCGGGCTTGGCGCGCTTGAGCTTGTTTAAAATGGTGCTTTCGGGGTCATCCGGCAACATCGACATCAGCCATTGTCCGGTGCCGGCAAGAACCACCTTGGATTTGGCGCCCTTGACCCATTGCGGCTGGCTGCGGTCGGGAACGAGCCAAATGAAGAACTGAAACGCTATGACCACGATGATCAGGCCGCGGGCAAGGCCGAATATAAATCCGAGCGTGCGGTCAAGCGCGCCGACGCGGCTATCAAGCACCATGTCGGAAACTCTGATGGTGAAGACCGAGACGATGAGCAGCGTCAGCAGGAACACGGTGCCCACCACGGCGACCGCGGCGACAATGTCGCTGTTGAAGTACTGTTTGGCGTAAGGCAGGAGCTTGCCGTAGGAATAAAGGGTGGCCACAGCCGCCAAAATCCACGCCGTGATGGAGAGGACCTCGCGCATGAAGCCGCGCACCATGGCGAGCAGGCCCGAAACCAGCATGACCAGGATCAGGACAATATCGAGCAACGTGATCGGCATTTCAGTTTCCGAGCAGGGCTGCGATTCGCACTAGCGCTTTCGGCGTTCCGCCGCGTGTATAGCGGGGCAACGCCATGCCGTCACCCGTCTTCTCGCGGTGAAAAGCGTTCAATATCGGCACAAAACCGCCCCATTGCCCGAAAACCGATAATTAACCTCACCGGCAGGTCCGATCAGGCCTCCTGCCGTCCGACTCGACGTAGCGCAGGGGTGCCCTCGCGCGCGATATCTGCGACCAGGTTGTCGAGGCTGGCAAGGGCGGAGACTGCGAATCCGTCCGGGGTCTCGTTGCGGGCGGCTTCCGGAGCGATCGCTTTGGTGAAGCCGAGCTTTTGCGCCTCGCGCAATCGCGCGGCGCTCTGCGGCACCGGCCGCACCGCGCCAGACAGCGAGATCTCGCCAAAATAGACGGCATGAGCGGGCAGGGAAGCGTGGGTCAGCGACGATACCAGCGCCGCCGCCGCCGCCACATCGGCTGCCGGCTCCTGGATGCGCAAACCTCCGGCGACGTTGAGGTAGACGTCATGTCCCGATAGACGCACGCCGCAATGCGCCTCGAGCACGGCCAAGACCATCGACAGCCGATTCGGGTCCCAGCCGACCACCGCGCGGCGCGGCGTGCCGAACGTCGTCGGTGCCACCAGAGCCTGGATTTCCACCAATAGCGGCCGCGTCCCCTCCATTCCCGCAAACACGGCGGTTCCCGGGCTACCGAGATCGCGTTCCGACAAGAACAGCGCGGAGGGGTTGGCGACCTCGCGCAAGCCGGCGCCGGTCATTTCGAACACGCCAATCTCGTCGGTCGGACCAAACCGGTTCTTGATCGCACGCAGGATGCGAAACTGCTGAGAACCTTCGCCTTCGAACGATAAGACCGCGTCGACCATATGTTCGACCACACGCGGTCCGGCGATCTGGCCGTCCTTGGTGACATGGCCGACCAGAATCACGGCGGCACCGCTGCGTTTGGCGAAACGGATCAGCTCCGCGGCCGAGCCTCGGACTTGCGTCACTGTCCCGGGTGCTGATTCGATGGTTTGCGTCCACATGGTCTGGATGGAATCGATGACCAGTAGGCGCGGGACAGTGCCATGCGAAACCGTGGCCACGATGTCTTCCACCGAGGTCTCCGCCGCAACTTCGACCATTGCTTCGGCAAGGCTGAGCCGTTCGGCACGCAACCGCACCTGCGCCACCGCTTCCTCGCCTGAAATGTAGATGGCGCGATGCCGGCCACGCGCGAATGCCGCCGCGACCTCCAGAAGCAGCGTCGATTTGCCGATCCCTGGATCGCCGCCAAGGAGCAACACCGATCCGCGGACCAACCCGCCGCCTGTGACCCGATCGAATTCGGCGATGCCGGAGGCAAGGCGCGGCGCCTCCTGCGTCGCGCCCTTCAATGGCTCGATGGCGAACGGACGACCCTTGCGCATGGGCCGGCGCAGACCCTCGGCGCTTTCCTCGACCAAGGTATTCCATTCGCCGCAAGCTTCGCATTTGCCCGCCCAGCGCGCGAAGGCGGCGCCGCAATTCTGGCAAATGAAATTTTGGGCGCGCGCCGCCATCTACCCGCTCCGGTAATTCAGATGGCAGCGCACGCCGAGCCGGGTGAGGACCTCGTAACCGATTGTGCCCGCGGCGGCTGCCACCTCGTCAATGCTCAGTTCGCCGCCGATCAGGATGGCGAAATCGCCGCGGCGTACGGCGCCGTCGGCAAGGTCGGTAATATCGACCATGAGCAGATCCATCGAGATTCGGCCAACTATAGGACATCTTTTGCCGGTCACGATTGCCGCGCCACCCGGATGCTCGTCGCCAGCGCCGCCAGCACGCAGGAGCCCGTTCGCATAGCCCAGCGCCACGACTGCAATGCGCGAGTTACGCCGCGCCGTCCAGGTGGCGCCGTAACCGATCGTCTGCTCGCGCGCGACAGCGCGGATCTGCACGATGCGGCCGGTCAGTTCGACGACGCTGTTCATGGGATTGGGCCGGCCGGGCGTCGGATTGATGCCGTATAGCGCGGCGCCCGGCCGCGCCAGGTCGAAATAGGTCGCGTCGCCGAGAAAGATTCCGGAAGAGTTCGCGAGCGAGGCCGGAATGCCGGAATAGAGCGCGCGCAGTTCGCGAAACAGCCGTAGCTGTCTCGCATTGAGCGGATGATCGGGGATATCGGCGCAGGCGAGATGGCTTAACAGCAGCGCGATGCCATGGTTTTGCGTCTGCACGCGCGGCGCAAGCGCTGCCGCCTCCTCCGGTGAAACGCCGAGCCGATTCATGCCGGTATCGACATGAAGCGCGGCGCCGCCTTGCCAGGCGCGATCGGCGACGAACGTGTCCCACTCGGCGAGTTCGGTCATCGAGTTGATAACCGGCCGCGCGGCAAGTTCGATGAAGGCCTCCGCGCATTGCAGCGTGAAGCCGTGCAGTACATAGATCGTGGCGTCCTTCGCGCGTGCGCGGACAATTCGCGCCTCGGCGATATCGGCGACAAAGAATGTCTTGCACCCGGCGTCAGCCATCGCCGCAACCACTGGCTTAAGGCCAAGCCCATAGGCATTGGCTTTGACGACCGCCGCGCATTCGACGGTGAGGAGTTGGCGCGTCAGCGCCTGCCAATTCGCCACGATCGCGGCAAGATCGATGGTGAGCGTGCCGCCGGTTTCAGCGGCGGCCGGGTCCGATTCCGCCGGCGAAGTGTGTTTTGCGCGTGCCATGGACACTTTATGACCGCCGACATCCTGGCGGTAAAGCGCAGACCTTGCAGCGGCCTAGAAATCGCGCCGGTGGGCGGTATCGAGATTGGCAAAGCGGGTCACCGCGCCGTCGAACTGCAATTCGACCGTTCCTGTGGGGCCGTGACGCTGCTTGCCGATAATCACCTCGGCCTTGCCGTCCACGCGTTCGCCTTCGGCGAGCCATTCCGCGAATTTCTCACGGTTGGCCTCGGTGGGCTTGCGCATCTGATGATAGTATTCTTCGCGGAATATGAAGAGCACGACGTCGGCGTCCTGCTCGATCGATCCTGACTCCCGCAGATCCGACAATTGCGGCCGCTTGTCCTCGCGGCCTTCGACCTGGCGCGACAATTGCGAGAGCGCAAGAATCGGAATGTTGAGCTCTTTCGCCAGCGCCTTGAGCCGGGTGGTAATTTCAGTGATTTCCTGCACGCGGCCTTCGGCCGCCCGGCGGGTCGATCCCTGCAGGAGCTGAAGGTAATCGACAACCAACAGATCGAGTCCCCGCTGGCGTTTCAACCGACGGGCGCGCGCCGCCAACTGGCCGACGCTGAGGCCGCCAGTTTCGTCGACGTAAAAAGGCAGGTTCTGCAACTCGATCGAAACGTCTCTGATCTTCTCGAAATCGCCTTCATCGATATCGCCGCGGCGGATTTTGTTCGACGGGATTGTGGTCTGTTCCGAGATGATGCGCGTGGCCAGCTGTTCGGCCGACATTTCCAGCGAAAAGAAGCCGACAATGCCGCCATTGACCGTCGCCATGTGGCCATCGGGCCGGACCTCGCCAGACCATGCCTTGGCAACGTTGTAGGCGATGTTGGTGGCGAGCGCGCTTTTACCCATGCCCGGCCGTCCGGCAAGAATGACCAGATCCGAGGGCTGCAAGCCGCCCATCTTGCTGTCGAGATCGGTCAGACCAGTTGCCAGACCGGACAGGCGGCCGTCACGCTGGTAAGCGCGTGCGGCCATATCGACCGCTGTCGTCAGCGCCTGCGCAAAACGCTGGAAACCCGCGTCATAACGGCCGGTCTCGGCGATTTCGTAAAGTCTCCGCTCGGCTTCTTCGATGTGCTGCAGCGGTGTCGACTCGACCGGCGCATCGTAAGCGAGGTTCACCATATCCTCGCCGATCGTGATCAGATCGCGCCGGACCGAAAGGTCGTAAATCGTGCGGCCGTAGTCCTCGGCGTTGATGATCGTGGTCGCCTCGGCGGCGAGGCGGGCGAGATATTGATTGACGGAAAGGCCGGCAATATCCGCGTCGCCGGGCAAGAAGGTTTTGAGCGTGACCGGCGTAGCGGTCTTGCTGGCGCGGATGAGACCGCTGGCCAGTTCGAAGATACGCTGGTGAATGGGCTCGAAGAAGTGCTTGGCTTCGAGAAAGTCGGACACCCGGTAAAACGCCTCGTTATTGACGAGGATGGCGCCGAGCAAAGCCTGTTCGGCCTCAATATTGTGCGGTGCCGCGCGGAACGTCGGCTCCGGGGCAACTTGCTTGCGTGCGGTCGAATCGAAAACTGCCATGGTCCCGGTCAGAGCAATCGCGCGCTGTGGCCGATTTGCGGCGGGGCGCCGCAATCCGGCGATAGTTCGCTCCAATTTCGCTACGCAATAACGCGCTACTCAACATGGCGCTCACTCAACGACAGCGGCTACGCGTATAACCGCCACTCCTTTCGATAGTCCAGCGGGCGGACAATGGAAGCGTGGATTGGAGCTTTCCCCCGTTACCCACCGCACGGTTACGAAGTTTGAAAAATGCGAGGCGGCTCTTGACGTGGCAGCGCGATGGATGGCGGACGCTTATTCGCCCGCGAGTCGCAGCGGCGGCCTGTAGGCCGTCTCGATCGCGCGCAATCGCGCCTCTTCCCGCATAATATAATCGCGAGTGGGGGGCGTGAGGCCCTTGCGTTTCGCCATCTGGATCTGGAACACCACCATCTCGCCCAGCCGAAACGCCATTTCCGAGCAAGCGAGATAAAACTCCCACATCCGCACGAAACGCTGATCGTAGAGGCGCACCGCCTCGTCGCGATGGGCCAGAAAACGCTCGCGCCAGGCCTTGAGCGTCTCCGCGTAGTGCAGCTGCAAGATCTCGACATCGGTGACGATCAGGCCTGCCCGCTCGATCGCGCGGAGGACTTCCGACAGGGCCGGAATGTAGCCGCCGGGGAAGATGTACTTGGCAATCCAGGGATTGGTGATGCCGGGCGGACTATAGCGACCGATTGTGTGCAAGAGCGCAATTCCGTCCTCGGCCAGAAGCTTCGCGCACTGGCTGAAGAAGGCGTCGTAAAAGTTAACCCCGACATGTTCGAACATGCCGACCGATACGATTCGATCAAATCGGCCGTCCACATCACGATAGTCCAGAAGCTTGAATTCGACGTCTCGGCGGCCGCGCTCCTGCGCCCGGTTCTGGGCGCGCTGGTATTGTTCCTGCGACAGCGTAATGCCGGTGATCTGCGCGCCGGCGACCTCGGCCAAATAGAGCGCCAGTCCGCCCCAGCCGCAGCCGATGTCGAGCACTTTGGCGCCGGGCGCGATCCGCAGCTTGGCGGCGAGGTGACGCTTCTTTGCCAGCTGCGCGTCATCAAGCGACTGATCGGGCCGCTCGAAATAGGCGCAGCTATATTGCTGGTCACCATCGAGGAATAGCGAATAGAGCCGACCGTCGAGGTCATAGTGATGCGCGACATTGTTCCGCGAGCGCGAACGCAGATTGAGTTGCTGCAGACGGCGGAACAGATAGCGCAGCGCACGAGGCAGCGCCCAATTGCCGGCGTCGAGACGCTCTTGGCCCAATAGCAGCGCTAGCACGTCGGCTATGGAGCCCTGCTCGACGATCAGCGTGCCGTCTATATAGGCTTCACCGAGCTTCAGCTCGGGATCGAACAGCACGGCGCGCTGGGCCGCGGCGTTGCTAAACCGGACAGCGACAGGGCGCCCAGTTCCGTCGCCGAACGTGCATGTGCGCCCCCGCGCGGTCGTGACGGTAAACGACCCGCGGCGGATGAAATGGCGCAAAAATATGAACAGTAAACGATCCACAGCCGTTTCCGCTCACACCGCCTGTTGCGCAGCCTCCTCCGATTGGGCGCTCGATCAAGTCTTTGCCGCCTGGGCCGTTCGATCACGCCTTTACGCGGCTGGAGTCCTGTTGTTGCCGTCATTAAAACAAAATCCTCCTTGACCAGCAATGGTGTAGGGGACGCAGAAAATCGGACGAGGACGCCGGCTAAGTGACTGTCGTACCGGTTCGGTATTGGGGTAAGCATGTCTGCTGAGTGGGAGAGAATTCAGGGGATCAGCGTGTTTTGGCGCCTTTTGCCTTTGATCGGGCTCGGCTCGATCGTGGCGGTTGCCGTGATTTCCGCGGGGCCGAGCCTGGGCCAGACCAATATCGATCAGGGCAAGCCTGCCTCCGAATTGTTCGCGAACTATTGCGCGGTGTGCCACAAGAGCACACGCGGGCTCGCGAACGGCCGCAGCAGCCTCACGCTTTCCCTGTTCTTGCGCGAGCACTACGCGGCCAGCCGCGAGCAGGCGGCTGCGCTCGCCGCTTACGTGATCAGTGCCGGCGGCAATGCGCCGGCGGCAAAACCGGAACGGGCCAAGTCAGAGGAACCAAAAGGGCAGGAGGCCAAAGGTCAGGAAGCTAAAGGACAGGAGGCAAAAGGGCAGGAAGCCAAAGGTCACGAGACCAAACCTCGTGCGGCATCGGCCAAATCCGAACCGGAAAAACCGGCCCGTGGAGGCCAGCCGGGACGTGAAGAACCGGCGCCTGCCGAACAAGAGCCTGCTCCTGTCGTTGCCGCACCTGCCGCCAGCCCGTCGCCGAGTTCTGGCGAAGCTCCGGAGCTCAGAGCAACGACAAGCGCTGGCGTGTCGGCCGAATCGCAGCCGGACGACAACGCGCCCGTGCCGCGCGACAATATTCCTGATTGATAGAGCCGTGGGCAAGGCTGGTCGGCCTCGGCACGACTGCTTGTAAATCATTGATTTATCTAATATGGCAACAGTCAACCTCGGCAGGGGTGGACTGGGTTGGTCATTCAAAATCTTCCCATGGTCTGCCCAGAACTCAACACTCGCCGAGACTGATGACAGGGGAGACCCATGAAATTGACGGCAACGACGGTGCGCACGGCAGAGCTGCCTGAGCACAAAGCCGAAGCGATTTTCTTCGACGATGATATTCCGGGCTTCGGACTCCGATTGCGGGAGGGCGGATCGCGAAGTTTCGTCTTTCAATACAAGATCGGCGCCAAGCATCGCCGCATGGCGCTTGGCAAAGCGACGGCGCTGAACCTCGCCGAAATCCGCAAGCTGGCTCTGCAGCATTACGCCAGCGTCAGGCGCGGCGAGGACCCGGCGGCCAACAAAGCCGATGCAGTGCGCCAGGTTTCCGAGATCTTCGAATCCTACGTCGAGCAATATCTCGGCGCGCTGCGCCAGCGCCTTCGGCCCCGATCGTTCAAGGAAATAGCGCGGCATCTAACGAAGCACGCCAAGCCGTTGCACCAGATGCAGCTCGCGAAGATCACCCGGCGCGATGTGGCGGCCTTGCATGTCGCAATTACAAACGGCGCCGGCGCCCGCACCGGAAACCTTGTGCGATCGTCGGTGTCCGCATTCTTCACATGGGCAATGCAGCGTGGACTCACCGAAAGCAATCCTGTTGTCGGCACCGAAAAGAACGAGGAGAAATCCAGGGAACGCGTGCTGACGCCGGCCGAGCTCCATCTGATTTGGAACGCGCTCGACGATACGCCGCACGGCGCCTGCATCAAATTACTGGCGCTTACCGGCCAGCGCCTGAACGAAATCGGTAGTCTGCGGTGGAGCGAAATCCACGACGACGAGATCATTCTACCCCCCGAGCGAACCAAGAATGGCAGAGATCATGTGGTGCCGCTGTCCGAAGCCGCCGCCGAGATCATCGCGCAGCAGCCCAAGGGCGCCGACGATCTGATCTTTGGCAACAGGGAGAGGGGATTTACCAACTGGTCAAATTGCAAAATACGTTTGGACCAGCGCATTGCGGCGGCGAACGACGGCAAGCGGATTCCACATTGGACGCCGCACGATTTGCGCCGAACATTCGCAACCTATGCCGGCGGTGGATTGCCCGAGCATCAACTCAAGAAGCTGCCGGTACAGGACAGGGAAGCCGCCAGCGGGCTCGGCATCCAGCCGCATGTGGTTGAGGCCGTGCTCAATCATGTCAGCGGCGCCAGGGGCGGCGTTGCCGGCGTCTATAACCGATCGACCTATGCTCGCGAGAAAAAGGCCGCGCTCGATTTGTGGACCGATCGGCTGCTCGCAATCGTCAGCAATCGCAAGAGCAACGTGACGCCATTGTCATTGCGTCGCGAAGCGTGAGGCCGCGTCATGAAGCGCCGCCACCCCCAGAAGCACGAGCATCTGACAGACGAAGAACTCACGCTAGCGTATCTCAAGGCGGATGAAATATTCGCGCTTGAATATCTCGCCGGCAAATTTGGAAGGGACCAGCACGGAAAAATCACCCACAGATTTCACAAGTCCGGCAGCAAGGAAGAGGCACAGAGTCGCGCCGCGCTCATCAGGTTATTGCGCAAACATCATCAGCCGCTAAGTCCCATGATTCGCTTTCGCCTTGCTGCCCTACTCGATCCAGGCCACCAGTATGAGGAACGAACATTCACGATTGAAAACCGCCGGGCAGGGGTGCGGCCACGCCACGCTCTCATGATCCAGATCGCTTGGTTTATTGCTTTGGAAATTGCAGACGGCCGAAAAAAAGAGCGCCACGCGGTTTCAATGAGCACCATCGATCGGGCGTGGGCCGATCATAAAGACTCAGAACTCATCGGGCCTGTCTGGAAAGCCGGTCGGACGATAAACTAACCAGATTAAATTTGAGCTCTA
>JBAQBC010000022.1:0-1614 GCA_049286035.1 Xanthobacteraceae bacterium
ACTACCGCCTTGGATGGTGTAGCCCGGCGGACAGCCGTTCCAAGTACGCCATCCGCCTCCGCTGGGACCTCGATACGGCGCACAATTGCCGCCCTGCACCGTGTAACCCGGCGGGCAGCCGTTCCAATTTTGCCCGCCATAGCCGTAACCGTATGGTGGCGGCGGTGGATAATAATACTGAGCATTCGCTGGGCCTGCGCCGTCAGCCACTGCTGCGCCAAATCAAGGCACCTGCCAACACAATCTTTGTTGTCGTACGCATGACAAAGCTCCCAGCTCGTTAGAAGTTCGCTAGCTCTTCGGCGGCGGAAAGTCTCGCGAGAAGACAGGTTGTTTGAGAAATTCCTTGCGATCGTAGCGCCAGAACTGACTGACTTCGGATAGCCCCTGATTGTTGTGTTGACGAGCTTACCACCTTTTTTTTCCAACGGTCATCAACCCGATCTTCACCGGCCTTTGCTGCGCGACGGTAGGCTTTGCCACCTCGGCCATCGTGGCAGCCGCGCCGGCGGCCGCCAAGAATCTGCGCCGGCTTATCGCTTTTGCCACCTCGTTCTGGCTTTATCGCTCGCTGCCCGGTTCTCCGGGCACCAACCTCCATTGATTTTCGGGCGGCCCGGCGAACTAGCCACCGGTCGATCGGCCTGCCATCAAGCAGCGTCTTCGGACTGGACCGCAGTTTTGGATTTTGCCCAATAGTCCGCTTGCGCCTTGGTGGATCTGAGATCCTCCGCGGTCTCAAAGCCGGGCGCCATCGAAGCCGACGTGCCAGCCAGCACCTGATGATGCTCGATATTGAGAAGCCGCAGCCAGCTTTGCTGGCCGAGCGTGAGCCCGATCATGCAGCCGAGCTCGACCAGATCGGGCTCGCTGAAGTGGCGATGCATGCGTTCCCAGAAATCGTCGCCGGTATCGAGCCGCCAAACGATCGCCTCGGCATAGGCGAGCGCCGCTTTCTGGCGTTCGTTATACTTCGTCGACTTTTCAAAGTTTAAAAGATCGAGTACTTGCTCTTCGATCAGGGCGCCGCTTGTGGTCGCCTTCACTGAGCGCTGGTTGCCGCAATATTCGCAGGTGACCGAGCGGGAAACGTAGAGGCGGCACAGTTCCTTGATCGCGTGATCGAGAACGCCGTTGCGGAAAATGTTGTGCCAGGAGTCGGCGAAAAACCAGAAGCAGGCGGGCACATGGGCGCGGATGGCCGAGCTTTCCGGCCGCGGTGTCCCCTCGCGCTGACAACGCTCCATTTCCGCCCGCATCTTGGCGTCCATCTTTTCGAGCGGAATGTAGCTGATCCTTTGCTTGGACATTTCCTCTTGCCTTTCTCACCATTCTTCACCTTCGCGGTTGTTCCGCGATCGGACTAAACTAACCGTAGCATGGCCGAAAACACCCCGGGAATCGAGATTAATCGGGATCCCGCCGCCCGCACATCCTGGGCGAACCAGCTTCATCGCGAAGACCGCACGATACGCCACGAGGAGCGCGCCATGGGCAAATTCAACGGTGGCCATATCACCCACGGCGAACAAAAGGCGCTCAATCAGCAGGAGAACGCCGTCAGCGGCCAAACTGGGCGGTGAACAATTTCGCGCCGGCGGTTCGCCGCAGCGA
>JBAQBC010000023.1:0-20551 GCA_049286035.1 Xanthobacteraceae bacterium
GCTCGATCAGGCGGCGGCCAATTTCGCCCGCGACGCGGCCCATCTCGAAAATGGACGGATCAACCTCGGCCGGTATGAGCCGCTCGCGAAACAAGGGTATGCAACCCAGCAGGAGCTCGCCACGCAACAATCGAAGATCGCCCAAGAAGAGGCGGTTATCAAAGCCGATCAGGCAGCGATCGAATATGCTAAAACCCAGCTCAGCTACACCAAACTGGTGGCGCCGTTCGACGGGGTCGCCGGAATTCGGCTGCTCGACGTCGGCAACATTATTCACTCAAGCTCATCGAGAGGGTCGCCGACCGAGCCGAATGCTGTGGTCGTGATCAACCAGGTTCAGCCAATCAGCGTGATGTTCACGCTGGCTGCGGCTGACATCCCGGAGGTGCAGCAGGCGCTCGCGAAGGGTCCGGTCAAGTCCGTCGCATTGAGCGTGGATGGCAAAACCGAGCTTGATACCGGCACGCTCGCCGCCATCGACAACCAGGCCAATACGACCTCCGGAACGATAACCCTCAAGGCAATCTTCCCCAATACAGATCGCAAGCTATGGCCCGGCATGTTCGTCAATATCCGGGTCGTGACTCAAGTGCAGGACGATGGTCTGACCATCCCACTCGATGCCATCCAGCAGGGGCCGCAGGGGCAGTACGTCTTTGTCGTTGACCCGGATCGCAAGGTCGCGATGCGGCCAATCTCGGTGCGCGAAACACTCAACGGCGAGGCGCTGATCGACAAAGGTTTGAGCGCCGGGGAAACCGTTGTCGTGCGCGGCCAATACCGGCTGACGCCCGGTATCGTCGTATCACTCGCCAATTCGAACGACTCGGCCTCGGTGCCAAACCCCACCCCGGCAAGCGCAGGCCTGTTGCCATGAACATCTCGGCGACATTCATCCGGAAGCCAATCGCCACGGGGCTGCTGATGGCGGCGATCTTGCTGCTCGGCCTGATCAGCTACGAACTGTTGCCGGTGGCTGCGTTGCCAAATATCGACTCGCCGACGGTCATGGTCACCGCGCAACTTCCGGGCGCCGATGCGCAGACTGTTGCCAGCACCGTCACGACGCCGCTCGAACGCCAATTCGGCCAAATACCTGGGCTGACGCAAATGACTTCGAGCAGCGGCAACGAAAGTTCCACGATTACATTGCAATTCGATCGTAGCGTCAGCGTCGATTTTGCGTCGCAGGCCGCACAGGCGGCAATCAACGCGGCGGCCGGATTCCTGCCGCCGATGCCAACTCCGCCGATCTATCGGCTGACCAATCCGGCAGATACGCCGGTGCTAATGCTGGCATTGACCTCGGAGACCCTGCGGCTCACGACGGTCAGCGATTACGCCAACAGCATTCTGGTTCAGAAGATTTCGCAAATGCCGGGTGTTGGACTCGTCAGTATCGGCGGCCAGCAGAATCCGGCGATCCGGGTGCAGGTGAACCCGGCATTGTTGGCTGCAATGGGCCTTGACCTCGAAGCGGTGCGAACGGCACTGGCCACGGCCACGGTCGACCAGCCGAAGGGCACATTGTATGGCGCCAATCAGGCCTTCGCGCTGCAGACCAACGACCAGTTGATGACGGCGGAGGGGTTCAACAACTATATCCTCGCCAACCGCCCCAGTCCCTTCGTCACGACGACGACCACGGTCAACCCCAACCCCGATGTGGTCGGCATGAGCGGACCGATACGCGTGCGCGATGTCGGCCGAGCCATCGTCGGGCCGCAGGATGTGAACCTTGCGGGCTGGATGAACACGGAGCCGGCCATCATCGTCGCAGTACAGCGCCAGTCAGGAGCCAATGTCATCGCTACCGTCGACGCAATCAAGAAGGCGCTGCCGCAGCTCGAAGCCTCACTGCCGCCATCGCTCAAGATTCATATCGTGTCGGACCGCACGCAGACGATTCGCGCCAGCGTCGCCGACGTCCAAAACACGCTGCTACTGACGATTGGGCTGGTCGTTGGGGTTATTCTTCTCTTCCTGCGCAAGCTTTGGGCGACTGTGATCCCGGCGATATCGGTGCCGATGTCGCTGATTGGCACCTTCATGGTTCTGTATGTGCTCGGCTACACCCTCGATAATCTGTCGCTGATGGCGCTGATTATCGCCGTTGGCTTTGTCGTCGACGATGCGATCGTCATGATCGAGAACGTCGTGCGAAACATCGAGGAGGGCAAGGCGCCGATGCAGGCCGCTCTGCAAGGGGCCGGCGAGATCGGTTTTACGATCATGTCAATATCGATCTCGCTGATCGCGGTGTTCATACCGTTGTTTCTGATGAGCGGCATTGTCGGCCTGTTGTTCCGCGAGTTTGCCGTTACTGTCGCTATGGCGATCCTCGTCTCCGTCGTTGTCTCGCTGACTTTGACGCCTATGATGTGCGCCCGCCTCTTGACGGCGGAGAGCGAAACGCGGCCGGGCCTCATCTCTCGCGCGCTTGAGCGGTTCTTTGATTGGCTGGCCGCCACTTACGATCGTGGGCTGGTCGTCGCACTGCGCCACCGCTTTGTCACCCTGCTCGTCATGATTGCGACGATCGTCACGACCCTCATTCTGTTCGTCGAGATCCCCAAAAGCTTTTTCCCGCAGGAAGACACCGGTCTCATCCAGGGCATCGCCGAGGGCGCGGAAAACATTTCGCCGGAGGCGATGAAAGACCGCATGGGGGCGGTTCTGGCGGTGGTAACGAAGGACCCCGCGGTCGCCGCGGCTAATGCCTATATCGGACCCGGCGGGCCGACCGTGACCGAAAATGACGGGCGTGTGTTCATCACGCTCAAGCCGCCCAGGCAGAGGGTCGGCGTCGACCAGGTGATCGCGCGCTTGAACAAGGCGCTGCAGTCGGTCTGGGGCATCACCTTGTACATGCAGGCCGCACAAGACATCACGATTGGCGCGCGAGTTTCCAAAACCCAGTACCAATACACGCTCGTCGATGTCGACAGCGACGAACTCGATCACTGGGCGCCGATCCTCTTAAAGAAACTCCAAACATTGCCGCAGCTGACCGACGTCGCGAGCGACCAGCAGAGCACTGGGCGACTCCTGAAAGTCGAGGTCGACCGCCAGCTCGCGCAGCAGCTGGGCATCAACCCTTCGGTCGTCGATTCGATCCTTTATGATGCGTTCGGCCAGCGGGTCGCGGCGCGCATCTACACAAGACTAAACCAGTATTTCGTGATTCTCGAAGTCGAACCCGATTTGCAGCTCGGACCCAACGCGCTGACGCGCATCTATGCGACATCGTCCAGTGGCAAGGAAGTGCCGCTCAGTGCGTTCGCCAAGATGACCTCGACGGTTGCACCGATTGCGGTAAACCATCAGGGCCAATTCCCGTCGGTGACGTTGAGCTTCAACCTGCCGCCGAACGTCTCTATCGGCGCGGCCGTGACTGCGATCCAGCAAGCCGCGAAAGAGCTCCGCCTGCCGGCTTCGATCGCGACGAGCTTCCAAGGCAGCGCGCAAGCGTTTCAGACTTCGCTGAGCAGCACACCGATTCTGATCCTCGCCGCACTGGTCGCGGTCTACATCATTCTCGGCATGCTCTACGAGAGCACGATACACCCGATCACGATCATCTCGACCTTGCCCTCGGCCGGGCTCGGCGCATTGTTGACTTTGATGCTGTTCGGCATGCCGCTCGACGTGATCGGCATTATCGGGATCATTCTGCTGATCGGCATTGTCAAGAAGAACGGCATCATGCTGGTCGACTTTGCGCTGGTCGGCCAGCGCGATCGCGGGCTCAGCACTGAGACGGCGATCCACGAGGCATGCCGTCTGCGCTTTCGCCCGATCCTGATGACGACGATGTGCGCATTGCTCGGCGGCGTCCCGCTGATGCTCGGCACCGGTATCGGCTCTGAAATTCGCCAGCCGCTCGGCTATGCGATCGTCGGCGGCCTCTTGGTGTCGCAGCTGCTGACATTGTTCACGACGCCGGTTGTCTACATCTACATGGACCGCTTAGGCCACTGGCTGGGCCGCGGCCGAGCCGCCCCCGTTGAGGCGAATGTCCCGGCACGGTAGGCAGGCGATTGGGAAAAACTGCGGCGCTGTTGGACCAATGCGTGTTGCGATTTCCTACTCACATTTTGTGGTCATAGGGCGATCTCGTCGACGACAATTCCGTTCGGTGGTCGCACCAACAGAACCCTATCCTTGCCTTTCAGGTATTGCAGCCCGTGCAGTCCGTCCGTATCTGCCACAGCTCCGGGCAGCGGATGCAGATCGAGCGTCTGTTCGAATGACAGCGAACTGCCAGGTTTGAGCGCTGCCGCGCCGGCGGCCGGCGGCGAACCGTCGGCCATCACTGAATTAAAAATCTGCCGACGCTGCTCCTCGTTCAGCGGCAGCGGCCAAGCCGTCGGCGGCACGCGGTCGAGCACATCATTTCGTTGCGAGAATTTCGCAGGCATAGTCTGCGTGGTGGCCCCTATTGGCCCGGTTCGCGCTGCGCTTTCTACAGCGCTCGTGGAGGCGGACGAGCTGCCGGTTGTTAGCTGCTCCGCGTCGTTTGGCGCCGGCGTTGATCCTGGGCCCGCGGACGGGGCGCCATTGTCCGGCGCCATCAGCGCCGCGCGAGCTTCTTCCTGGGACGGTTGCGGTGCTCGGGGCAGCGCATCGCTCCAGGGCTCCGCGGCATGACCGGGATTGATCTGACCCGTGTTCGGAACAAAGCCGGGATCGACTGTCGGCGGCCGATCGCTGGCCTGCGCAGCCACGATAGCAACTGCGGTGGCTGTTGCGAGCACAGCGGCTGGGACGATGAAAATGCGGCCTTTCATGGCAAACTCCTTCGGCTGGCTTTAGAAACAACGGTTACAGGCCCATTCAGGTTTCAGCCGGCCGAAAAACATTGTGCCCCTCATGACGCTTTTCTCGACTCCACTGGTTCGCTTCCAAGCTGCGCCGGCAAAACCGTCACTCCGACGCTCGCATCCTAAGCCGAAAGCTGCGGCGACGACTCAAACTCATTCTTGCCGAGCGGCACATGAATTTCGCAGGTCAAGCCTTCGCGCGCGTAATCGAAATTGATCATCTTGAAGGTCGACTCAAGCAGCGAGGTGCCGAATCCGCGCTGATCTGGGGCGAGCACCGGAGGACCGCCGCGCTCTCGCCAGCGGAATTTCAGGACTGGACCGCCGCCATTGCTTGCAATGGTCCAGACGATGCTCACCTTGCCGTCCGCGCTTGAAAGCGCGCCGTGCTTCAACGCATTGGTGGCAAGCTCATGCAGCGCAAGTGAAAAATTCTGCGCGTTCTTTGCACTCAGCAACAAATCGGGGCCGTCAATTTCAGTGCGAGCGGCAAACGGCTCCAAGGTCAAGTGCACGATCTCCCTTAAGCGCACCCCGCTCCAATTCGCCTTGGTCAGCCGCCGATACGTGCCGGCCAATGCCAGCAGCCGTCCCTCGAATATCTTTCTTGCTTCATCAAGCGGCCCAGAACCGGACAATGTCTTCTGGGCGATGCTCTGAATCACGGCGAGCAGATTGTTGGTCCGATGCTGCAGTTCGCGGACGAGGATTTGTTCGGCCTCCGCTGCACGTTTTTGTTCCTCTTCCGCGCGCTTGCGTTCGGTAATGTCGAGCATGGACGCGATCCAGCCGGTGACCGTTCCGCTGTCATCTTTTTCCGGTGTGTAGATGACATGCAGAAACCGCGTCCCGACGCCCTGATAATGGACCTCTCTCTCGAATTCGACGCGATTTCCTTGCAGGACTTTGTCGACGTAGGGGCGAATCGCCTGAAAATCCTTATCGCCCAAAACATCGGACAGGCGTTTGCCAAGCACCTGTTCGGGCCGCCGGCCAGTCATCTCTAAATAGGCTTGGCTGAGGAAGCGATAGCGCAGCTCGCGATCCAAACGGATGAGCATGAATGGGGTTCGGTAAATAATACTCTCGAGCTCGGCCTCCTTATCGCGTAACGACGCCTCGTTCTGCCGCAGCTTGTTAGCAAGCTGTTCGAAACGGTAAACGTGACCGGTTCCCAGGAGGAGCAGGCCGCCGATCAAGCCGGTGCCAAGAGCGCCGGCGGCAAGCACCGCCCAACTTTGCCATCCCCGGTGCGTCGCGATGTAGGCCGGAGATGGCGTTGTGTTCACGAGATACCGGCGGGTTCCGAAATTAAATTCGGTTTCAAACAGCACCGACACGGTTTGAGGAATCGCATCGAACAACGGCGCGCTTGCCGCGGCATCGGCAAATCGCAGATTGAGCGTCGATCGAAGCGGGTCCACAAGCATCGCGGCGAATGTGCCCATGCGCAGCACGACCAGCACGATGCCAGGACCGGTGGGACCGCTGGATACGGCATCGATTAACAAGATGCCGTTTTGGGAGCCGTTTTCCTGTACCAGACGGATCGGCGCGGTCGCGGTCAAATTTCCGCTGGTCGTCGCCGCCTCAATGGCGATGCGCCGGGTCTCGTCCGATGCGAGATCGAAACCCATCGCTCTTTCGTTGCCGTTGAGCGGTTCGACGTAAGTTACGGGATAAAAGTGATTTCGATCGTCAGCCGAGCGCAGTTCACCCGATTGAGCGCGTTGGCGAACCTCGAAACCCGGCACCTCAGCCCGCTGGGCAGCCTCGAACCTTCCCCGATCGGCGGACTGGACCAACGGCGCCCACTCTACTGCTTGAATGATCGGAAATCGGTGCATCAATGTGTGCACCAGATTGCCGAACTCCTGGCGCCCGACCGATTGCTGGCGGCCGACAAAAGAGTCCGATAGCTGTTCGAGGAATCCGCGCTGTTCCTCAAGCGTCGCCCGCATCGTGTCGGCGAGTTGCTGCGAGCGCAGGCGAAATTCAAAAAGCGATTGAACGTTCTCCCAGCCGTTAACACGGATGAAAATTGCGATGAAAAGCCCAAAGCACAGCAGCATTGGAACGGCGACCGGCCAGATCCGCGAGCGCCATAAATCGCGCGGCGCCGCGAAGAGCATAAGCAACAGCGGCAGCACGACCAGGACGCCGAGCGTGTCGCCTGCCCACCAGGTCATCCAGTTGATTGACAGATCGCCGGATTGGACCGCGCCGAGGGCCCACATCCCGGCCAATGAAAGACTAGCGCTTGTTAAACAGAACAGCGGCGAAAGCACGAGCAAAAACAGAAGATCGCGCGGATTGTCTAAGGCGGCGGGATAACCGATGACGCGGCGAAGCAGGCTGCCGCCAAGCGCCGCTTGGAGCGCGGAAGCAAGCGCGATCACGATCGCCGCCGCGGTGTCTATGGCATTGATTTGGCCCGTGATCGCGTAGCCGACCCAGAGATTGAGCAGAAACGAACCGAGGAACGTTCCGGGTAGCGTTGATGCTCCCGCGATGAACATTGCGCCGACCGCAATGCCGGCCGGCACAAACACCGCGGTGGCGTAGCCGGGCGGTACGGCGAGCAACAGCCCAAGCCGTCCCGTGATCACGTAGGCCAGCGGCAGCGCCGCGTAGATGAGCAACTGCCGCGCCATCGCGGCCTTGAGGTGCTTCATCCGCAACATTGCCCAATCACATCAAGTCAGCCCCGGCCTATCATAAAGAAGCCTATCGTAAAGAATAAGAGCGACCGATGGCGAGTCACCGCAATTTTGATTCGAATCAGTTTCTGGCTTTGTTGAAATATAATACCGAGCGTCGGTGGTCGGCGGCGTCTTGGATCACTCCGCTAGCGGGCGCGTCCTCGGCCTTCTACTCGTTGGTGGACTGCTCGATTTCCCTTACAAGTTCGGCGAGGCGCTCGGAGAGCGGTGGTTGTGGGGCGTCGTATTGTTCCCTCAGCCCTCGTCCGATTGACGCTAGGACTTCCTTGGTCCGGACAGCCTTTTCACGCATCTCGCTCCCGCCCATAGGTTCTGTCCCGCCGACTGTGCAATTTTAGACACTCCCCCGCGTTCAAAATTGAACGTGTTAAGACTGAACACCCCACCCCGTATGTCGTTCCGCAAAAAGGTGGAACTTCCCCCTCGCCCGAATCGTCGCGCTGCACGGAAAAGGCGACTTCTTCGGCGAGGGATGCCTCTCGGGCCAACTGCGGCTAGAGTCTTTTGTCATGGACACCGCAACCGCCGGCTCGGGCATGAAGTGGGTGGGCCGTGCGATCCGGCGTCTGGAAGATCCGGCGCTGGTCCGCGGCCGCGGCCGGTTTACCGCCGATCTGGCCGCGGCTTATTTCGTGCGGTTTGTGCGCAGCCCCGTCGCCGCCGGACGCATCGTCAAGATCACCGCGCCCGACGGCATCACCGTCATTCGCGCCAGCGACCTTTCCGCGCGGCCGATCAGACCGATGCTGCACAAATACAATTATCGGCCGATCGAGCAGCCAATCCTGGCGCAGGACGCCGTGCGTTTTGTCGGCGAACCGCTCGCGGCCGTATTCGCGCCGACGGCGGCACAAGCCGAAGATGCCGCGGATCGCGTGGAGATCGAGATCGCCGATCTTCCGGCGGTGACAGACGCGCGTGACGCATTGCAGCCGGGTGCGCCGGCGGTTCATGACACCGGCAATCTCGTCGTCGACGCCCAATTCGAGACCGCCGGCTTCGACGAGGTGCTCGCCAAAGCGCACCGGCGCGTTCATCTCGCGGCGCAGTCGCATCGGCAAAACGCGACGCCGCTTGAGGCGCGCGCGGCGCATGCGAGCTTCGATCCCGGCTCGGGCCGCGCGACATTGACCTGTACCACGCAAATGCCGCACCTGACGCGCACCGCCATTGCCGACATTCTCGGCTTTCCTGAATCCGATCTGCGCGTGGTGGCCCCGGACGTCGGCGGCGGCTTCGGCCAGAAAATGTCGCTCGCGGCCGAATACGTGGTTCTGGTCTGGCTTGCGCGCAAGCTCGGCAGCAGCATCGCCTGGATCGAGGACCGCCGCGAAAATCTGATCGCGGCTTTTCACAGCCGCGACCAACGGGTCGAATTGGACGGCGCCTTCGACGCCGAAGGCAAGCTCACCGCATTATCGGCCGACGTCGTTGCCAATGTCGGCGCTTATTCGTGTTTTCCGACGACCTGCGGCGTCGAACCGCTGATGGCCATGGCGGAGTTGCCCGGCCCTTATGATCTTCGCGCTTATTCCTGCCGCGCCCGCGCGATCGCAACCCACACCTGCACCATGGCGCCCTATCGCGGCGTGTCACGGCCGGTCATTACCTTTGCGATCGAACGGCTGATGGACAAAGCGGCAGCGGCGTTCGGCATCAGTCCGGTCGAGATCCGCAAACGCAACCTCGTTCGCTCTTTTCCCTACACCTCAGCCACGGGACTGGTGTTCGACGAGGGCAGCTATGTCGAGACTTTGGACATCGCCGCCGCCCAAATCGATATGCCGAGATTTCGCGCACGGCAGCACGCCGCCCGCGCGCAGGGCCGCTTTCTCGGAATTGGCTTTGCGAGCTTCTCCGAGCGCACCGGCTACGGCAGCCCGGCTTTTGCCGCGCGCGGCATGGAGATCACGCCCGGCTGGGAAACCGTGGAGATCGTGATGGACCCATCCGGCCAGGTCGAGGCGCGGATCGGCGCGAGCCCGCACGGCCAAGGTCTGGCAACAACGCTGGCGCAGCTTGTCGCCGATACGATCGGCGTCCTGCCCGCGAATGTTCGCGTAGTCCATGGCGATACCGACCGCACGCCCTATGGATGGGGGACATTTGCCAGTCGGTCGCTCGTCATCAGCGGTGGCGCCGCGACGCTGGCGGCACGCAAGATGCGCGAAAAGCTTTTCACCATTGCCGGCGATCTGTTGGAGGCCTCGCGCGAGGACATCGTGCTCGAAGACGGCAAGGCTCGCGTCACCGGGACGGATCGGAGCGTATCAATCGCGGTGCTGGCGCGCGCAGCCTACCATCAGTCATACCGATTCAAAGATCTCAGTCCGGGTCTTACCGAGAGCGCGTATTACGATCCGCCCGGCACCTTTTCCAATGCCTGTCATGTCGCCATCGTCGACGTCGACGTGGAGACCGGCGGCGTCCGGCTTGAGCGCTTTGTTGCGGTCGAGGATGCCGGCCGCATCATCAATCCGCTGATCGCGGACGGCCAGGTGCACGGCGGCATCGTCCAAGGCATCGGCAACGCGCTGCTTGAAGAAATCGTCTATGACGCGCTCGGCAACGTATTGACCGCGACGCTTGCCGATTACTTGCCGCCGACCGTGCGTGAAGTTCCACCGATCGAGTTGCAGCACATCGAAACGCCGGCGGCGAGCTCGGTCACCGGCGCCAAAGGCCTCGGCGAGGGCGGCGCGATCGGCGCGCCGGCGGCGATCCTCAACGCCGTCAACGACGCGCTCTCCCCCTTCGCGGTCTCGATCGACGAGATGCCGGCGACCCCGCAGCGGATCAGGGCGGCAATCAGGAATCAGTCGTCAGTAATCAGTAATCAGAAAGAGAGTCGGAGAAATCCAAGAATTACTGATCACTGACTTCTGGTCACGCCGCCCGTTCGCGCGCCGAAACGATGGCAAGAAACAGATAAGCGCAGAGCAGCGTCGTCTCGGCAAAAACCACGAAGATGCTGCCGCCGTAAACCTGCGGAAAAAACACCTCCACGGCCGTCATCGAGACCACCGAGGCGAGCCAGAGGACCGCACCCCATGCCGCGGCGAGCCAGAGTCCGACCGCCGCGACCAAATCCAGCACCGCGAAAAACACTGTCGTGGTTTGCCAGGCGATCGTATGCGCCTCAAAACCTTGCCCGGGCGGCGCCCCGATGCCGCAGACCTCGACCCAGTGATAAAGCCCCTTGATGAGCGACACCCCCGCCATGAGGCGGAGAAACAGGACCAGATAGTCGGTCCAAGTCCCCCGCACGACCTTGGCCAGCCGCACCGGTTCGAGCAGATCGCTGGGCCTGGTCGGGCGGCGCTGCGGTTGATCGGTCATGATCCTTGCCTTCAAGGGACCAGCGGGCGGATTGATGGCGAACGGGCCTGCACGATCGATACGGGCACTTTGGCAGCCCGTCAAAGCCCGGGAATTGGGCTGAAAAGGAGCGCTTTCCACTCAGTGGCAGAGCGGCCGGGGACGGGATACAAAGAGGCGCAAGGAGACCTCGCATGGCGATCAAATTCGGCCGTCCGCTCGAAAGGAGCCGATTTGCCCCGGCGCCGGCCGAAATCAAGGCCGAGCGGCTCGATTTGACGGTACGTCCGCGCCGCAATCGGCGGAGCGAGTGGTCGCGCCGCATGGTGCGCGAAAACGTTCTCACGACCGATGACCTGATCTGGCCGCTGTTCATCGTCGATGGAACGAATATCCGCGCGGCGGTCGATTCGATGCCGGACGTGGAACGCCTTTCGGTTGACCAAGCCGTTCGGGCCGCCGAACGGGCGGCCAAACTTGCGATCCCCTGCATTGCGCTGTTTCCCTATACCGATCCAGGCCGACGCGACGAGGCCGGTTCGGAGGCGCTCAACCCCGACAATCTCGTCTGCCGCGCCATTCGCGCCATCAAAAAAGAGGTGCCGGAAATCGGCGTGCTGTGCGATGTAGCGCTCGATCCCTATACCAGCCATGGCCACGACGGCCTCTTGCGCGACGGCGTGATCCTCAATGACGAGACCGTCGCCGTTCTGGTCCAGCAAGCCCTGGTGGAGGCGCAAGCGGGCTGCGACATCATCGCGCCGTCCGACATGATGGACGGCCGCGTCGGCGCCATTCGCGACGGGCTCGATGCCGCCGGCTTTGCCGATGCTGCGATCATGGCCTACGCAGCGAAATATGCCTCCGCGTTTTACGGCCCGTTTCGCGATGCGATCGGTTCGAACGCGGCACTGATCGGCGATAAACGAACCTACCAGATGGATCCGGCCAATACCGACGAGGCCTTACGCGAGGTGGAACTCGATATCGCCGAAGGCGCCGATATGGTGATGGTGAAGCCGGGCCTGCCCTATCTCGACGTTTTGCAGCGAGTGAAAGATGCGTTCGGGATGCCGACCTTCGCCTATCAAGTCTCCGGGGAATATGCGATGATCATGGCTGCTGCTGGAAACGGTTGGCTCGATGGCGATAAGGCGATGATGGAGAGCCTGATTGCCTTCAAGCGGGCCGGGGCGGATGGGGTGCTGACGTACTTTGCTGCAAGAGTTGCGGAGAAATTGAACAAGGCCGGCGCGTAGAACGCCGCGCGAGGCGCAGAGGGCATGTCCGTCGCCGGATGGCGAAAGCTGCCGGATAAGCGCGCCCGAAAGCTAGACCACCCCGTCCGCTGCGAGAATTTGGGGCGGATGTGATGCGCGAGCACGACGATTACGACGACGAGAATATCCGGCTTTACACGCCGGTCTTGCAGCGCGTGATTATTCTCGCCGCCGTCATTATCGCCGTTCCCGTCCTGATGTGGACTATCACCACCTTCGTGCGCAGCTACGTTGCGCGGCCGAAACTGCCGGCGCTCGAGCACGTCGCGTCCACCAATTCGCCCCCGCGCCTCACGGCGAACGCACCGGCGCCACCCGGTTCGGCTTCATCCCCGGCGGATCAATCGGCGCCGCCGCCCGTCGAGGGGTCCTCGGCGAGCGATGCGGCGAAACCGGCGAGCCCGGCGCCTGACGCGGCGAACAGTCTACCGGCCGCGTCTCTCCGAACTACGCTGGCGCAGACCCCCTCGCCCGCAATCGCCGCCCCGGCCGCAACCGCGACGAGCGATGCGTCAACGGCCAACCCCGCCACGGCATCAGTCGGCTCGGCGCCAAGGCCGGTGCCGCGATCGACCGACAATGCGGCTTCGACCAGCGCCCCGAGTTCCTCGGATCGCGGTATCGCATGGCCCAATCCAAACACGACCGGCCCGCCAGACTTTGCCGCGACGCGGCTGCCGCCTCCCCCACCGCCAGCTCGTACGGCGGCGGCCGAGGTCCTCCCCCCGGATGAGCCTATTCGTGGACCAGTACCCTTGCCGCGGCAGCGGCCGGGTATTTTCGCCGTGGCCGTGGCCGCGGCTGCCACCACGACCGGTCCGGTGCCGTTGCCCCGCGCGCGTCCGACGGATGCACCCGCCGAAGCGGCCAATACGGTGATCGAGCCCGCTTACGGCTATCGGCCCGGACTTGATAGCGATCGTTAATGCATGATCCCGAAAAGTGGACGCCGGTTTTCGGAAAGGATCATGCTCAAATAACAAGCCAAAGCGAAATACCGAATCAACCTAAAATCATTTCGCTTTAGCCCCCAACCGATCTCTCACTGCAACACTGCGCCGCTTTCCATGCGCACCGGCTCGTAGCCGTCCGCCGCCAGCGCACGGAAGATCTGCTCGGCGTGGACGGCGTCGCGGGTCTCCATCGTGACATCGAGCTTGGCGCCTTTGGCGGGCACGTCGAGAAACAGCCGGTGATGATCGACAGCCAGAATATTAGCGCCGAACTCGCCCAGCCGGCTTGCGATCTGGCCCAAAATTCCCGGCCGATCGGGAATCGTAAGGCGAAACGAGACGATCCGGGCTTCGCGCTCCAATTGCCGCACCATGATCGAAGCCAGAATGCGGGGATCGATATTGCCGCCGCAAAGGATCAAGCCGACTTTGCGCCCAGCAAAGCGCTCCGGTTTGGCCAGCATGGCGGCAAGCCCGGCCGCGCCGGCGCCTTCCGCCATTGCCTTCTGCAAGGTCAGAAAATCGTTGACAGCGCGTTCGATCAACGGCTCGTCGACCAGAATGATCTCGCGGACGAGTTCGCGCACCACCGGCAAAGTGAGTTTGCCGGCCCGGCTCACCGCAATGCCTTCGGCAAGGGTAGCGCCGCCGCACGGCCGCTTCTCGCCGTGAATGGCATTCCACATCGACGGATAGAGCGAACATTCAACACCGAATATTTCGATGGCCGGCCGTATCGCATGCGCGGCAATCGCGTTGCCCGCGATCAGACCGCCGCCGCCGATCGGCACGATCAGCACGTCGAGGTCGGGCACCTCTTCGAGCATTTCCAGCGCGATGGTGCCTTGCCCGGCAATAATGTGATTATCGTCGTAAGGATGAACCCAGACCAGCTTACGCTCGGCGGCAAGCGCCTCCGCTCGCAATTGCGCCTCAAGAAGCGTCTCGCCGGAGAGCGCCACTTCGGCGCCGAGCATCTGCGTTGCCTTCACTTTCACAAACGGCGTCGTTGTCGGCATCACGATGGTGGCTGGTGTCCCGAGGCGCCGCGCATGATAGGCGACAGCCTGCGCATGATTGCCGGCGGACATCGCAATCACGCCGCGGCGGCGTTCGCTCTCGTCGAGCGCCGCGAGCTTTACGCAGGCTCCACGTTCCTTAAACGAATTGGTGACCTGTAAATTTTCATATTTGACGTAAACTTGCGCGCCGGTGAGCGCCGAAAGCGGAGGCGCCGCCAGCATCGGCGTGCGCAGCACGTGCCCCAGGATCGTCGCACGCGCGGCCTCGATATCGGCCAGCGTGATCTTCACTCGTTGTTCGCTCATGGTATGGATATTATAATCCGAGCTGACCATGACGGATGCTGGCCCAAATACAGGTCCCGGTCGGAGCGGCATGTCGTTCGATTTCAAGCCGCATGCCTATGACCCTGCCGCAAATCCGGAACTGTTCGAAGGCGTGCTGGCGCGCCGAATCGTGGCCTTCATCATCGATGTCGTCATCATCGCCGTTCCTCTGATCGCGGCGTCGGCCTTCATCTTTGTCTTCGGGCTGGTCACGTTCGGCCTGGGCTGGTTGTTGTTCTGGCTGTTGTCGCCAATATCGGTCATTTGGGCGCTGGCCTATTACGGGTTCACGCTGGGCAGCCCCGCCTCCGCCACAATCGGCATGCGCGCCATGGAAATCGAAATGCGGACCTGGTACGGCGCACCGGCCTATTTCGTGCTCGGATCGGTTCATGCCGTCGTGTTTTGGATCACCGTGAGCGTGCTCACCCCCTTTATTCTCCTGGTCGGATTCTTTAACGCTCGGCGCCGGCTTTTACACGACATTGTGGTCGGCACCGTGCTGATCAATGCGCAAAGCCGGGCGGTTACGCTGCGGGCGCGTGCGACAGGCTGACCGGCAAATGGCCTTTGACGGAGCAACGTATCCGGGCGATTCTATCGACTCGCCTTCGGCCGAGAACCGGTAGTCCCCGTGACCCAGCATTCGCGCGATACCCCGCAATTCTATCTCACCGCTCCGTCGCCGTGCCCCTATCTCGCCGGCCAGGAGGAACGGAAGGTTTTTACCCATCTCGTCGGCGAGCGCGCGGGCGAGCTCAACAATATCCTGACCCAGGGCGGGTTCCGCCGCAGCCAATCCATCGCCTACCGGCCGGCCTGCGAGGGTTGCCGCGCCTGCGTTTCGGTGCGCGTCGTCGCCAAGGATTTTCGCCCGACCCCGAGCATGCGCCGGATCACGCGGCGCAACGCCGACATCGCCGGCGAAATGCGCATCGCCGTGCCGACCTCCGAGCAATACGCGATCTTCCGCGCCTATCTCGATTCCAGGCATCGCGATGGCGGCATGGCCGACATGACCGTGCTCGATTACGCGATGATGGTCGAAGACAGCCACATCGAAACCCGCATCATCGAGTATCGCAGGAAGGACCCCAATGCTCCCGCCGGCAAGCGCGCGGCCGGCGAACTTGTTGCCATCGCGCTCACCGACGTGCTCGGTGACGGGTTGTCCATGGTCTATTCCTTCTTCGAACCCGACGAAGCGGGGCGCTCGCTCGGCACGTATATGGTGCTCGACCATATTGCGCGGGCGCGAAGCATGGGCCTCGCCTATGTATATTTGGGCTATTGGGTCCGCGGTTCACGCAAGATGGATTACAAAAGCCGCTTTCTGCCGCAGGAACGGCTGATGCCCGACGGTTGGATGCGCGTCGAGTAATTTTCGTGCGCCGCCGGCGATCGGCGGGAAAAGGAGAATGGATGCGGATCCGGTTCGTCGCCGCTTTTTGCGTCGCCTTTGGCAGCGGCATCGCCTGTCTCATTGCGCTCACGGCACTGGCGCAAACCATCCCGCCAACCAGCGCCGAGACTGCCAAGGGCAAGGCTCTCGTCGACCTCAATGGAATGACGCTTTACGTGTTCGATCGCGACGGTAATGGCAAATCGAATTGCAATGCCCAATGCACCGTCACCTGGCAGCCTTTGATTGCCGACACCGATGCGCAGGCATCAGGAAGCTTTTCTTTCATCACCCGCGACGACGGCCGCAAACAATGGGCCTACAAAGGCAAACCGCTCTATACCTGGGCCAAGGACAAGAAACCCGGTGACGCCACCGGGGACGGCGTCAATAATGTTTGGCACCTCGCGAGCCCCTGATCCGGGCGAAATGATCGGCGGCCGCGCCTTAACCTGCGCAAATTAAGTCGGCAATTCGGCCAGCGTCTTGAGCGCATAAAACTGGACCGGCTCGCGCCGGCCTTTCACCGGCGCTTCGTGCAATTGCTCGCCGTCGAGGCTTAAGCCCGCGGCCTCGGCGGCCTGACGTGAAATCACGACCGCGCAGCTGTATTCTTTGGTCAAACTTTCCAGGCGCGCGCAGGTATTCACGGCATCGCCGATCGCGGTAATCACTTGCGAGCGCGGCGGCCCCATGGCCCCGACGATCGCCTCGCTAAAGTGAATGCCGATGCCGATGCGCAGCGGCTCGCGCAGATCGTCGCGCAGCCGGTAATTGAGCTGATCGAGCCGCTCCAGCATTTGCTGGGCGCCGCGAACGGCGTCCGCCGGTCCGCTCTTTGGATCGGCGGCATAAAGTCCATACAGCGCCATCAGCCCATCGCCGGTAAACTGCGAATAGTGTCCGTTGCTCGTGACCAGCGCCTGCGTCATTTCGTAGAAAAACTGGTTGAGAATAAACAAGACATCGTAGGGCAGCTTGCCCTCGGCCAAGGCCGTGGAGGCGCGCAAATCGGTAAATAGAATAGTGATCTGGCGCTCCCTGCCTTCGAGCCCGCCGCGAATCGAACCGTCGGCGGCGCCGGCATCCGCCGGCATCAGCGGCAGAGCGGCGATATCGGCGGTCGGACGGATCTGGCACGCGAGCCGCATGCCCGGCGTGGCGCCGATCCGCGCCAAAGCCTTGGCTTCCAACCCGCTTGGTTCAGGAAGCTGCTCGAGCCCCTTGGTCACCAGGACGCGGCAGGTGGTGCAACGGGCGCGCCCGCCGCACACTGACGCGTGAGGGATGCCGTTGGCGCGCAGCGTCTCGAGCACCGTGGCGCCGGGCAGGATCGGCATGCTGCGGCCATTGGCATGCGTCAATATGGGTGGTTTGCGGCGGCGGTAGTAAAGTTCGCGCACGCCACGTGCCGCGAACGGTAACACCGTGAAGCCGAAAGCTAGGGCAAAGCCAACCCGCGCAATTTGGTCAGCCGCCTGTGCCGTTTGCGGCGTGACATGGGACTCCTCGGCGGCGGTTTTTACAAAATCCGGATCGTCATCCGCTTCGCGCAGCACTTGATTGCCGCCGCTGATATAGCCGGCCAGCGCCAATGTCGGCAAAAGCAGCCCGTAGATAAACAATGCCGGCCGCCATGCCGGATACCAGCGTTTTGTCCGCAGCCAGTAATGGATGCCGATGCAGGCGTGAATCCACACCGCCAGCAGTGCGGTCATTTGCACCGCGGCGAGCCAGGGCCGGTGCAGCCACTGGCCGATAAAGACATTGTTGTAGTTTGGGCTGACGCCAAGCGCGCTGTCGGCGATGCGCGTCCCCACCACGTGAACCATCAGTAGAATAGGAATGCACAGACCGAGCCCAAGCTGCGTTAGTTCCCAGCGGTTCAGCCGCAGCGAACGGCGAATGTAAATCGACCACAACGCGTTGCAGTAGTGGACGACAAAAGCGGTAATGAGGATTCCCGTGCCGATCCCGGTCCGCCACGGATACATCAGAACGGTCAGGACCGGCTCCGCCTGATCAACCGAAACGAGCAAAAACCAGTGCGCGGTGAGATGACAGATAACGAAAGCGAGCATGACCAGCGCGCTGATGAGCCGCAGCCTGGCGCGCCACATTCGTAAATTCGCGATCGTCAGTTGTCCGCTCATCGAGCCGGCTTAAAAACCTCGCCTGCCAAAAGGACCCCCGTGCGGAGCCGATATTCCCGGCGCCTTAAGATAATAGCGGAGTTTCCTTGCAGAATGGGAGAACTGCCAAGGACGCCGCCGGCGGAGCGATTTCAGGCGCGATCCTCATCGGACCCGTTCGACCGGCCTTCGCTATTCCCAAACATATTGGTTTTTGGAAAGCCCTTGGGCGCGAGACGGCCGGCATCGGCGCGATTGCCGCGCCAATCGGCGAGTTCCTTGAGCGACAGATTAAATATCCGGCCGGCGGAATCGGACCAGCTTAGACCCTTCTCGATCTCAAACGTCTTGATGTCCGACAAACCGCCGTCCTTGTAGCGTTGCAAGCGCACGCCCCGACCGCGCGCCATATCCGGCACTTGCTCGATTGGGAAAATCACCATCTTGCGATTTTCGCCAATCGCGGCGACGAGATCGCCCTCGACCGGGGTCACGGCCCGCGCCGCATCGGGCGCTTTGACATTGAGAACCTGCTTGCCCTTGCGGGTATTGGCGACGCACTCATCCTCTGGAGCAATAAAGCCCCTGCCCTGCAGGCTCGCGACGAGCAGCTTGCGCCCGCCCTCGTAACGAAACACCGAGACGACGTCGGCCTCCTGTTCGAGATCGATGAACAGCCTGATCGGCTCGCCGTGGCCGCGACCGCCCGGTAGTTTCGCCGCCTCGATCGTGTAGAACCGGCCATTGGTGGCGAACACCAGAAGCTTCGAGGTGGTCTCGGCGAAGAACGCAAGCTTGAGACTATCGTCGGCCTTGAATGACAATGCAGAGAGGTCGGCGACCTGGCCGCGCAAGGCGCGAATCCAGCCCTTGTCCGACACCACGATCGTAACCGGCTCACGCTCGACCAGGGCCTGTTCGATTGCCGCCTCATCGTGGGCGGGCGCCTTGGCGAAGCCGGTTCGGCGCTTGCCGAGCAGCGTCTTGGGCCCAAACCTGTCGCGCACCGCGCGTACTTCGTCGCCGATTTTCTTCCATTGCTGTTTTTCGGACCGTAACAAATCCTCGATCGATTTTTTCTCCGTGCGCAGTGCCTTGTCTTCCTGGCGAATTTCCATCTCTTCCAGGCGGCGCAAATTGCGCAGCCTCATGTTGAGAATGGCGTCCGCCTGCACCTCGGACAATTTGAAACTCTTCATCAATACGGGCTTTGGCTCGTCTTCCTTGCGGATGATTTTGATGACCTTGTCGAGGTTGAGATAGGCGACGAGATAACCGCTTAAAACTTCGAGCCGGTGTTCGATCTCCGCCAGGCGATGGCGCGAGCGCCGCAGCAGAACGTCGCGCCGGTGCGCCAGCCATTCGCTTAGGGCTTCCGCGAGCCCCACCACTCTTGGAATGCGGCCGCGCAGGAGAACATTCATGTTCAGCGGCACGCGGGTTTCGAGCTCGGTGAGCTTGAACAGGCTTTCCATCAAGAGCGCCGGATCGACCGACCGCGACCGCGGTTCGAAAACCAGTCTGACGTCCTCGGCCGATTCATCGCGCATGTCGGCGACGAGCGGCAGCTTTCGCTCATTGATGAGCTCGGCGATGCGCTCAACGAGCCGCATCTTCTGCACCTGCCACGGGATTTCGGTGACCACGATCAGATAAGTCCCGCGGCCGGTGTCCTCGGTCTTCCAGCGCGCGCGCAGCCGGAACGAGCCCCGGCCGGTCGAATAAGCCTCGGCGATCACTTCGGGTGGATCGACGACGAGGCCGCCGGTCGGGAAATCCGGGCCAAGGACGTATTTGAGGAGCGTTCGCGTACGCGCCTTGGGCTGTTCGATCAAATACAGCGCCGCGTCGCACAACTCGGCCACATTGTGCGGGGGAATGGACGTCGCCATGCCGACCGCTATGCCTTGCGCCCCGTTGGCCAATAGATTGGGGAACGCAGCCGGCAGAACCACCGGCTCATGCGTCACGCCGTCGTAATTCGCGCGGAAATCGACGGCATCCTCGTCGATGCCGTCGAGCAGAAGCCGGGCGACCTCGGTCAGCCGTGCCTCGGTGTAGCGATAGGCGGCGGCATTATCGCCATCGATATTGCCGAAATTGCCCTGGCCGTCGACGAGCGGGTAGCGCGAGGAAAAGTCCTGCGCCAGGCGCACCAGCGCGTCGTAGATCGCCTGGTCGCCGTGGGGATGGAAATTGCCCATGACGTCGCCGACAATCTTGGCCGATTTTTTGAATTGCGCGCCCGGATCGAGGCGCAGAAGTCGCATGCCATAGAGGATGCGCCGATGGACCGGCTTGAGGCCATCGCGCGCATCAGGGAGCGCGCGGTGCATGATGGTGGAGAGCGCGTAAGCGAGATAACGCTCTTCAAGCGCCTCGCGCAGCGGGATCTCGTGCACCGAACTCGGCTCGGGCGGAATCACCTTCTTATTCATGGCTCGTTATTCATCGCTCACCAGCGCTAAAGCATGATCCCGAAAAGTGGACACCGGTTTTCGGAAAAGATCATGCTCAAAACAAAAGCTAAAGCGAAATACCGAATCACCCTGAAATCATTTCGCTTTAGCG
>JBAQBC010000024.1:0-2288 GCA_049286035.1 Xanthobacteraceae bacterium
CCCCAGCACCGGCCGCAAGCGCCGCGCCAGCGGCGGCGGATGCCGCGCCGGCGAGTTAGAAGTCGGCGAGTCAAGGGTCATGACGGGCGCGCGCATCTGTCTCGGGCAAATCGGCGCCCCGCATGGCGTGCGCGGCGAAGTCCGCCTGCACTCGTTTACCGCCGATCCGACCGCGATTGCGAGCTACGGTCCTCTCGAGACCGAGGATGGCCGGGTTTTCAAGATCGAGAGCTTGCGGCCGGCCAAGCACGCTCTCGTGGCCAGACTGTCCGGCGTCGCCGACCGCGACGCCGCCGAGCGGCTTGCCAATACCAAGCTCTATGTGCCGCGCGAACGTCTGCCGGAGCCGGCGGAGGCGGATGAGTTTTACCACGCCGATTTGATCGGACTGCGCGCGGTCGATTGCGCCGGCAGAGAATGCGGCACGGTGGTTGCGGTCCATAATTTTGGCGCCGGCGACCTGATCGAGCTGCGGCCGGCGGACGGCGCGCAGACCGAATTACTGCCGTTCGACTCTGTAACCGTGCCCGAGGTCAATCTGCGAACCGGGACGATTGTCGTTAATCCCTCTCCCCTTGCGGGAGAGGGTGGCGAGGCGAAGCCGAGCCGGGTGAGGGATCCGGCTCGCAAACGCCCCCGCACCCGGACCGCCGTCGGCTCGCGCCGGCACCGCTCCACCCTCTCCCGCAAGGGGAGAGGGTAGTGACTTGGCGCGCGAGCGTTCTCACGATTTTTCCGGAAATCTTTCCGGGGCCGCTCAGCGCCAGCCTTTCCGGCAAGGCGCTGGCGGGCGGCCTATGGTCACTCGAGATCGTCGACATTCGCGACTTCGCCGCCGACAAGCATCGCAGCGTCGACGATACGCCGGCGGGCGGTGGGCCGGGCATGGTGATGAAACCGGACGTGCTCGCCCGCGCCATTGACACCGTCGCGACCGATACGCGGCCCCGGCTCACCCTATCGCCGCGCGGCACTTCCCTCACGCAAGCCCGCGTCGAGGCGCTCGCTCGCGGGCCGGGGGCGATTCTGGTCTGCGGCCGTTTCGAAGGGATCGACGAGCGGGTGATCGCCGGCCGCGGCCTCGAGGAAGTGTCGATCGGCGACTATGTGCTCTCCGGCGGCGAGATCGCGGCCATGACCCTGATCGACGCCTGCGTGCGGCTATTACCCGGCGTCATGGGCGCGCCGCATTCGGCCGCCGACGAAAGCTTCGCCGAGGGACTGCTCGAATACCCGCACTATACTCGCCCGCAATTGTGGGAGGGACGGCCGATCCCGGAGGTCTTGATTTCGGGTGATCACGCCAAGATCGTCGCCTGGCGGCGCGCCGAGGCCGAACGGCTCACCCGCGAGCGGCGGCCGGACCTCTGGACCGCCTTTTTGCAGCATTTGCGCAAGGGCTCGAAAAACCGGTGACCGTCAGGTGACAAAACCGGCTGACTGGCGTAGAAGCTCGCCCACCCGTTTAGCCCCAAGTCGGCCTTAGGTCGGAACGGCGCGACGCCTGCGCAGCCGATGGAGAATTCGCCATGAACTTGCTCAAGGAAATCGAAAAAGAACAGATGGCGAAGCTTGCCGCCGGCAAGGACATCCCTGATTTCCAGCCGGGCGATACGCTCATCGTCAACGTCAAGATCGTCGAAGGCGAGCGCGCCCGCGTGCAGGCCTATGAGGGCGTGTGCATCGGCCGCGCCGGCTCCGGGATCAACGAGAATTTCACGGTGCGCAAGATCTCTTACGGCGAAGGTGTCGAGCGGGTGTTTCCGCTGTATTCGCCGATGATCGATTCCATCGAAGTGGTCCGCCGCGGCAAGGTCCGCCGCGCCAAGCTTTATTACCTGCGCGGCCGGCGCGGAAAATCCGCGCGTATCATCGAGCGCCAGGATTATGCCGAAGGCGCCGAGACGCCCGCCGAGGATAAGGCGGCGGAATAATTCATGCGCTGGCGCGAATGCTGCGCCTTGGCGGCCGCAAGTTGTGAGTTTCTGAAATGGCCAAGCCCCGCACGCTCTACGACAAGATCTGGGACGATCATCTGATCGAAGAGGCGTCCGACGGCGCCTGCCTGATCTATATCGATCGCCACATCGTGCATGAAGTGACGAGCCCGCAGGCGTTCGAAGGCTTGCGGCTGTCGGGGCGCAAAGTGCACGCGCCGGATAAGACGCTGCTCGTGGTCGATCACAATGTCCCGACCACCGACCGCAAACTGCCCAACCCCGATCCGGAGAGCGCGGCGCAGATCGCCTATCTCGCCGAGAACGCGAAATTCTTCGACCTCGAATATT
>JBAQBC010000025.1:0-3481 GCA_049286035.1 Xanthobacteraceae bacterium
GCCTAGGGTGTCCCCACGCCCGATTTTGCCATTGGCTTTTGGCAATCGTGGCGCTACGAGGTTCAAATCGTCAACTCGGAGATTCGGCAATGGCGTCCGGCACGGTGAAATGGTTCAACTCACAAAAAGGCTATGGCTTTATCCAACCTACAGGCGGCGGCAGAGATGTATTCGTGCACATCTCGGCTGTCGAGCGCGCCGGCCTGAGCTCGCTCAATGAAGGTCAGCACGTTGAGTTTGAGATCGAGGACACCCGCGGGAAAACATCCGCGGTAAACCTGAGGGCGAGATGACGCAGGGGCTGGCGAACGTTTCCATCTTGCACGCTCGTCATCATGCTGAATCCGTTTTGGTCCGTATCCCGGACACACCTCGGACCTCGCGTAGTGGCTCAGAAGTACCTAAAGCAGACATTGAGGCGGATGTCGGATATGATTGAGAGTGTTGGGAAGGTGCTCAAGCTCGTGGAGCATCACCATGAAATTTCCCCGTCGACAATTTCTGCATCTAGCCGCAGGCGCTGGCGCGCCGTTGGTTGGTTTGCGCGTTGTGAGGGCGGAGGGTTATCCGACGCGACCTGTGCGCTTCATCGTCGGATTTCCTGGTGGGTCCGCGACCGACATTGTCGCGCGCCTGATCGCTCAATCGCTGTCGGAGCGGCTAGGCCAGCACGTTATCGTCGACAATCGGCCGGGTGCGGCCAGCAATATTGCTGCCGAGGTAGTCGTTAGGGCGGTCCCCGACGGCTACACGCTCCTTCAGGTCGCTCCGCCGAACGCAATCAATGCGACACTTTACGACGAGCTCAGTTTCAATTTCATCCATGATATCGCGCCGGTCGCGGGCATTGTCCGGTACCCCTACGTCATGGCGGTCAACTCATCATTCCCGACCAAAACCGTTCCCGAGTTCATCGCCTATGCCAAGGCCAATCCAGGCAGAATCAATATGGCGTCTGCTGGCAACGGGAGCGTGCCACATGTTGCCGGAGAACTATTCAAGATGATGACCGGCGTCGAAATGCTGCACATGCCGTATCGCGGCAGTTACTTTTCGGATTTGCTCGGCGGACAGGTGCAGGTAGTGTTTACTCCATTACCTGCCGTAATCGGGTACATCAGGGCCGGCACACTTCGGGCCTTGGCCGTGACCACTACGACGCGCTCGGATGCGCTGCCAGACATTCCGACCGTGGGCGATTTTGTGCCTGGCTACGAAGCGAGCAGTTGGCAGGGTGTTGGCGCGCCGGAGAGCACACCCGCCGAGATCATCGAGAAGCTGAACAGAGAGATCAATTCTGTCGTCGCCGATCCTAAGATGAAAGCGCGGCTTACGGACCTGGGCGGCAGCCCGCTTGTGGGTTCGCCCGCTGACTTCGGCAAGCTCATCTCTGACGAGACCGACAAGTGGGCGAAAGTAGTGAAGTTTGCGGGCATAAAGCCGGAGTGAGGCCGAGTGACTCTGTCCAGATATTTCATAGTTTCCATTAGGCGAATCGGAGTCCGCTGCGCGCAACGGCGGCGTGGTCGGGCAGTCGGCCGGTGGCAGATATCCAGTCCTTTTGGGGAGCGGTATAATGCACTTTAAATTCAGTCCTCAATCGAAGGAACATGCATGGACCTTCATCTCAAAGGCAGGCGCGCCCTGGTCACCGGGAGCACCGCGGGAATCGGTCTCGCGATCGCCACAAGCCTGGCCAGGGAAGGCGCACATGTCATTATTACCGGTCGCACCGAAGCTGGCGTGAACAGGGCGATTGCCGGCGTCGCGGCCGCAACCAGCGGCGATGTCGTGGGATTTGCCGGTGACCTCGGCACGGCCGCAGCGGCCGAGGAAGTAGTGCGCCGCCATCGCGACATCGAGATTCTGGTCAACAACCTTGGCATCTTTGAGCCGAAACCTTTCGAGGAGATTCAAGACTCGGACTGGATGCGGTTCTTCGAGGTGAACGTCCTGAGCGGCGCGCGCCTCGCCCGCCTCTGTCTGCCGGGCATGAAGCGCGCGAATTGGGGCCGCGTCATTTTCATTTCGAGTGAGAGTGCGCTGCAGATCCCCGTCGAAATGATTCATTACGGCGTAACCAAGACTGCGCAGATTGCCCTCGCGCGCGGCCTTGCCGAGGCGGTCGCCGGTACCGGAATCACCGTTAATAGCGTGCTGCCCGGCCCGACCAAATCGCGCGGCGTCGTTGATTTCGTCGGTGCCCTGACCCAGGGTAGTGACAAGAGCTTTGAGGATTTTGAGACCGAGTTCTTCGAGAAAGTTCGCCCCACCTCGCTCATCAAGCGCTTCGCCGCACCTGAGGAGGTAGCTGCCCTTGTTACCTACATCGCAAGCCCTCTCGCCTCGGCAACGACGGGTGCCGCGCTTCGCGTCGACGGTGGCGTCGTTAAGAGCGCGTTCTAGCCGATCGGACTGTCACTGATCACGGCGCACCCGCTTTGGCGTGCCGCGGAGGGCCCATCAGCGCCGACTGGAACAGCGCAGCGGAGCCCAGTGTGCAAGCCAGCGACAAAGCCAGCAATTTGCCCATGCTGGAAATCCCCGGATTGCTCGAGAACATCAAGCTGCCGAAAGCAGTAGCCGTCATCAGCGCGCTGAAGAACACGGCGCGGGTGAGGTTAGACTGCAAAAAGTTCGATTCGCCGGCGCGCCATGCAATCACGTAATAGATCTTGAACGCGACGCCGACGCCAAGCAGCGCCGGCAGCGCAATGATGTTGGCGTAATTGATCTGAAAGCCGGTCAGACCGCAGATTTCAAGCGTCACCGCGGCGGCCACCAACAGCGGGATCAGCGTCAGCAGAACGTCACCGAAGCGGCGCAGCACGATGAACAGCAGAATGGCTATCGAGCAGATGGCGATGATGCCGGCCTTGATGAAGGCGATGCTTGCTCTCGGACGTCTGCTAAGTGCCACTAGCGGACATGCACGCATCCGATCTCGTTCGATGTCTTTGGGCATCTAGCTTCACCAATGCTAGCTGATGCCTAACGCGGAGCGCTCCGCCTCACCGCAAAATTGCTGGACGAAGCTTTCGCATGCGCTGCGTCCAGCGATGTCTGACATTGGCGCCGAGGCAAGACCTTCAGAATTGAAAACGGATCCCTCCCGTCGGAGCGACTGCGCCGCGATGCAGATAACCGTTCGCCAGGCCGTTGTTGACTTGCGTGTACATAACTCCAGCGTAGGCGTCGAATTTGGCGGCAAACTTCCAATCGACGGCGACAGAATAAGCATCGAACGTACCACTACACGTCGACTTCGAGGCGTCCGAGCAATAGACCGCGCCGAAGCTGTTCTGAAGGTAGTGGTAGTAACCCCCCATCACATCCAATTTGTCGGTGACGGCGTATTTCGCGCCAGTCCAAAATACCTGCTCGATGCGGTCATGTGCCAAGTAAAGCGTGTTGTTGATGTTTGTGTTGTTGATCGCGGCGCAGCCAATACAGATAAAGTCGCCCGAAATGTCATTGAAGG
>JBAQBC010000026.1:0-27300 GCA_049286035.1 Xanthobacteraceae bacterium
GAGATGCTTGCCGCGTTTGGTCAGCACGATGCCGAGCGCGCGCGAGGCGACTTCGGCGTCGGCGAAGAACAGTTCGTAGAAGTCGCCCATCCGGTAGAACAACAGGCAATCCGGATTGGCGGCCTTGATCTCGATGTACTGCTCCATCATTGGTGTAACGCGGCCGACTTCGTCGGCTGCTATGGGCGTCACGCGCGACGTCTCGTCGCCGGGTTTGGCGGCCGCCTCCGAAGCTTCAGCCGTGATGGTGCGCGCAGCGTCCATATCGCGACGCTAAAGCGAAATGATTTTAAGTTGAATCACTATTTCGCTTTAGCTTTTTGTTTGAGCATGATCTTTTCGGAAAAGCGGTATCCACTTTTCCGGATCATGCTATAGCAAATCCTGGCGGGCGATGCCCGGCTTTGCGCCGGACATCCACGGTTTATTGCGTGGAATAACTCATCTTTTCCGTCACCCTGAGGTGCGAGCGAAGCGAGCCTCGAAGGGCGACGGCCCGAGCGTTACCGGCCGCTCATCCTTCGAGGCTCGCGCTACGCGCGGGCACCTCAGGATGACGACCAAAATTGGGGCAGTCACCTCACCAGCTTCTTGCCGGTGATCGCCTCGAGGTTTTTGTAGAACACTTTCTCCGCTGTCGCTTTGTCGAGCTTGAGCGAATCCAGAATGCTCAATGTCTCGCGCGGATACATGGTGCCGCCTTCGGGATCGAACGGGCAGTCGGAGGCGAACACGATCTTGTCTATGGGGAAGAATTCCATGCCGGCCTTGGTCGCCGGCACGGCGGTGAACGCGGCGGTGTCGGCCCAGAAATCCTGCTTGAAATAATCGAGCACGCGTTTTTTCAGGCTTTTGCGTAGCGCGACGTAATCCTCGTCGGTGGTGCGCGATCCCATCACATCATTGCCCGGGCCGATGCGGCCCTCCAGCATCGGCACGACGCCGGCGAAATGATGCGTGATGATTTTCAGATTGGGATGATTGTCCATGATCTTGGAATAGACGAGCCGCATCATGGCGCAGGCGGTCTCGTAGGACCAGCCGAAGGTCCACCAGATTTCGTAGAGCGACTTCTTTTCGTCGATGTAATCCGGCACTTCGGCGCCGCGCGCCGGGTGCAGCCAGATCGGCGCGCCGAGCTCGTTCATTTTTTTCCAGAACGGCGCATATTGCGGCCGATCGAGCGGCTTGCCGGCGACATTGGTGTAGATCTGCACGCCGAGCGCGCCGTTTTTGAGCGCACGCTCCGCCTCGCCGACGCCGGCATCGGCGGCGTCCAGCGAGACCTGCGCCACCCAGCCGGGGAAGCGGTCCTTCTCCTTGGCGGTCAGTTCGGCGAAACCGTCATTGATGATTCGGCAGAACTCGTCGATATCCTTCGGCGTCTTGGCGAACTTTTCAACCGGTGGCTGCGGATAGGACAGGATTTGCTGATAGTCCTTGTGACCGTCGACGATCTTCTTGCGCACGTCGAGGTCATACAAAGCCGGCAGCGAGCGCACCCGCTTGCCCATGTCCTTGTAGTTGCCGGCGACCTCGTTGAGCTTGTCGAAGAATTTTTGCGGAAAAAAGTGGGTGTATGCGTCAACGCGCATCATGGGCAATTCTCTCCCTTTTGGCGGCTAGGCTTCTAGCATCGTGTTTTTGCTGCGTCACTTCTCAATTTTGTGGAGCATGGTCTTTTCGGAAAACTGGCAAGCTTTTTCCAGGATCATGCTCTAGCGGGAAGTGACAAGGCTGGCATGTGTCAGTCGCGCGACGATTTGCGGCGGGATGGGTTGCGACTTTATGCGCGTGGGATCGTCGGGATCGCGGACGACCCAGACCCGGGTTTCGAAGCCTTCGACCGCGAGCGCACCGTCGTGCGTCAGGCGGTGCTCGATCTTGAAGCTCGAGCGGCCGCAGCCGACCACCGCGGTCTCGATCGTGACCTCGTCGCCGAACCGGGTCGGCAGCAGGAATCGCGCCCGGGTCTCGACCAGCGGGTGGCCGGAAAAGCTGTAAGCTTTGAGATATTCGATCTTCTTCATGCCGAGCGCGCGCTCGATCAGCACCGTGGTGGAGACGTCGAACATGTCGAAATAGCGGGCAAAGAAGATGATCCCGGCCGGGTCGCAGTCGCCCCATTCGACGCGGGTTTTGCGGGTGCTGGTGAACATGGTTCAGATGTCGGATTTCAGTTATCAGGGATCGGATAGCAGGGATCGGGTAATCCGGTATCAGGTATTCCGATATCAGCTATCAGGGAATCAGGCATCAGACCTCGGATCCTGATCCCTGTCATCTGGGACCCATGCGCAAGGCACCGTCCAGCCGCACGACTTCGCCGTTGAGATAGCGGTTCTCGATCATGTGCCGCACCAGCGCGGCGAATTGCGGCGGCTGGCCCAACAGTTTCGGAAACGGCACCGAGGAAGCAAGGCTCTGCTGCGCGGCTTCGGGCAATGCATGCAGCATCGGCGTGGTGAAAATTCCCGGCGCGACGGCGTTGACGCGGATGCCGAACTGCGCGAACTCGCGCGCCGCCGGCAGGATGAGGCTCACCACGCCGCCCTTCGAAGCCGCATAGGCGGCTTGCCCGATTTGACCTTCATAGGCCGCGACCGAGGCGGTGCAGACGATGATGCCGCGCTCGCCGTCCTGGCCCGGTTCGAGGCCTTGCATGGCGGCGGCGGCAAGCCGCATCACATTGAACGTGCCGATCAGGTTGATCTCAATGACACGCGCGAAATCGGCAAGCGGCATCGGTCCGTCGCGGCCGACGATACGCTTGGCCGGCCCGACGCCGGCGCAATTGACGATGATGCGGGCAGGCCCGTGATCGGCCGCGGCTTTCGCCAGCGCCTTTTCAGTGGCGGCGCTGTCGGTCACGTCGCAATGGATGGCAATGCCGCTGATGTCGATCGCGACTTCGGCCGCCGCCTTGTCGTTGATGTCGAGGACCGCCACTTTGCCGCCGGCGGCCGCGAGCATGCGCGCGGTTGCCGCGCCAAGTCCCGACCCGCCGCCGCTGACGATCGCCGCCTGTCCGCGAATGTCCATGATCAGCTCACCTCGGCTGGTTGCTTGGCGACGATGATATGCGGCGACGGCGGCTCGGCATAAAGCGCCTCGACCATTGCGGCGCGATGCGCCAGCACGGCGCGCTGGTTGATCGAGCCCTTGTCGGTCATTTCGCCGATGTCGAGTGAAGCCGGTTCGGCGAGCAGAACGGCGCGCATAATTCGGCCCGACGTTCCGGTATTCGCCGCGGCAAAGCTGTCAAGCTTACGGGCGAATGCCGTCCGCACGCGAGGGTCGCCGAGCAGATGCGGCACCGGCGCGTCGGTCGCGAGATCGGGTGCGATGCCGCGGCAGGCGTCGATGTCGGGAAAAATCAATGCCGTGACCTCGTCGCGCTCGGCGCCCGCCAGCGCGACGTCGCGAACCAGCGGCGCGCAATGCGCGATGAAGGTGGCGCGCAGCGGCCCGACGCTGACCCAGGTTCCGGTCGCGAGCTTGAAATCCTCGGCGAGACGGCCGTCGAACAGCATGCCCTTCGCCGGATCGGCCGGGTCGGCGAATTTGAGCGCATCGCCGATCTTGTAGAAGCCCTCTTCATCGAAGGCTTCGGCAGTCAGCGCCGGCGCGCGCCAATAGCCCGGCATGATGTTGTCGCCTTTGAGCCGCGCCTCGAGCTTGCCCTCGCGCGGGATGAGCTTGAGCGTGACGCCGGGCAGCGGCAGGCCGATATTGCCGGCGCGTTCGGACTGCCAGTTGCAGGACAAGGCCGCCGGCGCGGTTTCCGTGGAACCGAGGCTCGACATGAACAAGATGCGCTCGCCGGTCGTCTTTACGGCGAGCTCTGTAAAGCCGTCGAGCACGTGCTGCGCGAGCCCGGCGCCGGCATAGAACAGAACTTTCAGGCGACTGAAAAAGGTTTCGCGCAACGCGCTGTCGGCGGCGAGAGTGGGCAACAGCATTTCGAAGCCCTTCGGCACATTGAAATAGATGGTCGGCGCGATCTCGCGCAAGTTTCGAACCGTGGCCTCGATCGCGCCGGGCAGCGGTTTGCCTTCGTCGATATAGAGCGAGCCGCCATTGTCGAGCACGAGACCGAAATTGTGATTGCTGCCGAAAGTATGATTCCACGGCAGCCAGTCGACCAGGACCGGCGGCTCCTCGCCGACGAATGGCATCGCGACGCGGATCATCGCCTGATTGGCGGCGAGCATGCGGTGCGTGTTCTCGACACCCTTCGGCCGCCCAGTCGAGCCCGAGGTGAAGAGAACCTTGGCCACTTGGTCAGGCGTCACGCCCGCATGCGCGGCTTCGACGGCGCCTGTGGCTGGCGTTTGTAGAAGTTCGGCGAACGACGTTGTCGCCCGGTCGGCGGGCGGATTCGCCGTCACCGCGACTTCGACGTCACGCGGCAGCGCTGCCGTAATGGCGCGTGCGAAAGCTGCGCCGTTATTGGCGAAGACCAGGCCCGGCGAAAGAATTTTGATGATGGTTTTGAGCTTGCCGAAATCTTGCGACAACAGCGAATAAGGCACCGAGATCGGCGCATAGGGAATGCCGACATGCATGGCGGCAAGCGCAACGAGCGCATGTTCGATATCGTTGCCGGAGAGAATGGCCACCGGTCGCTCGGCACCGAGCCCGCGCTGAAGCAGCGCCGCCGCGAGCGCGCGCACGGCACTCAGCGTCTTTGCGTAGCTCATGGAGCGCCACGCGCCGGCCGCATCGCGCTGCGCCAGAAAGATCCGCTCCGGCGCGACTTTGGCCCAATGCATGAGCCGTTCGGTAAGCATGCGCGGATAGGACGGCAGCGCATGTGGCGAGCGCATCATGATGGCGCCATCGCCGCGCTGCTCCACGACGACATCGGCGGGGCCAAGCTTGACCGCGCGCATCGGCGCGCGGCTTTGCCGAGAGCCGATCATGTACGCGCCACTTTCGGTGCGCGCTTTTCCAGAAACGCCTTGAGTCGCGCCTTGGCTTCCTCATCGCCCTGCGCAATCGCCGCGGCCAGCGCTTCGGTAACATAGCCGGCCGCCGGGTCGCTGCGCGCGATGCGCGGGAGGAGATGCATCACCGCGAAATTGGTGAACGGCGCATTGCCGGCGATGCGATGGGCAAGCTCCAGCCCCTTGGCGAAACCCTCGCCGTCGTCGACCAGATATTGCGACAGCCCGATCGTCTGGCCTTCTTCGGCCGACAATATGCGCGCGGTCAGCATCATGTCCATCATTCGCGCGGTGCCGATCAAGGGCGGCAGCCGCACCGAGCCGCCGCCGCCGATATAGATGCCGCGGCTGCCTTCGGGCAGCGCGTAGAAGGCATTGCGCTCGGCGACGCGGACATGCGCCGCGGCGGCGAGTTCAAGCCCGCCGCCGACCACTGCGCCGTGCAAAACCGCGATCACCGGCACGTTGCCGAATTCGATGCGATCGAAGGCGCGATGCCAGAACCGCGAATGCGCGATGCCGGCGACGGTTGCGCGATCGACCAGTTCGGTCAAATCGAGCCCGGCGGAAAAATGCTCGCCCTCGCCGCACAGAACCACGGCGCGGATGTCCTCCGGCAGCGTCGAGAAGAAAGTCTCGATGCCGGCCACCATCGGATCGTCGAGCGCGTTGCGCTTTTGCGCACGATTAAGCCGTAAGACCGCGACCGCGCCGTGGCGCTCGGCTTTGAGCGACGCCGGCAAGTCAGCAAATTCGGCAGTTTTGCTTGTCATAATCACCTGTCTTGGTGCGCTTTTCTTGGCGCGTCTTGGCGCGTCTTGGCGCGCATTTGACCCTGTCCGGCGAGGCCCGTAAATAGCCTGCGGAACGGCGGTCCAGATAATATCTTCCAGAAAACGGAGCGAGCGATGCGGGAGGTTTTCATCTGCGATGCGGCGCGCACGCCGATCGGCCGTTATGGCGGCGCCCTCGCCAAGGTGCGCACCGACGATCTCGCCGCTGTGCCGATCAAGGCGCTCCTCGCCCGCAATGCCAAAGCCGACTGGTCGCGGCTCGACGACGTCTATTTCGGCTGCGCCAACCAGGCCGGCGAGGACAACCGCAATGTCGCGCGCATGGCGCTGCTACTGGCCGGGCTGCCGGATTGCGTGCCCGGCGTCACCGTCAACCGGCTGTGCGCGTCGGGGCTCAACGCGGTCGGCGATGCGGCGCGCGCCATCCGCTGCGGCGAAATGGATTTCGCCATCGCCGGCGGCGTCGAATCGATGACGCGCGCTCCGTTCGTGATGGGCAAGGCCGCGGAAGCGTTTTCGCGCTCGGCGGAGATCTACGACACCACGCTCGGCTGGCGCTTCGTCAATCCGGCGCTCAAAGCGCAATACGGCATCGATTCGATGGCGGAGACCGGCGAGAACGTGGCGGAAGAATTCCAGGTCACGCGCGCCGATCAGGACGCGTTTGCGTTGCGCTCGCAGCAACGCGCCGGCAAGGCCGCCGCCGCCGGCTACTTCGCCGAGGAAATCGTGCCGGTCGAGGCACCCGGCGGCAAAGCCGGCCCGATCGTCGTCAACAAGGACGAGCATCCGCGCCCGGAGACGACGCTCGAAGGCCTGCAAAAGCTCAAACCGATCGTGCGCAATCCCGGCACCATCACCGCCGGCAACGCGTCGGGAATCAACGACGGCGCCGCGGCGATCATTCTTGCCAGCGAGGAGGCCGCCAAGGCGCACGGGCTTACTCCCCGCGCGCGCGTACTCGGCATGGCTTCGGCGGGGGTGCCGCCGCGCATCATGGGCATCGGTCCGGTGCCTTCGACCAGGAAACTCTTGGCGCGGCTTAACTTGAAGATCGGCGATTTCGATCTGATCGAGATCAACGAGGCCTTTGCATCGCAAGGCATTGCCTGTCTGCGCCAGCTCGGCGTTCCCGAAGACGTCGACTACGTCAATCCGCACGGCGGCGCCATCGCGCTCGGCCATCCGCTCGGCATGTCCGGGGCGCGGCTGACGCTGACCGCGGTGCACGGGTTGGAGAAACGCGGCGGCAAGCGCGCGCTCGCCACCATGTGCGTCGGCGTCGGTCAGGGTGTATCGCTGGCGGTGGAGAGGGTTTGAGTGGCCTGCCATTCCGGATGGCGCGCGAGAATTTCTCCTCCCCCTGGAAGGGGGAGGTCGGCGGCCGCAGGCCGCCGGGTGGGGGTCAATATCGCGATCTGGTGATTCAAGATGACCCCTCCCCGACGCGTTTCACGCGTCGACCCTCCCCTTTCAGGGGAGGGATGCGATATCGCTGCCGCGCTCGGGGAGAGGTGTTCTGAACTGAAAAGGAGAAATCTCGCGTGCCGATGTCGCCGGGTTACATCCCGTTTCATCCCAATCCGTCGAAGCCGAAATTCAAGCCGCCGCTCGGCGCGGTCGACGCGCACTGCCACGTGTTCGGACCGGAAGCGAAATTTCCTTATGCGCCCGAGCGCAAATACACGCCGTGCGACGCGCCTAAGAAAAAATTGTTCGCGCTGCGCGATTTTCTCGGGCTCGACAAAAACGTGATCGTGCAGGCGTCCTGCCATTCCAGGGACAATCGCGCCATGGTCGATACGCTGGAAAGCTCGAATGGCAGCGCCAAGGGCGTGGCTTTCGTCGGCGAAGAGGTCACCGACGACGAGCTCAAATGGATGGACAAAGTCGGCGTGCGCGGCGTGCGTTTCAATTTCCTCAAGCGGCTCGTCGATTTCACCCCGCGCGACGTGTTGGCGCGGATCGCGGCGCGCATCGAAAAGCTCGGCTGGCACATCGTCGTCTATTTCGAAATGCCGGACCTGCCCGAACTGGAAGATTTCTTTACCGCGTTGCCGACGGCAGTCGTGGTCGATCACATGGGCACGCCCGACGTGAAAAAGGGCGTTGATCATCCCGAGAACCAGCGCTTCCATCGCTTGATGGACGAGCACAAGAATTTCTGGGTCAAGGTGACTTGTCCGGAACGCATGAGCCTTGCCGGGCCACCCTATGACGACGTGGTGCCGTTCGGCCGCGCGCTCATTGAGCATTTTCCCGACCGCGTCATCTGGGGCACCGACTGGCCGCATCCGAATATGAAAAAAGAAGCGCCGGACGACGGTGTCTTAGTCGACTACATTCCCAAGGTCGCGACCACCGCGGCGGCGCAGCAGCGCCTCTTGGTCGACAATCCGACGCGGCTTTATTGGAGTTGAAGGGCTAGAGTCGAATGGCCGCGCAAAGCAGAGAGAGGTGACGCATGCTGAGCGGACAGCTTGCTTTGATCGCCGCCGCCGTCTTCAGCGGCGCCGCTCTCTATGTCAGCGCCTGCGAACAGCCCGCGCGGCTTCATCTCGACGACGGCGCGCTTCTGGCCGAGTGGAAACCGGCCTATAAACTCGGAACCAGGATGCAAGCGCCACTGGCGCTGGTCGGCACGCTGTTCGGACTTATCGCGTGGTGGCAGGCGGGGGACTGGCGCTGGCTCGTTGGCAGCGCCGCTATTCTCGCCAACTGGCCCTATACATTGTTCGTGATCATGCCAGTCAACAATGCGCTGGTGGCGATCGACCGCGCCGGCGGCGATCCGCGCGCCCGGAATCTGATCGAAAAATGGGGGCGCCTGCATGCCGGCCGCACGGCGCTGGGCATAGTGGCGACGCTGCTCTTTCTCTGGGCCTCATTGCCGAGCTAAAGCAAAATGGTTTTAAGTTGATAATGCGCTTGTGGCTCATCACCGTGCTGACAATTTTGGGCATTTCGGCGGCCCTCGCCGAAAGCTGGCCGCCGCTGCCGACCAGCGGTTTCATTTCCGGCCGCCCGGCCACCGACAAGGACGTGATCGAAGGCAATGCCGTGTTTGCGCTGCGCGCCTATGGCGCGCCTTTCGGCGAGCCGCTCGACGTCACCATTCCCCAATACGCCTATCTGAAAAAGAGAGGGCAGCAGCCCATTCCTGTCATCGTCGTGCAGGCCGAGTTGGGCAAAGGCCTCAAGATTTTTGGCGTTCGCGACCTCAACGGCAAATCCGCAACCGCCAGGGAATCCGAACTGCAATTGCTGGGCACGCATCCGCCGGATTAGTGCGTCATCCGCGACTTCATGGTGAGGTGCCCGGCGTCGTCCTTCGAGGCTCGCGGAGCTTGTCATCGGGCGGCGCTTCGCGCCGGCCCGTGGCTCGCACCTCAGGATGACGCCGGGCCTCGAACCACGCCTTACGTTGCCAAGCGGTCCTGCGCTATATATGTCGAACCGGAGCATAATACTTTAGTGAGAGAGACGCCGATGGCCCGCGAACGACACGATTACGACGATATTCCGGGCACTTTCGTGTTCGATGCCGAACGGTCCCGCCAGGGATACGGCATCAACATGTTCTGCATGTCGCTGATGAAGGACGACAATCGTAAAGCCTTCAAGGCGAACGAAGCCGAGTATCTGAAAAAGTTCAATCTCACGCCGGAACAGAGCGACGCCATTCTCAAGCGCGACTACAACCGCATGCTCGAGCTTGGCGGCAACATTTATTTCACCGCCAAGCTCGGCGCCACCGACGGGCAGTCGTTTCAGCAACTCGCCGCGATGATGACCGGCTCGACGCAGCAGGACTACGCGGCGATGATGCTCGCCGGCGGCCGCTCGGTCGAAGGCAATCGCTCGCGCTCCGGCAAGAATGCGCCCTCCAAGCATCTGCGCGCCGCGGGCGGCGGCAAGTCCGCCGGTAAGCGCAAGACCAAACCCAGATCGAAAACCAGAACAGCGAAACGGAAGTGAAGCAGGAAAGAGGAAGCCTTTGGCCAGAATCATCGCAGGGATAGGTTCATCGCACGTGCCAGCCATCGGCGCGGCGCTGGACAACGGGAAGACCGAGGAGCCGTATTGGAAGCGGATTTTCTCCGGCTTCGAGAAATCGCAAGCGTGGATGCGCGAAACCAAGCCGGACGTCGCGATCATCGTCTACAACGATCACGCCTCGACCTTCTCGGTCGAGATGATCCCGACCTTCGCGCTCGGCTGCGCGGCGGAATTTCCGCCCGCCGACGAAGGCTGGGGCCCGCGCCCGGTGCCGGTGGTGAAAGGCCATCCGGCGCTGGCGTCCCATATTGCGCAGTCGGTCATTCTCGACGAGTTCGATCTCACCATCTGCAACAAGATGGAGGTTGATCACGGCATGACCGTGCCGATGAATTTGTTGTTCGGCAAAATCGCAAAAAACGGACATTGGCCATGTCCGGTCGTTCCGTTGGCGGTGAATGTGGTCATGTATCCGCCGCCAACCGGGCATCGCTGCTTCATGCTCGGCCGCGCCATCCGCAAGGCGGTGGAATCCTATCCGGACGATCTCAAAGTGGTGATCTTCGGCACCGGCGGATTGTCGCACCAGATTTCCGGGCCGCGGGCCGGCCTGATCAACAGCAAATGGGACAAGAACTTCCTCGATAATCTTTCCAACAATCCGCAGAAGCTCGTCAAGATTCCGCATATCGATTACATGCGCGAGGCCGGCGCCGAAGGCATCGAAATGGTGATGTGGCTGATCATGCGCGGCGCGCTCGACGACAAGGTCGACGAGATCTACCGCTTCTACACCGTGCCGGCGTCGAACACGGCGGTCGGTCACATCATTCTGGCCAACCGCGGGCGCGGCGGCGCGCGCAAATCCGCGGCCGGATCCGCGTCGAAGCCGAAGCGCTCGGCCGGCAAGCTCAAACGCGCCGCAGCGCGGGCGAAGGTCGAGCGGATTCGCGGCTGAGCAACGCGCGCGTCACGGCCGGACTTGTTCCGGCCATCTACGTCTTTAGATCGCCGACAAGACGTGGATGCCCGGCCCAAGGCCGGGCCTGACGGCAAATGGCAACGAGAAATTTCTAATCCTTAACGAGGCAACAATGAAAATCTGCGTGGCGGGGCAAGGCGCGTTCGGGCAAAAGCATCTCGATGCGCTCAAGCGCATTCCCTACGTTGAAGTGACGTCGCTGGTCGGCGGCAACCAGGATGCGACCGCGCAGGTCGCCAAGAAATACGGCATTCCGCATTTCACCGGCGAATTGTCCGAAGGCATCAAGCGCGCTGACGCGGTCATCCTCACCACGCCGACCAAGATGCATTTCCGCCAAGGCGAGCAGGTCATGCGCGCCGGCAAACATGTACTGGTCGAAATTCCGGTCACCGACAGCGTCGAGGACGCCGAAGCGCTGGTGAAAATCGCCAAGGAGACCGGCGTCACCGCCATGGGCGGTCATGTGCGGCGCTTCAATCCCAGCCACCAATGGGTGCACAAGCGCATCCAGAACGGCGAGTTGAAGGTCCAGCAGATGGACGTGCAGACTTACTTCTTCCGCCGCAAGAACATCAACGCCGCCGGTCAGCCGCGGAGCTGGACCGATCACCTGCTCTGGCATCATGCCGCGCACACCATCGACCTGTTTCAGTACCAGGCCGGCGAAACCATTTCCGATTGCTATGCGGTGGCGGGCCCGACCCACCCGCAACTTCACATCGCCATGGACATGGGCATCGTGGCAAAGACGCCGTCGGGCGCGGTGCTGACATTGTCGCTGTCGTTCAACAATGACGGTCCGCTCGGCTCGTTCTTTCGCTACATCTGCGACAACGGCACCTACAAGGCCTATTACGACGACCTGTCCGACGGCAAGGACAACAAGATCGATCTGTCCAAGGTCGACGTCTCGATGGACGGCATCGAGCTCGAAGACCGCGAATTCATCGCCGCGATCAAACAAAAACGCGAGCCGAACGCCAGCCTCGCCCAGCTCCTGCCGTGCATGCATGTGCTAGGCCGGCTGGAAAAGATCGTCGACCCGCAGCGCCAAGCGCACGCTTAGGTGGACATGCTGAATTTCTCCTCCCCCTGAAAGGGGGAGGTCGGCGGCCGTAGGCCGCCGGGTGGGGGTCAATTGCGAGTCTTGTGATTCAATGACCCCTCCCTGACGCGCTTTGCGTCCCCCCTCCCTTTCAGGGGAGGGGAAATAGAAGCGCTTTCCTCTTTAATGATGCAGGACGTTTTTTCCTCACCAAGGGTAGCGGCATGAGACATCTCGATCCCTGGACAAGGATTGCTTGGGGTGTTGGTATCCGATCAATCGCTCGCCACGGAGGAAATCATGAAACGCTGGTCGTTTGTCGCTGCCGCCGCTGCCGCCGCCGCGGGGCTGACGATGGCCGGTGCGGCGCAGGCGCAAGCGCAAGACGTCAAGATCGGCTTCATCCTGCCGATGACGGGCCAGCAGCAATCGACCGGCAAGCAAGAAGCCGCGGCCGCCAAGCTATACATGGCGCAGCACGGCGACACCGTCGCCGGCAAAAAGGTCGAACTTATCATCAAGGACGATGGCGCGGTGCCGGACAACACCAAGCGCATCGCCCAGGATCTCATCGTCAATGACAAAGTCACCTTCCTCGCCGGCTTCGGCGTCACGCCGGCCGCGCTTGCGGTCGCGCCGCTCGCGAGCGAAGGCAAGACCCCGGAAATCGTCACCGCGGCCGGCACCTCGATCATCACCGAGAAGTCGCCTTACATCGCGCGAACGAGCTTCACGCTGGCCCAATCCACCGTGCCGATGGCGGATTGGGCGGCGGCGAACGGGGTGAAAAAGGTTGTGAGCATGGTGTCGGACTATGCGCCGGGCGCCGACGCCGAAAAGTCCTTCAAGGACGAATTCACCAAAAAGGGTGGGCAGGTGCTCGACTCCATCCGGTTCCCCCTGGCGAATCCCGATTTTGCGCCGTTCCTGCAGCGCGCCGCCGACCAGAAGCCGGATGCGATTTTCGTGTTCGTTCCGTCGGGGCAGGGCGGCATTTTCGTCAAGCAATTCGTCGAGCGCGGACTCGACAAGGCCGGCATCAAGATCATCGGGCCGGGCGACGTCACCGACGACGATCTGCTCAACGGCATGGGCGATGCGGTGGTCGGCACCATCACCGCGCATTTCTATTCCGCCGATCACGATTCGCCGGCCAACAAGGCGTTCGTTGCCGCGTTCAAACAGGCCAATGGCGGCCTGCGGCCGAACTTCATGGCGGTGTCGGCCTATGACGGCATGAACCTGATTTATGAAGCGCTGAAGAAAACCGGGGGCAAGACCGACGGCGATTCGCTGATCGCCGCCGCCAAGGGCATGGCCTGGGAAAGCCCCCGCGGCCCGGTCTCGATCGATCCGGAGACGCGCGACATCGTGCAGAACGTTTACATCCGCAAAGTCGAGAAAAAGAACGGCGAACTCTACAACGTGGAATTCGCCACGTTCGCCAACATCAAGGATCCGATCAAGGCGGCGGAGGCGAAATAGATAATTCCCCTTCGAGGTAGGGCATTCGCATGGGGATGAGCGAACTTTGTCCTCCCCCTGAAAGGGGGAGGTCGGCGGCCGTAGGCCGCCGGGTGGGGGTCAACACCGCGAGGCTCGTGATTCAAAATGACCCCTCCCCGACGCGCTTCGCGCGTCGACCCTCCCCTTTCAGGGGAGGGGAAATTTGCTTGCCTTGGCACGCGAGCACTGACCGATCATGCTGACCATCCTCTATGACGGTATCGCCTACGGCATGCTGCTGTTCGTGCTGGCGTGCGGGCTTTCGGTCACGCTCGGACTGATGAACTTCATCAATCTGGCGCACGGCGCTTTCGCCATGGCCGGCGGGTATTGCACCGTCATCCTGGTCAACCGGCTCGGCATCCCATTTGCGCTCGGCCTGCCGATTGCTTTTCTGGTCACCGCGCTCATCGGCGGCATTTTCGAACGCACGCTTTACGTTCATGTCTATGCGCGCAGCCATCTCGATCAGGTGCTGTTCACGATCGGGCTCGTCTTCATGTCGGTGGCCGCGGTCGATTACACGATGGGCTCGTCGCAGCAATTCGTGCAGATCCCCGAGGCGCTGCAGGGGCAGTTCGAGGTCGCCGGCGTCGGTATCGGCAAATATCGCCTGCTCATCATCGTGATCTGCGGCTTGCTCACTGTTGCCTTGCAATTGATTCTGGCCAAGACCCGGTTCGGCAGCCGCCTCCGCGCGGCCGTGGACGATCAACGCGTCGCGCGCGGGCTCGGCATCAATGTCGGCGCGGTCTTCGGCATCACCTTTGCGTTCGGCTCCGGGCTGGCCGGATTGGGCGGCGCGCTGGGCGCGGAAATCCTCGGTCTCGATCCGACTTTTCCGCTCAAATACATGATCTATTTTTTGATCGTGGTGACGGTCGGCGGCACCTCCAGCATTACCGGGCCGTTTTTCGCTTCCATCCTGCTCGGGATCGGCGACGTCGCCGGGAAATATTACGTGCCGAAGCTCGGCGCTTTCGTCATCTATGCGATCATGATCATTGTCCTGATCTGGCGGCCGCAAGGGCTATTCGCCCGCGGCGCGGTGAGTCGATGACCGCGCGCGCCGACGAAGTCGCTCTTTATCTCAAGCGCCGCGCCCGCTGGTCGCCGTTCGAAATCGCGTTCTGGATTTTCGCTTTCGCCACGATCTGGCTGTTCCCGGGAAAATATCTGATCCTCAAAGACACCGCGATCCTCGCTTTGTTCGCGCTGTCGCTCGATCTCATCCTCGGTTATGCCGGCATCCTCTCGCTCGGCCAGGCCGCATTTTTCGGTCTGGCCGGATATTTTTCCGGCCTGGTCGCCAAATATGGGTTCATCGATGAGCCGGTGATTGCGCTGGTTTGCTCAGGCGTGGTGGCCGCCGGCTTGGGCTTTGTCACCAGCTTTCTGGTGCTGCGCGGCTCCGACCTCACCCGGCTGATGGTGACGCTCGGCGTCTCGCTGATGCTCGGCGAACTCGCCAACCGCTATTCCAACATCACCGGCGGCGCCGACGGACTGCAAGGCGTCGAGATCGCGCCGATCTTCGGCCTGTTCCGGTTCGATCTGTTTGGACACAACGGCTATGTCTATTGCCTGATCGTGCTGTTTATCTGCTTTGTCATTGTGCGGCGGATCATCTATTCGCCGTTTGGCCTGTCGCTGCGTTCGATCAAGGCCAATAATCTGCGCGCCGCGGCTATCGGCATTCCGGTCAAATGGCGGCTCGTTTCGATCTATACGGTCTCGGCGGGCTTTGCCGGCATCGCCGGCGCGCTTCTGACCCAGACCACCGCCTTCTGCTCGCTCGATGTGTTCTCGCTCGAGCGTTCGGCCGACCTGTTGCTGGTCCTGATCATCGGTGGCACCGGCTATCTCTATGGCGGCCTGATCGGCGCGGTAATCTACAAGTTTCTGCAGGACTGGATCGCGAACCTGACGCCGCAATACTGGCAGTTCTGGATCGGGTTGGTGCTCGTCGTCATCGTTCTGATCGGCCGCGAGCGCATGGCCAGCTGGATTCGTACGCTGCGCTCCTTCCTTGCGCGGCTCACCGCGCGCTTCGCGGCGCGTTTGCCGGCGATCGGCAGCGCCGGATCCGAGGGACATTGAGCCGTGCCGATCCTGCAAACCATCGGACTGGAAAAACGCTTCGGCGGTATCCTGGCGGCGCAGAACGTCAATCTCGCCGTCGAGCCCGGCGCGCGTCACGCGCTGATCGGACCCAATGGCGCCGGCAAGACCACGGTGATCAATCTGCTCACCGGGGTACTGCGGCCGACCGGCGGACGCATTTTGCTGGAAGGCCGCGATATTACCGGGCTTTTGCCGCACCAGCGGGTGCGGCTCGGCATGGCGCGCACCTTCCAGATCAATCAATTGTTCCTCGACCTCACGCCGCTGGAATCGATTGGACTGGTTGTCTCCGAGCGCCTCGGCTCCGGCGCCGATTGGTGGCGGCTCGTTGGCAAAAAAGCCGCGGTCACCGACGAAATCGTCGAGATCGTCGAACGGTTTCACCTCGCCGACGTGATGTACGAGCGCACCGCGATCCTGCCTTACGGCAAGCAGCGGCTTCTCGAAATCGCGCTCGCCTTCGCTTGCCGTCCGCGGCTCCTGCTGCTCGACGAACCGGCCGCCGGCGTTCCCGAGGCCGAGCGGCATGAGCTTCTTGCCACCATCGCGGCGCTGCCGAAGGACGTCACGGTGCTGTTGATCGAGCACGACATGGATCTCGTGTTCTCGTTTGCCGAACGGATTTCGGTGCTGGTCAATGGTGCGCTGTTTGTCGACGGCACGCCGGACGAAGTGGCGCGCGATCCGCGGGTCAAAGCGGTCTATCTCGGCGAGGAGCTCAGCGCATGATCCCGAAAAGTGGGAACTGGTTTTCGGATAAGATCATGCGCAAACAAAATGTTGGGGACGCACAGTGATTCAACTTAATCGAATCGCGCTCAATGCCTGAACTCCTTGCCATCGACCGCCTTTGCGCCGGCTACGGCGAGGCCGTGGTGCTGTCGAACATTTCGCTGTCGCTCTCCGAGGGCCAGGCGCTGGCGCTGCTTGGCCGCAACGGCATGGGCAAGACCACGCTGATCAACACCATCGTCGGGGTGACCCGCTATTTCGGCGGCAGCATCACGCTCGACGGCGCCGACATCACCAGGCTGCGGCCGGATCAGCGCGCGCATGCGGGGATCGGCTGGGTGCCGCAGGAGCGCAATATCTTCAAATCGCTGACGGTGGAGGAGAATCTCACGGCGGTGGCCCGGCCGGGCCGCTGGACCATCGACAAGGTCTACGCCTTGTTTCCGCGGCTCGCTGAGCGGCGGCAAAACCTCGGCAATCAGCTATCCGGCGGCGAGCAGCAAATGCTCGCGGTCGGGCGTGCGCTGGTGCTCAACCCGCGGGTGATGCTGCTCGACGAGCCGCTGGAAGGCTTGGCGCCGATCATCGTCGAGGAATTGCTGGCGGCGCTGCGCCGGATCATCCGCGAGGAAGGCATGTCGGCGATTCTGGTCGAGCAGAACGCCAAGAAAATCCTCGGCGTCACCGATCGCGCCATCATCGTCGAACGCGGCGCCGTGGTTCATGCCGCCGACAGCGCGACGCTCGCCGCCGACCGCGCCGCGCTGGAAACTCATCTCGGCGTCACCGATCAAGGCCCGCGCCGCGGTGGCCGGAGAAGCTGAAGCGAAATGACGTTAGGGCGTGTACTTAGTAAACGCAGCGGTCAATGTCCGCCTTTTGGGAGTAAAGCGGACATCCACCGGACGTTACGAAATTTCCGCTAATGACCTGCAGGCCACATCAGTTTCAGTGGAAGACCCGCAGCGTCGGTTTTTGTGATCGAACGATTTCTATGCCAGTAACGGTTTCACCGCGCGAGCGAAACAGATCTTCTGCTACATTTTTAAGTCGATTGAGCAAGGCTTCGTAATTAGGACCAAAAACCCCGAGTTCCGGCACTTCGTCCACGAAAATGAACCACCATCCGTCGAGCTTGGATTGCTGGACACGCAACGGGTATCGGTGTGATTCTGCCATGACACCACCTCACCACGATCTTTCTATCGTCAAACCTCGCCGCCTATTCTGCTTGGCGCGACGTTTTGTTTTTCAAACAATCGAGCTAAATTCAAACAACCGTTTAAGTCAATTGCGCGCAAAGATCAAGGAATTTTCGTGATTTCCTGCCTGGGCCTCAGGGCCGCTTTGCGCAGGAGCAGGCGCTTGTTGTTGAGCCCGTGCAACCAAGGCGCTCATGACCGTCTCATGTCCGAGCATGGCGGACATGATGCAGAAGACGCTGAATGTCCGCTTCTGGCACTTAGCGGACATGTCTGGTGTGTTTAGGGATGTCTGCTTTTGGGGCTAAAGCGGACGTCGGGTGAAGCCGCCTCAATGTCTGCTTATGACCCATTGCGGACATCAGTCGGTCATCGTCTGAAGCCCCGCCACACCCCTTAGATTGTGCTAGTTTGAACCAGTGCTCGTAGCCTCAGGTGGCGCGACTGACTTGCCAGTTACGCAGCTGACGAGGTTCCAGCTCGTCATCAATCTAAGACCGCTAGGTCGCTCGCCCTCGCGATTCCGCCTAAGCTATTCGCGCTCGCGGACGAGGTGGTCGAATGAGGCGGGCCTGCTGACGGAATGTTTCAATTCGACCCTGAAAGCTCGACCCAGTGGGAGGATTCAATGAAACAGATGGTTCGGTTAATGAGCGCGTTAGGACTATCGGCCGCGATTGTCATTGGGTGGGGAGAAAGCCTGCTGTACGCCCAGAGCGCCAGCGATCCAAATGCGGCACCGAATCCCTATCGTATGGAGGAGTTTCGGGTGCAATTGCCCGATGATCGTAAGCTCGGCGCTCCCATCGGAGTGGAAATCGATCATAGCGACGGGAAGACACTGTGGATCTACGAGCGTTGCGGCGGCGACAGCTGCGCCGGTTCGACGGTCGATCCGGTGATGAAGTTAGACTCAAACGGAAAAATGGTCGCGAATTTCGGCGGCGGTCTCACCAATTGGCCGCACGGCTTCTATGTCGACCGGGCGGGCGATGTGTGGATCACAGATGGACGCGGTGAAAACGGAAAAGGTCAAACCGTCATCAAATTTTCCCCGCAGGGCAAGGTCCTTCTCACCCTGGGCAAGCCGGGCCAGGCCGGAAGTGCGCCAGGTATGTTCGATATGCCCTCTGATGCGATCACCGCACCGAACGGCGACATCTTTGTCGCCGACGGCCACGGCGTCTTTGAGGGCCATCAAACCAATGATCGCATCGTGAAACTCTCCAAGGACGGCACATTCATCACGAGCTGGGGGAAGCACGGCTCGGCTCCCGGCGAGTTCGACGTGCCGCACAGTCTGGCGATGGATTCGGCAGGTCGGCTCTACGTCGGCGATCGTTCCAACAGCCGCGTTCAGGTTTTCGATCAAAGCGGGAATTTCATCGCGGAATGGAAACAGTTTGGCCGGCCGAGCAGTGTCTACATCGACAAGAACGATACGATCTATGTCGCCGATTCACAGTCTGACGACAAAACCAATCCGGGCTTCAAACAGGGCATTCGGATTGGCAGCGTCAAGGATGGCAAAGTGCTCGCCTTCATTCCCTTAACCGATGATGCGATCGGCGCGGCGGAAGAGCTCGCGGTTGATGATCAGGGCAACATCTTCAGCGGCTTTACCGGGAAAGGGAAAATAGCGGTGAGGAAGTTTGTGAAGAACTGAACGATCGAAACAAAAACTCCTTCGAGCGGCCGGTCTGCGTCGGCACGAAGTAACTACCGAATTCGTCTGCCTGCAGCGCGTAATGTCTGCTTTTGGCACTTAGCGGACATCCCAGAGCACTCAGCTAATGTCCGCTTTTGGGGGTAAAGCGGACATCCCGTTTGATTGACGCAATGTCTGCTTTTGACCCAAAGCGGACATCGCCACCAGGCTGTCGAGCTAGGCGCCCTTGTGGCCGACGGCGTAAATCGCATTGGTCTCAAGGCGCCCGATCTTGTTCTCGCGCAGCCAATTGACATTGTCGGCTTGCATCCGCGCCGCCGTCTTCGGTCCCATCTGGTCGATTGCCCAGCGCAGGCCCGATCCAAGAGCGATGGTCCACCAATCTTCCGGCGTGCGCAGCGCTTGAGATCCGTCTTCTCCGATGACATCGATGTTTGTTGCTCCACTATCCCGGAGCAAACGTCGTACCGACTCGACATCGGTGATTCGATCCCAGGGATTGAAGGCGCTATAAAGATCCGGCCGCTCCTGCTTGATCGCCGATTGCCACCGCGAATACGCCGGCTCGAATATGCGCGGCCCCCATGTGGTAACCGCAAGCTCGCCGCCAGGCCGTACCATGCGCCACAGCTCGCGGACCAAGCCTTCCATGTCTGGGACGAAGAAGACCGAGAAAACACTCACAACGGCATCAAAGCCGCCATCCGGATAACCGAGCGAGGTCATATCGGCCTGCCGAAAATCGATGTTCGACAGACCTTGCATCCTTGCCTTCGCACGAGCGCGATCAAGCAACCGCGCGGACAAGTCGACGCCGACAACAGATCCGCTTGGTCCAACCGCGTGAGCCGCCGGCAATGCAGAAGCTCCAGTGCCGCAGCCAACGTCGAGGACCTTGGCCCCGGCCGGCAATCCGAGACGTTCGACCGTCCGCCTGCCGATGCGTTCCCAAAAAGCTAAAGGCTCGTCGTCAAAATGATCGGCCGCGGCATCATAGGTAGCCGCCGCCTTGGCTTTTGCCTGCCTCAACGGATCGTCCAAAACAGACCTCCGTCACCTGTGTGCCTTGTACGAGCCGGCCAGCGTAGAGGAGGACTATGTTATGTCCAGATGTCTGCTTTTGGCACATAGCGGACATGTCTGTTGCGTTTAGAGATGTCTGCTTTTGGAGGTAAAGCGGACGTTCGCTGGCAGCACTAGTCGACACAATTTTTATGAGTACATGCCCTATCTTAGCGAACACGGGATCCACCCTCGGATCGACGTCCGGGGGCAAGCTTTTTCCGGATCATGTATAGAACCCCAATGCAAATCCCCTTTGTCACCGTCGACGTTTTCACCGACCGCAAATTCGGCGGCAATCCGCTCGCGGTCATACCTGATGGCCGGGGACTGACCGGCGCGCAGATGCAGGCCATCGCCGGCGAGTTCAACCTCGCCGAGACCACCTTCGTGCTGCCGCCGCAAGATCCTGCGCACACGGCCGAGGTGCGCATCTTCACGCCGCGCGCCGAATTGCCGTTCGCAGGACACCCCAATATCGGCACCGCTTATGTTCTGGCCGTGGAGGCAAACAGAGCCGGCCGCGCGCTTGCCGAGCCGCTCGTGTTCGAGGAGAAGGCCGGGCTCGTTCGGCTCAGCCTGTTAAAGGAGGGAGCTTCCCTTATCGGCGCTCGCCTGACGCCGCCGCAATCGCTCACTCGCGGCGACGATCTCGACGCCGAAATCATCGCCGCCGCATGTTCGCTGGGCGTGAGCGACATCGAAACCGCCAATCATCCGCCCTGCATCCTGTCGTGCGGACTTCCGCTGGCTTTCGTGGAATTAAAAACGCGGGCGGCGCTGGCGGCCGCGCGGCCGCGTACCGACGTGTTTACCAAGCATCTACCGACCGACCGGCTCATCGGCATCCTGCTTTACGTGCACGATCGACGCGACGGCTTCGATCTGCAGGCCCGCATGTTCGGGCCATTGGTCGGCGTTCCCGAGGATCCGGCATCGGGCAGCCCCAATGTCGCACTCGGCGCACTATTGGCGACGCTGCGGCCCGAGCCCGATCTGAAGCTTGCGCTTCGCATCGGGCAGGGCATCGACATGGGCCGGCCGAGCTTGCTCGAGGCCGGCGCCGAGAAGAAGAACGGTGAGATCGTCAGTCTTTCGATCGGCGGGCGCTGCGTGCCGATGATGCGGGGCGTGCTGGAGGTTTGACAGTTTGCACTCACCTTTGTGCCGTCATCCTTCGAGGCTCGCTTGCTCGCACCTCAGGATGACGGTTCTCACTTCCCCGCCGCTGCGGCCTTGGCCTTGGCGACGACGTCGGGCGGTGTCGCGTAGACTTCTTTCACCAATTTCTCCACATCGGCGCCGGACACCGGATTGATCTCAAGATCGGTCTTGTCGGCTTCGGCGCGAAAATCCTTGTCCGCCATGGTCGCCGTGAAGGCGTCGCGCAGGGCGGCGACGCGGTCGGCCGGCACATTGGGCGGCGCCAGATAGGGCCGGCCCATGACGTTGCGGGCAAACACCATTTTCAGAATCTGGCGCTGCTCGTCGGTCTTGGCAAAGTCCATCACCAGCGGCACGTCCGGCAGTTCCGGATGCTTGGCGAGCGACAGCTGGATCAGAACGATCATGCGCTTGTCGTCGATCCAGGATTTGTGCGTCGACTTCACGCTCGACCACGACCAGCCACACCGCCCGGCCACCTCGCCGCGCTCCATAGCGAGGACGACGTCGTTGCCGCCCGGATAGCCTTCGACGATCTTGAAATGGGTGCCGAGCACGCTGTTGAGCACGCGCGGGAATTGATCGGTGTCGGCGCTGGTGCCGGTGCCCCCGACGGTCAAGTCCTTGGTGAAGAGATCCTCGAATTTGGTGACGCCGGATTGCCGCATCGCCACGCAGACGCTGACCTCGTTATTGGCGCTGCCGATCCAGTTGAATTTCTGCGCGTCGAAAGCGTCGCCTTGGCCGATCAACAGCGGGTCGAACGCGATGCCGCGGCCGATCGTGCCGATCGCGGAGCCGTCGTGCGGCGCAACGCGATAGAGATAATTAGCGAGCCGAAGGCTGCCGGCCCCTTCGAGGTTATTCGGCACCAGCGTCGGATTGCCGGGAAGATGCGCGCCGAGATGCCGCCCGATCACCCGCGCATAAAGGTCGTAGGCGCCGCCGACGCTATAGCCGATATAAAGGTCGATCGGGCGGCCCTTGTAGAAGTCGCCGACCGCGTCAGGGGAAGCGGCGCTGAGCGCAACGAGACCCATAAAGACGCCCATGAGCATAGCGAGCGCGGCGGCTTTGCTGGCGATGTTTTTGCGGATACGCCGTTGGCGCGATCTGATCGCTCCGAACCGATGGTCTTGCTTGCGCATTCTTCTCCCGGATGAAACTGGCAATTTATGATGACAGTCTGATCGATGCGGCAATAGGCCGAACCACTGAACTCTAACATGGGCTTGACGGCTTTGCAGGTTTCGGGCGCGATGCGGTGCTTTTGAGCATGATCTTGTCTGAAAACCGGTATCCACTTTTCGGGATCATGCTCTTAGTTCTTTGCGCCTGCACGTTTCGGGACCTACCAGGAGCGACGATCAATGCAGCCGGACATGATCGCGAGCGCCGTCCACGCGCTGCAGCTCCTGCTTGAGCCGGCACGCCTGTTGATTCTTTTCGTCGGCGTCCTGATCGGACTCGCGATCGGGGTGCTTCCCGGGCTGAACGGGATCGTCGGCATGGCGATGCTGATCCCGTTCACCTACAACCTCGACGAATATACCGCTTTCGCGCTCTTACTCGGCATGGCGGCGGTGATCACGTCGTCGGATTTCATCACCGCGGTCCTGTTTGGCGTGCCCGGCCATGTCGGCGCCGCGGCGACGGTGATCGACGGCCATGCCATGGCGCGCAAAGGCGAGGCCGGCCGCGCCTTCGGCGCCGGCTTTGCCGCATCCCTTGCCGGCGGCATTGTCGGCGCCATCGTGCTGGCGGTGAGCATTCCGATCCTGCGTCCGGTGATGCTGTCGATCGGCTCGCCGGAGCTTCTGGCCTTCACCTTGTTCGGGATGTCGATGGTGGCGACGCTGTCCGGCCGCGCGCCGCTCAAGGGGCTGACCGCCGCGGGGCTTGGGCTCATGATCGCGATGATCGGTTCGCGGGCGCAGAGCGGCACGCTGCGCTGGACCTTCGGCTGGCTCTATTTGTGGGACGGCATGCCGCTCATTCCGGCGACGCTCGGCATTTTCGCCCCGCCGGAGCTCGCCGAACTCGCGGTGTCACGCAAGCGCATCGCCGGCGACAATGCGCCGAACATCAATATGTCGAGCCAATGGGAAGGCGTGCGTGACGTGGGGCGGCACTGGTGGCTGGTGCTGCGCTGCGGCGTGCTCGGCACCGGGCTTGGCGCCATCCCCGGCATCGGCTCGGCGGTGATCGACTGGATCGCCTACGGCTATGCGCAACGCACCGAGAAAAATCCGGAAACATTCGGTACCGGCGACGTGCGCGGCGTGATCGCGCCGGAAAGCTCCAACAATTCCAAGGAAGGCGGCCATCTGGTGCCGACCATTGCGTTTGGCGTGCCCGCCGGCGCCTCGATGGCGATCCTGCTCGGCGCGTTTTTGATGCACGGGCTGACGCCGGGTCCGGAAATGCTGACCAAGCATCTCGATTTGACCTATATGATCGTCTGGAGCCTGACGCTGGCGCATGTCATCGGCGCCATCATCTGTCTGTGCTGCAGCCGCTGGCTGGCGCAAATATCGCGCATTCGTCCCGAGATTCTTCTGCCTGTCATCATCGCGCTGGTTTTCGTCGCCGCCTTCGAGGGCGAGCACGATTGGGGCGATCTCTATTCGCTCTTGTTCTTCGGCGTGGTCGGCTGGATCATGAAACGGCTCGGCTGGCCGCGCCCGCCGATGGTGCTCGGCTTGGTGGTCGGCGCGATTTTCGAGCGCTATCTGTTCATCTCGACGCAGCTCTACGGCTGGGGCTGGCTGTTACGGCCGGCGGTGCTGGCCATTCTCGCCGGCGTGGTGTGGGCGCTGTATCGGCCGCTGTCGCAGATCGCGATCACGCTCATCGAGCAATTTCGCGAAGTCGGCGGCCGCAAGGCGCGCTTCGGCGCCGCGCCGGCTTTCTCGCTGGCGATCATCGTGCTCATCGTCGCGGCGATGATCTCGTCGACGGACTGGCCGCACGACGCCAAGCTCGTGCCGCTCACCGCATGCAGCATGGCGCTCGTCGCCGCCGTGCTCAATCTCGTCAACGAATTGTTCGGTCCGCAGCAAAAAGTCGCCGCGCACGCCGATTCCGGAATGAAAGTGAGCGCGCATGTTCCAGACCTTGGCGTTGCCGATGACGTGGTGCGGCGGCGGGCGACAATTTTTTTCGTCTGGATGGCCGCCTTCATCGCCCTGGTCGCGCTGATCGGATTCATTCCCGCGATCGCCGTGTTCGTTTGCGCCTATATGCGCTTCGGCTTCGGCGAACCGTGGCCGACCGCGCTCGGCTTTGCCACGGCGACCACGCTCGTTTGCTATGTGGTGTTCCACTGGGCGCTGGCCGTGGCCTGGCCGCCGTCGCTCCTTGGCGAATTGTTTCCGGACCTGCGCTCGGCGACGCGGTTGTTTTGATCCACTGTGGATTGCTACCGCACCGCGGCGGCCGCCTTTTTCGCGATCTCGGGCGGCGTGCGGTACACGTCCTTGACCAGCGCCTCTAGCTCTTCGCCATTCACCGGATTGATTTCGAACTTGTTCTGCTCGGCCTCGTCGAGAAAGTCCTTATCCGTCATCGTGTCCATGAAGCCTTTGCGCAATGCCGCGAGCCGGTCGGCCGGCACGCCGGGCGGCGCCAGATAGGGCCGGCCCATGGTCTGACGCGCGAAGATCATTTTGAAAATCTGCCGTTGTTCGTTGGTTTTCGCCAAATCCATGATAAGCGGCACGTCCGGCAGATCGGGATGCTTCGACAATGACATTTGCACCAGAACGATGATCCGTTTGTTGCGCACCCAATTGAAGCGCGTGGTCTTGATGCTCGACCACGACCAGCCGCAGCGGCCCTGCACTTCGCCGCGCTCGATCGCGAGGCTGACATCGTTGCCGCCGGGGTAACCGGTGACGATCTTGAATTTGGTGCCGAGCACGGCATTCACCAGCGCGGGAAATTGGTAGGTGTCGTCGGCGGCGCCGGTCGAGCCGATCGTCATCGGTTTGTCGAACAGATCATCGAATTTGGTGATGCCGGAGGCGGCCGACGCCACGCATACGCTCACCTCGTTATTGGCGCTGCCGATCCAGGAGAATTTCGAGGCGTCGAACCGCGCGCCCGTTTCGCCAAGCAGGGGATCGAACGCGGCGCCGCGGCTGGTCGCGCCGATGACGGTGCCGTCGGTCGGCGCCGCCGCATAGAGATAATTGGCGAGGCGGAGACTGCCGGCGCCTTCCATATTCTTCGGCACGACGGTCGGATTGCCGGGAATGTGTCCCCCGAGCCGCCGCGCGATCAGGCGCGCATAAAGATCGTAACCGCCGCCGACGCTGTAGCCGATGTCGAGATCGATCGTCCTGCCGCGATAGAAATCGGCGACGCTTTGCGCGCGCGCCGCTGGAATACGAGGCGACGCGAGCGCAAACGCGATCACCGCGGCCGCAGCCAGACCTCTGGCGATCGTTGTCATGCGAACCCCTTCTCGACCCATTGTGCTCGACCCTTTGTGCGTGATCGTAACGGTTCGCGCGCGTGCGATAAATGGCAAGCGAACAATGCCGTCCGATGCAGCCTCGGCACGACATTGCGCGCCCCTGAGAAATCCCTTAAACGACGACACAAATGGCACCGCGAAAAAGTTTCAAAGGATCGCGAACATGACCGGCATGCTGGAACACGAAACGCCCGGACCCGGGCATAATAAGCCGTCCGAGGAAGACGCCGACGAGATCAAGCACGGCAAATGGGAGCGCTGGGCCAAGAAGCGCACCTTCGTCCGCGCGCTGGAAGGCACCTACAGCCACCTTTACAAGAAGCTCCTCGAAGAGCCGCGCGTCTATTCCTCGAAGGATCATCCGTGGAAGGGCGGGCCAGCGATGTACGGCAAGCACGTGATCTCGCCGCAGGCCGTGAACATCGTGCAATCGATCGAATCGCATATCGAATGCTATGCACCGCTCAATGCCGGCCAGAAACACGGTCATCTCAACAGCGCGGTGTTCTACGTGCTCAAGGGCCACGGTCACGACATTCATGATGGCCGCTACATGAAATGGCAGGCTGGTGACGTGATGCTGGTCGAGAACGGCTGCGTGCATCAGCATTTCAACGACGACGAGAACGAGGATTGCATTCTGCTGGTGTTCAAGGCCAAGCCGCTGTTTCTGTTCATGCACCTGCTGTTCCAGAAAATGGTGGAATGGCCGACCGACAAGCTGCCGCCCGGCCACGAGGATTTCAAACCGCCGACCGACATCTGAGCGGAGAGAACAAAAATGCCGTTCGAAGACAAACAAGCCGCGCTGTCCGGTTCCGCGATCAGCAGCTTTCTCGCCGACGATCTCGTCGCTTCGGAAAAATTCCGCGCCGAATATGTGACGCGCCCGAACGTGATCAAGGCCGAGGACATGCCGTGGGAGCGCTCGCCCGACGGACTGATCAAGCATCTCGTCCACAAGAAGATGCAGACGCGCGAATGCTGCATCGAAGCTTATATGCAATTCCTCAAGGACGGCGAGCGCTCGGGGAAGCATCGCCACATGTGGGAGGAATTATTTTTCGTGGTCGAAGGCTCCGGCTACGATCTGCACTGGGACCTGAAATGGGATTGCCTCGAAGCCTTCGAGTGGCAATGGGCCGAGACACCGAGGAAATACGAGTGGACCCGCGGCGACTATGTCTACATCCCGCCGTTCACGCTGCACCAGCACGTCGCCAATTCCGGCGCGGAATGCCGAATCATCGTGATGAGCAATCGCATCGTCAAAGACATGGGCTTTGACTGGTACGATCAGGTCGAGCGCGCGCCGGGATTTTGATGGCGTTTTGATTTCCGCGCTTGCCCCACCATCACACATCGAGTGGGGCGCTTTGCGGCGGGACGCGAGCTTTAGCAATAATGCCTATCGCTTTTCAATCGCCGCGTCTTCAGTCCCCGTGATACCCGGCGGTACGATAGCCACGCCCCAAATACCCGCCACGCCCAAATTGACCGGGTGAATAATCATAATAGCCGGGCCACTAGCGGGCCGACGCCGTGTAGCCATCCGGGAAACAATAGCGGCTGTAATATTGACACGGAAA